>CALLHZ010000059.1 GCA_938009115.1 uncultured Clostridia bacterium
GCGCAGGCTCTGCTGTCGCTTCCTGCGTGGTGATGATCGAGTTCGATCCCAAGATGGCTGCACATCGTACTAAGTTTGTGGTTCTCAATATCCGGATAACACTTGCGCCCCATCGCGCAGGTGCAGGCATAGTACGCATAGGGCCGCCAATCGATCTCATACCAGTCGATACACTTAGCCAGAACACCCATATCGAAGGGGGCGTTATGGGCGATCAGCAGTCCGCTGTCCATGAGCGGTCGGATCTCTTTCCAAAGTTGAGGAAAGTTTGGTTTTCCTTCCACTGATTCAGGGGTGATTCCTGTCAGCTTGATATTGAAATAGTCGAAATGGGTCTCAGGATCCACCAGGGTGTATCTCTCGTCGACGATCCTTCCATTTTCAACGACCGTGATCCCGATCGCGCTGATCCGATTGTTATTGGCATTTGGCGTTTCCACATCAAACGCGATAAATCTGTTGTTCATGGGCCACCTTAATCAAACTCCCTCTTATGCTTTTGCGCATAATAGAAAATATACTGCTGCATGATGCCCGCGCATTCCCCATTGGTACACAAAGGATCGATTCCTTCGTAGTATTTGTCGATCACCTTTTGGATCCAGGTGTCTACCGGAGCGGAAGCTGTTCTGTTATAGGAAAACAAGCAAACACAATTTGCGACTTTCTTGCCGACTCCGTGAATGCCTGACAAATTCCGGATCAACGCCTCATCCGTACACATTTCGAGATCGTCTAGAGAAAGTGTGCCATGGGCCACCTGGGAAATTGCATCTAAAATGTAGTTGGCCCGGTATCCCACTTTACATCCCAATAAATCATCTTTGGTGACTCCGGCGGTCAACAGCTCCTCCGCTGTGGGGAAAGTATAGACGACTTCATAGGGAGTCGAGATCGCCCTTCCGAACATCGCGCAGATCGCCTCGACAGAACTTTTGATGGCAGGGATGCTTTTTCTCTGAGAAATGATGAAGGAGATCAGCGTTTCCCAGTGATCCTGGGAAAGAAGGCGGATCCCTGCGCCTTCTTCGGCAGCTTTCCTTAAGAAGGGATCCGTCTTTGGGATTGCTTTGCGAAGTTCTTGATAACATCGGTCCAAGTCAAAATACGAAGTCCACACAGAACGCCATTCTTCGCTTGAACAGCTCACAGAATACTCACCATCAGCTGCTTTAGAGATATACAGAACGCGGTTTTGCATAATAAAACGGAACATTCCACTTTCGAATCGCTTCACTCGAAAACACTGGCCGCTTTCCGCAATTTTATTCAGATCGAAATCGTCGGTGATTTGAACGATCATTTCTCTGTTCCTGCCTGCTTCCTTACAGGGATCCAGATCTCGCTCCTGTAATTCGGATCCCCGGTATCCGGACTCTCATGCCATACGATTTCAGGGCCTTCAGCCGCCTCATAGCCTGAAGACGGAAACCATTCTGAATAGATCCTGCCCCAGATATTCTGAAGGGTTTCCGGGAATGGTCCGATCGATTCAAACACAGCCCAGATACAAGCATTGACTTTAAGTACTTCAAAACCCTCCGTGTCATTCCTTGTCGTCGCCACCCCAATGTAATGGTCCAATTCTCCGCTCTCATCCATTCTGCTTTCGGAAAAGTTCGTAGAAGCACTGATGATCCCTTTTGGTTCTGCATTCGAAATTTCTTTCAAGCGTTGGATGATCTCCGGGGTCAAGCCTTCAGCCATTTTTGCGATCTCCGGATTGACACCTTCAAAAATAACAGAGACTCTCTTTTTCAATCCTACTACATTGAATGACTCTTTTTCAACAATACGATAGTTCATTTCGCATCCTCCTTTGATAGATAACTGAAAGGTCATTCGAGGAAAAGCCTTTACTTGTACATGCTCACTTCTTGCTTTCGAAGGGAGCACGCCATGCATGGAATGAAAAGCACGGGAAAATGAATCTGCCGAATCATACCCATATTTGATTGCCACATCAATGATCTTCAGGTCCCTATCCTTCAAATCAAGGGCAGCCAGAGTCAGTTTTCTTCTGCGAATATATTCTGATAAGCTTACACCTGCCAAATAAGAAAACATTCGCTTAAAATGATACTCTGAGCAATAGGCGATTTTAGAAATCTTACTGTAGTCGATACCCTCCGTTAAGTGCTCTTCAATATATGCCATTGCATGATTCATACTGCTGAAAGAATCCATCGAACAACCTCCTTCCTTCATTACTTATATCAAAGGATTCCCTGGTCTGCCCGACAATCTGTGCACAAAAGAGTCGGTCGACCTCTGATCGTCACTCGTTGATTGCTTCGATCCCTTGCCGCTTGAGCTCCTCAAGCTGGTCCAGCATATTCTGTAATATCGCAGGAGAATGCCCTTCCCAGTTCAGGACTTCACCCACTCCTTTCTAAAATTCTATTATCAGAAATGATCGTCAAATATGCGGAAGCTGATACCAGCGCGGTATCGATCACGATCCGCAGTACGACATCGACAATATAGCCGGAAAACAACAGCGGCATAAAGACGAGAAATGCCCCCCAGTTCAAAGCAAAAGTCAGGACTCCGAATCTCACTGCTCTTTGCCTGAGAGACTGTCCGCCTCCGGCATTGCCAAGAATAACGTAAGCTGCGCCGATGGTAATGCCCATAAAAAGTGTCCATATAAATGTTTCAATCGGTCTGGCATGATATCCGGATCGGATGACTCCTGCAAAATAAGCGATATATCGCCCGGTCAAGAACATACCTGTAAAAATCGACATTGCCTTCATTTTGCTATTGGGTACAGGTGCTACATGAATATGTCTCTCTGATTTGTCTTGCAGCAGCTTGCTCAGCAGTACACTCAATACAAAAACCGGTATTGCATCGCTCAGACCAACAACAAACTCGTTGACGAGCAGATTGCCAAACATCGGCACGCCTTCCAGCATTGCAAGCAGCCATAGAAGCGCAATGGCTGTTCCATAGCGCAAACCTTTCCGAACCCCTGCACCGGGTATATCGCTCCTGCTATGCAAATAGACAAAAGCAACGCACGAAAATGCAAGCAATGCCCACAGGGTTGCGGTCATTTCTGCGCCAAGAGCACGGGCAACAAGGCTAAAATTTGGATTCTCGGGCATACTGCTGAAAGAGGTTGTAACCATATGCAAAACGATATCCAATCCCACGCAAATGAATATAATCGTGGCCATTATTGCCTTATGACTTCTTTTCATATTAGTTTTCGTGGACCCCATTTTCAATTTCATCCAGATTCAACAACAACTTTTCAAGAAGCTGTCTTGTTCTTTGAATGTCCTCAACATCCATTTCTTTGAACATTCTTTCTCTGAATACCGCACCTTTCGGATCTGTTTGCCTCCAAAAACGGCGGCTCTGCTCCGTCATTCTCAGTCGGGTGACTCTGGCATCTCTCTTGTCCTTTTCCAACGCCAGCAGCCCCTTGTCCTGCAGCTTCAAGGCCATTTGCTTCACATTCTGGTGAGAACTGCCCATTGCGCCGGCAACTTCTTTTAACGTTGGTGGAGAGTCAAAGAGACTATGGATCGTCTCGGACAAAAACCATTGTGTTGTGGTCACCCCAAATTCCTTGAATTCCCTTTCAAGAAGCGTATTCATCTTGTTTGACAGGATCAACAAAAGACCAAAGATCATGGTCTCGTTGGGTATTTTGTTTCTCTTTTCTTTATCCATCGTTACTCCGCCATCATGCAAGATGGTAATATTTCTATATTGGTAATAGATTACGTTTTTAGATAATATATTACCTATATAGATTTGTCAATACTTTTCCTCATCGCGTTTTGATCCTTGCAGACACTCGGAGGATTGCTCAACAAAACAGCCACCATCGATCCACAATTGTGTCTTGATGGCGGCTTTGAAGAAATTAGCAGAAGCACTAATAGTCTACCTACAGGATCCCGCTCATCCTCTCCTCCGTAAAATCCGCCGCGATCCAAAGGTTTTCCGGCAGTTCAGACAGCAAGGAAAAATCCTGGGCGATATCTGCTTCCTGCTGAACGAGCAGCGGGAAGTCTTTTCCTGCTTGCTTCCTGAGCCAGTCGATATTGTTCTTTTCCAATGCGCGGCCCAGGTCGAGGCTGATCCGTTTGGTCGGGATACCCGCTTCCCTGCAGTCGCCCAGCAATCCCCCGATCGCCGCATCCTCCTCAGTTCCCTGCAGTTGAAGTGCAAGGCTGGCGCCATATTGCCGCGCCAAAGGCAGGATCGACGCAAGCTTGCTTTGATCCACATCGGTGATCATCACGTTGCCGGCAGCAAGCCGAAGGATCTTTTCCAAAAACTCCCCTGTTTTTGCCGACACCAGCAAGGGCAGGGAAAGAGGTCCTCTCAGGCCCAACATGAACGCTTCTGTCGTTTCAGCATCCAGCCATGCGCCGTCGAGGGCAAGGCATATGACTGACACCTTGTCACTTGCCTTCATTTGCTTTCTTATGTGCTGCAACAGGGCTTTGACATCACCCTTCGACAGCAGCGCCTTTGTCTCTTCGTTCATGCAGAGCTTCGCCGCGCCGATCCGTTCTTCGCCCGGCATCGCAAGCTTATTGCGCGAACAGATGGCCATCCGTTTCGATTCCGGACGGACGATCCGACTCAACCCCGAAGCAGCTTTGGCAATGGCGGCAATATGCTCAGGGTTTGTGCCGCAGCAGCCGCCCACCAGACAAGCGCCGGCGTCGACGAAATCCTTTACAAAAGAAGCCATGTGCTCCGGCGTCTGCCGGTAGACCACCTGGTCGTCCTCCATCTCCGGCAAGCCTGCATTCGGCTGCACGGACAGAGGTAAATGAGTTGCGGCGGCCATTCGTCTTACTACCGGCAGCAGCTCCTCCGGGCCTGTGGAGCAGTTGACGCCCACAACATCGGCGCCAAAGCTTTCCATCACGATGGCCGCGATCTCCGGCGTCGTTCCCATCATCGTCGTGCCGGCTGCGGTGAACGTCATCTGGGTGATCAACGGCATTTTGGGATCGACGCTTCTTGCCGCAAGCACCGCTGCTTTAACTTCGGTGATTTCCATCATCGTCTCGATCAGGATCAGATCCACGCCGCCGTCGATCAAGCCCTTGACCTGGACCTTGTAGGCCTCGACCACCTCTTCAAAATCCGTTGTTCCCAAGGGTTTTAACAGCGCGCCGGTCGGCCCCACCGAGCCGGCCACCAATGCCTTTCCCGACACAGCGCGACGGGCATTCTCGGCAGCTTTTTTGCATAAATCGTAGGACTGGTCCGCCAGGCCGTAGTCGTTGAGCTTGATGGGCGAGCCGCCAAAGGTATTGGTCTCCACCATGCCGGCGCCGCTTTCCATGTACGCCCGGTGGATCCCCTCGATGACCTCCGGAGCCTTCTCATTCCAAAGCTCCGGACAGACCTTTGTGTCGAGTCCCGAATTTTGGATCATGGTGCCCATGGCGCCGTCACAAACGATGATGTTTTGATTCCCTTTGATATGCATATTTTCTCCTCGATGATACGTGAACAGTTATCGGATGAGGATAGTATACATTATTACTTCAGGGGTATCCAGTGCGCTATCTGCCGTAATGCACGTGGAGCAGCCGGTGCTGCTGATCCTTGATGATGCGGTCGTAAGCCACCTTCACCTGGGGATTGCCTTCCGAATGGCGCACCTCGGAGAGCCGGTCGTCGGCATACAGCACTTCCGCCCGCTCTTCCCGTCCCGCCAGATTGGCGATGGGCTGGCCGCCGCCGTTGATGCAGCCACCGGGGCAAGCCATCACTTCCACGAAATCGTAGTAGATCTCGCCGGATTTGATTTTCCGGATCAGAGTGTCGGCATTTTTCAGCCCGCTCACGATGGCGATCCGGATCTCTCTTCCTTCGTAGGGAACCGTCAACTCCTTGACGCCCTCCAGCCCCCGGACCCCCAGGAACTGTGTATTGTTCATGGAGCGGTTGGACTTGTCGGCGATCAGTCTGCGGATCACCGCTTCGGTGACGCCGCCGGTGACGCCAAACAGCACGCCGGCGCCGCTGTACATGCCGAAGAGCAGGTCGTGGGCTTCCGGCGCAAGCTCGTTGAACCGGATGCCCGCCTGGCGGATCATCATGGCCAGCTCCTTGGTCGTCAGGACCAGATCCGTGCGAGGCTGACCCTCCAAAGCAAGCTCATCCCGGGCAGCTTCGTATTTTTTCGCCGTGCAGGGCATCACCGCCACCACATAGGGCTCACGGGGATCCAGCTGCAGCTGGGGATTGAGGACGGCATCCTCTTTCACCACGGAAGAAAACATTTCCATGGGGGACTTGCAGGTCGAGAGCTGGGGAAGCAGATCCGGGTGCCTGTTTTCCGCATAACTTACCCAGCCGGGGCAGCAGGAAGAGAACAGGGGGAGCTTTTCGCCCTGACGCAGCTTCCGCAGCAGTTCTTCGCTCTCCTCGATCACGGTCAGGTCGGCGCTGAAGGAAGTGTCATACACTTCGTCGAAGCCCATTTTTCGCAGCGCTGCATTGATGAGCGGCATCACGTTGCCGGTTTCCATTTCGAACATTTCGCCCAGGGCGACCCGCACCGCGGGCGCCACCTGCACGATGGTCCGCTTGGTCTTGTCGTGGATGGCGTCCCAGGCCTTGTCGAACTCCGGCTTCACGGTAAGAGCCGCTGTGGGACAGACGGAAACGCATTGACCGCAGTTGACGCATTCCGTGGCGCTCAGCGGTTCATGGAATGCGGTGGTTACCTCCAGGTTCCAGCCCCGGTTGGCAAAGTCAATGGCCCCCACATTTTGAGTCTCGCTGCAGACGCGCACACAGTCACCGCACAGGATGCACTTGTTGGGATCCCTCTTGATGGACTTGCTGGACAGGTCGATCTTATACTCGTCCTTAAATGCTTTTCCGGATTTATCAAACTTGACGTCGGTGATCCCGAAGCGGTTGGCCAGGATCTGCAGGGAGCAGTTCCCGCTGTGCACACAGGTGGTACACTCCCGGCAGTGAGACGACAGGAGCATTTTCAGGATGAGCCTGCGGTGCTTGTTCAGCTTGGGCGTGTTCGTAAAGATCGTCATGCCGTCTTTGGGAGGTGTGGAACAGGAAGTCATGATCCCGCCCCGTTCATCCTCCACGATGCACATCCGGCACGCGCCGTAAATGGACAGATCGGAATAATAGCACAGCGTGGGGATATCGATCCCAGCTTTGCGGACGACCTCCAGGATGTTTTTCTCATCCCCGAAGGCGACCATTTCGCCGTTGATGGTCATATATTTCTGCTTGTTCATTCGTCTGCCTCCTTTCTATAGGATCTGGATCGCATCAAACTTGCACGCGCCGACGCAGCTGTTGCACTTGATGCAGATCTGAGTGTCGATTTTATGCGCCCGCTTGGTCCCGCCGGATATGGCGTGGACCGGACAGGCCTTTCGGCAGAGCCCGCACCCCACGCAGCGGTCTTCGTCGACCACGTATTTGCGGTAGGCCTGGCACTGGCCGGTGGGACAAACGCCGTCCACCACGTGAGCCAGGTATTCGTCCTTGAATTGAGTGATGGTGCTGATCACTGGATTGGGAGCTGTTTTGCCGAGACCGCAAAGGGCTGTGGCGCAGATGGTGTCGCCCAGATCCAGCAGGGTCTCGATGGTCTGCCGGGTGCCCCGGGCCTCCACGATGTCGTCCAGCAGCTCCAGCATGATGTGGGTGCCTTCCCGGCAGGGAACGCATTTCCCGCAGGACTCTTCCTGTGTGAAGTTCATGAAAAACCGGGCGATGCTCACCATGCAGGTATCCTCGTCCATCACGACCAGTCCGCCGGAGCCGATCATGGCGCCGACCTTTTCCAGGCTGTCGAAGTCCAGGGGCAGGTCCAGGTGCGCTTCCGTGAGGCATCCTCCGGAAGGGCCGCCGATTTGGACAGCTTTCAGCTTCTTCCCATTCTTAACGCCGCCGCCGATGTCGAAAATGACCGAACGCAGCGTCGTGCCCATGGGGACCTCGATCAGCCCCGTATTGTTGACATTGCCGGTAAGGGCGAAGGCTTTTGTGCCTGCGTTTTTCGGCGTTCCAATGCTCTTGAAGGCCTCGGCGCCCATCAGGATCACTTCGGGCACGTTGGCAAAGGTCTCCACGTTATTCAGCACCGTGGGTTTCTCGAACAGCCCTTTTTCCACGGTCCTGGGGGGCTTGACCCGGGGCATGCCCCGCTGTCCTTCGATGGAGGCGGTCAGCGCGCTTCCTTCTCCGCACACGAAAGCGCCTGCACCCAGATTGATGTGGATATCAAAGGAGAAGTCGGTGCCCAGGATCCGGTCGCCCAGGTAGCCGTGGGCCTTGGCCTGTTCGATGGCGATCTTCAGCCGGTGGACAGCCAGCGGGTATTCGGCGCGGACATAGATGTAACCTGTATGCGCGCCCGTAGCCAGTCCGGCGATGATCATGCCTTCCAGCATCTTGTGGGGGTCTCCCTCCATGATGCTGCGGTCCATAAATGCGCCGGGATCTCCTTCGTCCGCATTGCATACCACATATTTCACGGGTTCGCTTTGCCGTTTCACCTGGACCCACTTTTTCCCTGTCGGAAAGCCGCCGCCGCCCCGGCCCCGAAGATCCGAGCCCAGGACCACGTCACAAATCTGGTCCGGCGTCATTTCCCGCATGGCCTTGGACAGTGCCCGGTAGCCACCGGAAGCGATATAGTCTTCGATGCGCTCCGGGTTGATGGCGCCGCAGTTTTTCATCACGACCCGGGTCTGCTTGTCCAGGAACGCCTGGCCGGCAGCGGGGATCACAGCGGGCGCGTAAGGAACGCCGCCTGCGATGTGGGCGTCAAAAATCAGCTTTGCCGTATCCGGCGTCACTTTGGTATAACGGGTCATTTGCCCGTTGTCGTCATAGATGTCCACGATCGGCTCCAGGTAGCACAAGCCGATGCAGCCTGTCACGTCGACGGGTATATCCATTTCTGCGGCGCGGATCTGTTCGGCAAACGCCGCGGCGGTTTTCTTTGCGCCGGATGCGATCCCGCAGCTTCCTTGTCCTACGAGTATTTTCATGCGAGTCCTTCCTTTCTGCGGATGCCTTCCAGTATTTCGACCGCGCTTTCCGGGGTGAGATTGCCGTAAGTCTCTTCCGAATCTCCCGTCTTGATCATCATGACCGGCGCCAGGCTGCAGCAGCCCAGGCAGGCGACGTTGTTCAGCGTAAATAAATTATCGGGTGTGGTTTCTTTGTCCTTGACCCCCAGGTCTTCGCAGATGGCCCGCTCCACGGCCAGAGATCCGCTCACATGGCAGGCGGTACCCTGACAGAGAAGGATCAGATACTTCCCGATGGGATTCAGGCGGAACTGGGAATAGAATGTGACCACCCCAAAGATCTTTGCCTGGGTGTGGCCTGTGGCGTCCGAAATGCGTTTGATGACGTCTCTGGGCAGATAGCCGTAGATCTCCTGCGCCTTCTGCAATATGATGATCAGATTTCCCTGTACATCTTTGTATTCATCGAGTACCCGGTCCAGCGCTGCATACTCACCGCCGCAGCAGTGGGCGCAAGCGTGCTCGTCTCGTTTATGCTCCATGATGTCCTCCTACTTTGTTAAAAAATTATCACAATGGCCTTCAATGTATCATATAAAGTGCTTTTCGTAAAGGGGGGAAACGGTAAAATAACAAAAATATTTCGCACCATTAGAAAAACAGGGACGATTTCGCGCCCCTGTTTTCGGAACGGACGAAATATTTTCCTTTTTTGGCCCTCAGCCCAGGGAACCCTCTCCGCCCATCAGCCTCGTCAGCTCCTCGATCCGCTCCAGGGGGAACGGAGAAAGGGCTACCGGTTTCATGGCAAGGGACATCAGCTTCATGGGATTGTCGTCGGCGGCGATCCGGTTGGACGACAGCGCACCGCACTGGCGGCAGCGATGGATCACGGCCCATTCACCGCCTTTTCGCACCCATATGGCGATGGGATCCATGATCCCGCCGCAGTCGGATTCCCGATCGCCCGGCTCCTCGTCTACATGGAGACTGGAAAGGCAGTTGGGACAGTGGTTTCGATGCTCGCTGCCTGCGCCGCCGGGTACTACCGGGCGGCCGCACACCTTGCAGGTGAAGGCCTCGTTGCAGGCATGGGTTTTATAATATCCTTTTTCGAATGATTTTCTTTTGTTTTCCCGGTTCATGGGGATCGTCCTCCTTCAAAGTATGTGAGATACCTTTGGGAGGCCTTGCGGATTCATTGACGCAAACCTCCCGGTCAGCGCACAATCTCCATTCCGTTTGTAAAGTTTTTCATGCAGTACTCTCCTTTATATGCTTCCGGCTTTCCAGCCAGAGGCCAGTATAGCAAACTTGTAAGGGGAAATCAAGAGGCCGGCCTGTCATTCCAGCGTGAGAAATACCGGCTTCCGCTCCCGGAACACACAGTAATAATGAAAACCGCAGTCCTTCACGATCGCAGCGGCGCGGTCAAAGGCCATCCCGATCCGGTCGGATCTGTGGGCGTCTGAGCCAAAGGTCAGGATTTCCCCGCCCATTTCCCGGTAGCGCCGCAGGATCGATGTATCGGGGCCGGGCTGGCCCATGCCGATATATAGGCTTTTGGTGTTGCATTCCAGCCCCTTGCCTTTGGCGATGAGAGTCCGCAGGATCTCGTCCAGCACGTCGGCGTATTTTTCGTAGGTGAAATTGCGGTTGCGCATCGGAAGGTCTCTCAAAATAAAATCCAAATGCCCGGCCACGTCGTAAGCGTCCGTCGATCGCAGATTCTCCAGCTCTGTCACAAAATAGTCTCTGCAGGCGCCTTCTTCAGAACGGTCTTCATAGAGGGAGGGATCCTCGGTGTCCCGGCCGCCGAAGCAATGAGTGGATCCGATGATAAAATCAAAGGGGTAGGACCGGACGTAGCGGTCCAGCATTTCGCCCAGATGAGGCTGCAGGCCCAGCTCCAGACCCAGCAGTACCTCGATCCGCCCGGCGTATTTTTCCTTGAGCCTTCCGATCCCCGCAAGGTAGCCCTCCGTGTCCCCTGTGTCCGAAAGCAAATAATTCAGATGACCCGGGGGGAAATCGTAATCCTGGTGGTCCGTAATAGCAATGTGGCTCATGCCCAGGCCCAAAGCCCGCCGTATCTGGTCCTCGGCAGGTGCCTGAGAATCGCTGGAATACCAGCTGTGAACGTGCATATCTGAAATCATGCCTTGCTTTCCCCCTTTTCCGACGCCGCGGCAGGGATGGTTTTGGGGATCACGATGGAGACCCTTGTCCCGATATCCTGGCGGCTCAGCACCTCCATGTGCCCGCCGTGACGCTCGGCGATCCACCGGGCGATGGACAGACCCAATCCGGTCCCGCCGGTGCTCTTGGCTCGAGACTCATCCGCGCGGTAAAACCGGTCAAACACCCGGGGAACCGCCTCCGGCGGGATGCCGATCCCCTCATCCTGAACGGTCAGATGGATCTGTTCTCCCTTTTCCGAGACCGACAGCGTGATGGTACCCCCGGCATTACTGTATTTGATGGCGTTGTCGATCAGGATCCGCAGGGCCTGCTTGATCAGGGCCTTGTCCGCGTAGATCGACGCGCTCCGGACGTTGGAAACAAAATCGTGTCCGCTGTCGATCATCTGGGTTTCCCGCAGCACCTCTGCCGCCAGGACCGACAAATCAAAAGTCTCAGGCTGCAAATGCATCGTGTTGCTGTCCCCCCTGGCCAGGAACAACAGCTGTTCTACCAGGCCTTTCATATTGGCCGCCTCTTCCTTGATAGCCTTGATGCTCTCATCCAGCGTCTTTTCATCACTCTTCCCCCAGCGGTCCAGCAGGTTGGCATAGCCCTCGATCACGGAGATCGGCGTCCGCAGCTCATGGGAGGCGTCGGATACAAAACGGATCTGAGAACGATAGGAATCGTTGATGCGGTCCAGCATACTGTTGATGGCGGCCGCCAAGCCCTGAAGCTCGCGCTCTGTTTCGTCCACGGAGATCCTCGTATCCAGCTTTGCGGCATTGATGGCGTTCAGCTTGATCGCCAGATCCTCCATTTTTTCGGCGTCGAAATCCGAGCCGGCCAAGTTCAAGGTTCGTGCCGTTTCGGCCAGGGCCACAATGGGCTGCAGGGTTTTGCGGATCAGTTGAGCCCCGGAAAAGACCGTGCCGAGAAGAAGGACGATCTGGAGAAGAAGCAACGCTGTCATTATCTGCTTCAGGCCGATCACCGAAGGCCCCATGTCCACGGAGACCCGGTAGGTCTGATTGCCTGAAATAAATTCGTATTCATATACAAGCGATGTGATCCGCTCCCGCAAAGGAAGGCTTTCGTCGGCATCCAGGCGATAATTTCTGGCGCCGTCCCGGGTTTCCTCCGGCGCAAAAGGCCGAAATCCTTCGGGGAGCACATAGCCCTGAGGATTTCGCAACAACCGCTCGAGACGGTATCCGCTGATCTGCGCCCAAGGATCGTTCTGTTGAGACGGCATGCCGTATTCGGCCACGATCTCCACGGCTTGCGCCAGTGTTTTTTCCGTGCGAAGCAATGTCACCGTTCCGAAAGCGACGCACAAAAAAAGGTCCGTCGCGACAAAAATGCCCAGCATGCGCAGCAGCAGCCGCGAGTTGAGCTTGTACACCAGGGAGGCACGCACCTTCCGGTTCTTTTGATCCTGCTTTTTGTTCTGCTGATAGTTATTCATCTTTGATCACATAACCTACGCCCCTGACCGTATGGATCAGTTTGATGTCGAACGCATCATCGATCTTGGCCCGCAGGAAACGGATGTAAACATCGACGGCATTGGTGCCGCCGTCAAACTCGTAATCCCATACGTTGTCCAGCAGTGTCTCTCTGGACAGCACCAACCCTTTATTCTTCAGCATATAGTGCAGCAGGTCGAACTCTCTTTTGGTAAGGTCCACGGACACCGCGCCCGCATGGACTGTGCGTCTTGCGGCGTCCAGTGTCACTCCGCAGGCCGACAGCACTTCCGAAGCAGCGGCCGGGGGTGTCTGTTTGCGAAGACAGGTGCGGATCCTGGCCAGCAGCTCTTCAATGGCAAAGGGCTTTGTCAGATAATCGTCGGCACCGCCGTCCAGTCCTGCGACCTTGTCGTCCACGCTGTCCCGGGCCGTAAGCATAATAACAGGGATGGAAGACCTGCGCCTGATGCGGCGCAGGACCTCCATCCCGCTGATTTTCGGCAGCATGATATCCAGCAGGATCAAATCGAATTCCCCTGTCTCGGCGAGCTCCAGGCCGCTTCTTCCGTCAAAAGCCTTCGTGACCGCGTACCCCTCATAGGTCAGCTCCAGCTCCACGAAGCGGGCGAGTTTTTCCTCATCCTCGATCAACAGTATCCTTGCACTCATATACACCTGCCATTCATTGTTACTTTGCCTCGGATTGTCCGTCCATCACAGAGCGCTTGATGCTTTCCGCGGTGTTTGCCGCAGCATCCATGGCGTTGTTCACAGCATCCTTTCCAAAGTCCGGTCCTGTAAAGATATAGCGGCATCCGCAGAACAAGCCGATCACCAGCAGAGGTACCGTCACCCAGAAGAAGAGGAACATCATGAGCACCAGGATCGTGATGGAGATCGTCGTCTTGACCTCACCGTCCTTGATGACCTGCATGTTGTTGATATTTCCCCTGTGGATGATCTGTCCGCAGAATCTTAAGAACCGCTTGAAAGGACCTTCCTGTCCTTCTTTGTGGCCGTGGGAATATTTTTTCCACTGCTTGCCACAGGGCACTACTTCCGGTTCCGGCGCGCTCTTTTCGCTGCTGTAGTAGCCGCCGCCCGGAGGAGGAGCCACATTACCCTTCTTCTCCAGCTGGATCAACGCCTCCAGCACATCGCCGTTGGACGCTTCCAACGCGGCCTTGGCCTCATCATAGCTTACATTAGCCCGTTCCCGAAGCTTTTCTACCTGTTCCAAAGTAATCATTTTCAATACCTCCTTGATTGATTGTGAAATCATCATACCAATCAAGGCTTAAAGCGCAATTTGGGCAAAATTAAAAACACATTAAAAGAAAATAAGTATTTTCTGCTATTCGCCGCTTCCCGAAGCCGTCAGGGATCTCACATAAGCCACCAGGGGCTCAATGGTCGCCGGGTCCGTAAAATCCACGGTCTGGCCGTAGGTTTCCAGGAGCTCGTCATCCTCGGAGGTTCGCTTGTCCGGGGCTTTCTTGAGTGTGGCTTTGCGCACCATGCCCATCATGGCCTTGTGGGGGATGCTGAGCTTTGCATAATCCATGCCGCCCCGCAGGTGAAAGACCTTGATCTTCTCCTGCATCTCAGCGGACATGGCTTTTTTCAGACTCTCCTTGATGCTGTCGGTATTGCTTGCGCGGCTGACGTCTGCCAGGCCGCAGGTGAAGAGGATCAGATTTTTGTCCGTCAGGCTTTCATAGTTTTTTGTGATCAGCTCGAGGCCGGAAACGCCTCCCGCATAGAGTCCGCCTCCGTACACGATGGTATCGTATGCTTTCAGGTCCTCTGCCTTTACATTTTTTCTTTCCAGAAGGTCGCAGGACAGGGCCTCTGCGATCCACTGGGCGTACTTCTTTGTCGAACCGTACTTCGACTGGAATACAACAGCTGTTTTGCTCATTTTCCTTCACCTCAATATCAATAGACTCATTCTTGTGGATTATTCAATGAAAAACATCAGAAGGCCCAGCAGGATCCCGCCCAGGAAGGCCCGGTAAGAATGCTTGCCCTCATATTCTTTGGCTTCCGGCAGCAGATGAGATGCGGACAGGTAGATCAATATGCCTACCACAAATCCCAGGGCAAGACCCAGGAGCGGCTGGCTCAGCCGGCTCACAAACGGATAAGACAGCAGCGCGCCCACCGGAGTCGTCAGGGCGGCTGCAAAGAATGCGATGAGGCCGGCCTTTCTTTTATCCATACCGCTGCCGCTCATGACGGAAAAGGCGATCACACCCTCGGCAAATTCGTGGGCCACCAGACCCACGCCGGCCAGGACGCCGGTAACGATGCTTGCGCTGAATGTGACCGTATAAATGATCCCGTCCAAAAACGAATGGATTCCGATCCCTTCCAGCGCCGTGATGCCGAAGGCAAGGGGCGATTTGCCGGTTTTATATTCGATGAATTTGTTGCTGAAAAACATGAACACGAACCCCAGCAGCGCCGCAAAACCGGCATTGTGGTTTTTTTCGATGGCTTCCGGGAATGCGATCAGCAACGGCGAGGAGATCAGGACGCCGGCGGCAAAGCACATAAAATACTGCTTATTTTTTTGCGCCCAGGCTACATTTTTATAGACCAGCAGGATCCCGATGCTGTTGACGACCATAGCCCCTGCAGCGAAGAGCGCGATCCAGAACAATGTTTCCGATTTCATAAATATATTCCGCTTTCTTTAGAATTCTCCGCCGTGGTTGCGCAGATATTGTCTGACCGCCTTCCACTCCGGATAGTATCGGTCCAGATATCCGTAAAAAGTCTTATTGTGGCCTTTTTCCTTCAAGTGGATCAGCTCGTGGACCACTACGTATTCCAGACATCGCGGCGGCATTTTCGCCAGCCGCAGACTCAGCCAGATCTTTTTGTCTCTGATATTACAGGTTCCCCATCGGGTCCTCATGTCCCGTACACCGGCAGAATCTGCGCGGACCCCGATCACGGGCCCCCATTTTTCCATCAGCGCCGGCAGGGACTCTTTCAGCTGCCGTCGGTACCATTCTTTTATAAGGCGTCGGCGCTGCTCGATCGTCGAGCCTTCCCGGATCGTCAGGACCAGCGTGTCTCCGATCAGTTCCACGCGGCTGCACCTGCCCCCTTGCACCTCCAGCGGACAGGCCTGGCCCCAAACATCAAAGGAGTCTCCTGTGACATACGAAGACTCCGGCGGCCTTGGACAGCTTCGGAGCCTGTCTGCATGACGGCGGATCCATTCGCTCTTCGAAGCGGCAAAGCAGCAGATCGCTTCGTCTTTGGTGTGAAGCGGGACTGTGATACGCACCCGGCCGTCGGGCGGACGCACTGTTAGATGCATGTTTTTGATCTTCTTTCGCTGGACCTCGATCTCGATGCCCGCCACGAAGATCCGGTCTGTCTTGATGCGCGTTTTCCGTTCCATCAGAAGAGGGGCAGCGCTTTGCCGGTTTGGGTATAGTAGCTATCTCTTAGCTCGCTCTGACTTTGGAAATAAAGCAAGCCGTTGGCGGAGCCCACGAGAAAGACCGGATCGGTTGTCGTAATGACAGAAAGCGTGTCCCCGAAGGCATCAAAGACCGACGTCCGGGTATCCGTATTCTGCACGGCATACACACCGTCTCCGAGATCGAACACATGATTGTTGAAACGAAAGGTTTCGGTACGGACTACAGTACTTCGACTGCTTCCGTCACAGCGAATCACATCATAAGTACGGGGATTTTCACCGACCCAACCGAC
The DNA here is from genome assembly GCA_938009115.1 of uncultured Clostridia bacterium. GTDB lineage: Bacteria > Bacillota > Clostridia > Peptostreptococcales > Anaerovoracaceae > UBA10908. The sequence continues at coordinate 16,403 of CALLHZ010000059.1, forward strand.
ATAAAGATTGCCGCCGGTATACAGCAAAGCGTTTTCGTAAGTCTTTGACAGCACCGTTCCGTCGGAAGATTCCAGGCGATACCATCCGATCCCGACCCTTGCGATCCGAGCAGGACCGGACGTCTCTGCGGGGTACCCGGCAGAGGGCAAAGGACCGAGTTCTTCTCCCGTGTGAAAATATAAAGCGGAATCGATCCAGCCGCGGAGACTGGTCATGGTTTGGTCGGTATAGATTGGGTAATAATCCGGCTTATTCTGAACAGGATTCTGCGAAGCTTGCCCATTCGTATAATATAAGCGAAGGACAGCCAGGATCGCCTGCTCTCTGGTCAAGGTATTCTCCGGAGCAAACGTATTCCTGCCGGTCCCATTGAAGACATTGTGGCGATAGCACCAGTTGACCGCGCCGCGAGCATCGCTGTGGATGCCGGCGCCGTCATTCCAGGAATGTGGCATGTCACCGGAGGCATACCCCCGCCAGGCTGTGGTGATCATCGGGTCCTCGTTGATGACCCAGGGAGCAAAATTGTTGCAGGCCTCATACAGCATCCCGGCCGCCTGCTGCCGTGTCAGCCATTCTTTTGTGGCAAAGCTTTGTCCTGGAGAATCCGGCATGCCGGGAAGCTGCATCGTCAGCGATCTGAATTCTTCCCGGGTGACAGGCTCACGATAACTGCTTTGCAATGATGCGGGAACCAGACCCAAACCGATGGCCGTCTGAACCTCGGCGGCAGCCCAAACCGACGGCAGATCCGCCGCCGAAACAGGCACGGCGGCCAGCACTAACACAAGCAGGATGGAGCAAAGATATTTTCGCATCAGCACCTCTATTGAATATGTAAGGCAAGCCAGTCCGCCGTCTCTCGGACGACCTGGTCTGCAGCGGACCGATCCTCCCGAAGCACATTGAACGTATGGTCGCCTCCATCGATGATTCGCACATCGCAGACGCTTCCGCCGCAGGCGTTTGCGATGTCGATGGCATGGACATAAGGCGTCAGCAGATCTGCCGTACCGGCGACTGCCAGTATCGCCCCTTTGTAGCGGGCAAGGCTGTCCATGGGGAAGGTGCCCCGGATATCGTCGAACCACTGCTTGGGCAGGATCAGGTCATCCCGCCAGGACAGAGGGATCCGTACGAAGCCGTCCGTTGCAGCCTTGTCATAGTAGTCTTCGAACCACTTGGCAAATACGCCTTTGCCGTTATGGCAGATACCGGACCAGCTGACCGCCGCCTTGATCTTTTCCGGATGTTTCCCAAGAAACACAGCCATGGCCCGGGCACCCTGACTGAAGCCCAGTACTGCGATCCTTTTCTTGTCTACCTTCTTTTCTCTGGATAAGCGGCCGTAAATTTTTTCGATATCGCTCACTTCGCCGCCAAAGGTGAAATCCTCGGGTTGCGCCGTGCTTTCGCCGCAGCCGGCAAAATCGAACCGGACGGAGGCGACGCCTCGCTTCAGCAGCGCCTCCGAAAGCGCGACGAACAGACTGCCTGCCTCATCCTTGTCGGAACAGGTCCCGTGACACAGGATCACAGCGGGATATTTTCCTTCTCCTTCCGGGATCGAGAGCACTGCGGGGATCTTGTATCTCGCGTTCCGGACCGTCATTGTCGTTTCCATTCGACAGACCCTTTCATACTTCTTATGCCAACAGTAAGAAAGACGTATTGATTATAGGATGATTCTGCCTATTATGGTACCACATGCGCCGCTTCCGTGCTACAATCTTTCCGGGAGGACTTCTATGAAGCAGGTAGTTTACGGAAAAACTGGCAAAAGCATCACCCGGCTGGGCTTCGGCGTACTGCGCCTGCCCTCGGAGATCCGGGGAAAGCAGATCGTGTACGACGAAGAAAAAAGCGTGGAAGTGATCCGGCACGCCATCGACGCAGGCATCAATTATTTCGACACCGCCCCTTCTTACTGCAATCAGCGCAGCCAGCCCATCCTGGGCGAAGCGATCCGGGGCAGGCGGGGTCAGCTCCTTCTTTCCACAAAATTCGACACGGCAGACCCGGACCTGCAGGGGCAGTTCGAGCGCTCCCTCAAGGAGCTTGACACTGATCACATCGACTTCTACCACTTCTGGAGCATGCAGCTGGACTACTTCAAGGAGCAGGGCCTGGCGCCCGGCGGGCCGCTGGATCAGATGACAGCGCTGAAGGAGCAAGGGCTGATCGGCCACATCGCGTTCTCGTCTCATGACACGCCGGAAAACATCATGGAGATCATCCGCCTGGGCGAAGGAAGATTCGAGGCGCTCCTTTGCCAGTATAATCTGCTGGATCGGCGGAACGAAAAGGTCATGGCCTATGCGAAGTCTTTGGGGATGGGCGTTTCGGTCATGGGGCCCATGGGCGGCGGCCGTCTTGGAAGTCCCTCGGAGCTCATGGACGTGCTGCCCGGCGGCGCAAGCACCGCTTCAGCGGAGACAGCGCTGCGCTTCGTGTTTTCCAATCCCAACGTGGATATCGCGCTGTCGGGTATGAACACATTGGAGATGATCGACGAAAACATCCTGGCCGCCAATGACCCAAGGCCTCTGTCCGAAGAAGAACAGCGGCATATCCAGGCTGTTGTGGAAGAAAAGAAGAAGCTGACTGATCTTTACTGCACCGCCTGCAATTACTGCATGCCTTGCCCTGCGGGAATCAACATTCCGGAAGTGTTCAAAATATACAACTACCATCGAGTCTATGGGATCACGGAGTACGCGCGGCGTCAATACGCCATGATCGGCGCCGACAGCGACATGGACTTCCAAAATGCCGGCGCCTGCGTCGGCTGTGGACTTTGCGAAAAGCATTGCCCTCAGAAGCTGAGCATCCGCGCTGAGCTCCATAAGGCGCACGAAGCGCTGATATAAAAATAAAGCCCGTCCGAAGAAGTTCCGGACGGGCTTTTCCTATTCGTCGCCGACTGCAATCACTTGTATAAAAGATTTGTGATTTTGATGAAATCGTCGTCTCGCTTTGCAATGACTTCCTCGGCGCGACCGCCGGAATAGTCATAGAAGCCTTTTCCCGCCTTGACGCCAAACGCCCCTTCTTCCATTCGCTTTTTCAGCATTGCAGGGACTTCCTTGGCATCGCTCAGATCCCGGAAGAGATAGCTGGAGATCCGGTAGAACGTATCCAGACCGCCCAGGTCGGCCACTTCGAAGGGTCCAAGACAGGCATAGCGCATGCCCAGCCCATATTTAAGCACCTTGTCCACGTCCTCCATATCGGCGATCCCTGCTTCCACGATGTGCATGGCTTCCCGTAGCACGGCAAACTGGATGCGGTTCAGGGCAAAGCCCGGCGCGTCTTTTTTGACCGTAATGGGTTTCTTTCCCACGTATTCAGCAACTCGAAATACCATTTCTGCCGTCTCCGGCGCCGTATGCTCCCCGCAGATCACTTCCACCAGCGGAACGATGTGAGGCGGATTGATCCAGTGCATCCCGCAAAAGCGCTCCGGCCTCCTGACCGCTTCGGCGATCCTCGAGATGGACAGGCCGGACGTATTGCTGGTCAATATCGCATCTTCCCTCACCAGCTCCGATATCGCGGCCCACAAGGCATGCTTTGCTTCCAGATCCTCCACGATGGCCTCGATGACGAAGTCTGCATCCCGAAAATCGGCGATGTCGAGGGTGTGTGTGATTTTTGAGCAGATCTCTTCGGATCCTGCATCCGTCAACTCGCCCGCCGCCACGAGGGCTTTCTGGTTCACGGCGATCAGGCTTTTGCTTCGCTCCAGAAAGTGACTGTCCACATCGTATAGCACCGCCGGGATCCCCTTTTGCGCAATGATCTGCGCAATGGAGGACCCCATGATCCCCGCTCCCGCAATCGCTACCTTTTTCACTTTGATTCCCGCCATCCTGTGCCTCCGATCCATTCTTATGCTTTTTTGAATATATTTTCACCTCGCGTGTCTACCAATATTTATACCAGTTTTGCCAGAGGATTGCGATACGGTTGGACAACAAAATAAATGGGTGTATAATCAAATTAAAGTTAGAGTACAATAACTATTCGAAGAGGAGGTTTGTCATGTCCTATTCACCCGCCCTCGGATCTGCGTTCAACGATACTCAGACCAGAAGCCAGCACGTGAACTCCCAGTCCGGCATGTGTTCATTCTGTACGGCAGATTGTCCCGGAACCTGCGAAATCGGCATTTCGGCAGCCCTGGGCGCCAGATCCGTCTATCCCACCAACACGGGGAACAACCAGGTGGCATCGGAAAAGAACTATCCGGTGGATTATTCTCATTTCAACATCAACGGCAGAGTCTTCGGCGCGTCGGGCTGCGAGGCGGACATGGAAAAAGCCACCATCTTCAATGTAAAAATGTCCTCCGATTTCGGCACCATCAACCCGGTCAAGCAGACCATGCCTATTATCCTGCCGGCGCTGATCAAGCTCAACTGGAAGGACTATTTCGGCGGCGCGGCCATGGCGGGAGTATCCTGCGTCATCGGAGAAGGCGCTATCGACAAAGATCCGGATCTGGCAATGGAAAACGGCAAGGTCGCCGAATTCCCCTGGCTTGGAAGGGTGCTGGATTCCTTCCGCAGATATGACCGGGGCTACGGCCAGATCATCCTTCAGTGCAACATCGAAGACGATGCCAAAGGCGTTGCGGAATATGCGATCCAAAAACATGGCGCGCCTGCCATCGAATTCAAATTCGGCCAGTCGGCCAAGGGGACCCAGCCGGTGGTTCCGCTGCCGGATTACGAGGCGGCGCTGAAAGCCAAAGCAAAGGGCGTCGTAGTGTACCCTGACCCGGAGGATCCCGCCATCAAAGAAAAACAGGCCGACGGCTGCGCGCCCAATTTCTATTCGTATGCGCGGCTGCCCATGTGGACCGAGGATTACCTGATCCCTCACATCGATGCCCTGCGGGATATGGGTATGGAAAACGTTTACTTTAAAATGGCCGGCTACGATCCCCAGGACCTCGAAGCTGTACTCCGCATGGCCTCGGCGGCCCGGGTGGATATGGTCACCTTCGACGGCGCCGGCGGCGGCTCCGGATACAGCCCCTGCCGCATGATGAACGAATGGGGCCTGCCCACGATCATGCTGGAAGCTGCGCTGATGCCCATCTGCGAAAAACTCAAAGAAGAAGGCTTCACATTGCCTGCCATTGCCATGACCGGGGGATTTTCCATGGAAGACCAGGTCTTTAAAGCCCTGGCTCTGGGCGCGCCCTTCGTGACTCATATCGGCCTTTGCCGGGCGGCCATGGCCGCGGCTACCAGCGCAGAAAAGATGGGAGAAATGATCCGGGCAGGCAACGTACCGGCGCATCTCAAAAAATTCGGATCCACAGTGGATGAGATCTTCAAGGACCTGCCGGACCTCCGGGGGCTTTACGGACGGGAAGCCAACAGCTTCTCGACGGGCGCCATCGGCGTCTACTCGTATCTGAACCGGATCGACCGCGGTCTCCGCCATTTCTGTGCCTTGAACAGGAAATTCGACGTAAAGCTGCTGGACAAGACCGATCTGATCCCGCTCACCGTGGACGCATACGATATTCTTGCCATGACGGAAGATGCCTTGTTATAATATTAAAAAATAATCATTGACAGGAGTGCACCCATGCTGAAACTGGCCACCGTTGGCGATAACTGCATCGATTACTACGCAGCCCAAGGAAAAATGTTTCCCGGCGGCAACCCCATCAATGTGGCGGTCTATGCCGTCCGGTCGGGACTGCCGGCCTCCTATACGGGAGCGGTGGGCAACGACGAATACGGCTCGTTTATGCTCAAAGCCCTTTCCGAAAAAGGCGTCGACGCCTCCCATGTGCAGATCCTGCCGGGGAAGACCGCCGTCACCCAGGTCGAGCTGGTGGATGGAGAACGTGTCTTTGGCGATTACGACGAAGGCGTATTGGCCGACTTTGTGATCAGCGATGAAGACATCGACTTCTTCTGTGGTCACGCGTTGCTCCACACCGGCCTTTGGGGGAATGCGGAAAATGACCTGCCACGGATCAAAGCCCGGGGCTTGTCCGTCTCTTTCGATTTTTCCACGGCGAAGGAGGGTACGGTGCTGGACAAGGCCCTGCCCTGGACGGACTACGCCTTCTTCTCCGGCGAAAAGGAATCCGAAGACCTGCTGACTTTTATGCGGGATGTTTTCAGCAAAGGGCCCCGGGTGGTCACAGTGACGCTGGGCGGCAACGGCAGCATCGCCTACGACGGCAATGTCTTCTTCCGCCAGGGCGTCGTACCCACGACAGTGGTGGATACCATGGGCGCCGGCGACTCGTTCATTGCAGGGTTCTGCAAGGGGATCATCGAAGGAAAGCCGATCAGGGAATGCATGAAAATGGGCAGCGAATGCGCCGCAGTCACCCTGGCGTATATGGGCGCCTGGTAAAGGCGTACACCTTTTGACACAAAAGAGAGCCGGATTTCCGGCTCTCTTTTTATTGTGGTTGTCCTATCGTTCCGGGTCCAGCTCTGCGAACTTCGCCGCCATCGTCGGGTTGTTTCGGGTCAGCTTCTTGATCGTCACATCCTGGGCCTTATCATTGGCCAGGCGCAGATTCCGGTCGGTGCCCAGCAGCGCTTCCTTCGTCTTCTGCAGGTGGTCGATGGATTTGTCGATCTCGTCGATCGCCGACTGGAAACGCCTTGAGGCAAGGTCAAAATTCTTGCCGAAAGCATCCTTGAACTTATTCAGCTCATCCTCGAAATTGGCGATGTCAAGGTTCTGCGCTCTCACCAGGGCAAGCTCCTTTTTATACTGCAGGGAGCTCTGAGAGGCGTTGCGCAGCAGCGTGATCATCGGAATGAAAAACTGGGGACGGATGACGTACATTTTAGGATACCTGTAAGAAACATCCACGATCCCTCCGTTGTAAAGCTCGTTGTTTGGCTCCAGCAGCGACACGAGGATCGCGTACTCGCAGCCCTTTTCAGTCCGGTCCTTGTCCAGCTCCTTCAGGAAATCCTCATTTTTCTTTTTGGTCGCGGTCTCATCGTTTTCGTTTTTCATCTCAAACATGATCGAGATGAACTCGGTGCCGGAATCGTCGGCCTCGCGGAAAATGAAATCGCCTTTGCTGCCGCTCCTGGCGTCGTTGTCTTTTTCGAAATACGCCGTGGGAAACGCAGCGGCCCGTATTTTGTTGAATTCGTTTTCGCAATGCTGCTCAAGGGTTTCCCCCACCATTTTGGTGGACAGCTTCGCCTTCATATCCTTTAACCGCTCGATGGCGTCATCACGGTCTTTGATCTGTGTTTCGTACTTTTCCCGGAGCGACGAGGCCAGCAGCTTTTGTTCATTATCCTTGGCTTCAAGGTCCCGCTTCAGGTCATCGCGTTCCTTCTCCACGGCGCTGAGCGCCTCTTTGAGAGCCAGTTGCCGGGCAAGTTCGGCTGATTTCAGCGATTCCTTCAGGCGCGCGATTTCCGCATCCTTGTCGGCAGCCTTCTTTTCCATTTCGCCCGTGATTTTCGTCTGTGCCAGCTCGACGGCAGTCCGCTTGTCTTGCTCGGCAAGGGCCAGCCGCTCCTGAAGGGCCTTTTCGAAAGCAGCATTGCGGACCTGGCTTAAAATATCCGCGTAACCGGCTTCGTCGAGATTGAACGTCTTCCCGCAGCTGGGACACTTGATTTCGTGCATACCTGAACCTCCTCAGCATATCTCAGTATCTGCATGGCTGCTCCCGGCAGTCAGCAAAACCGGCAGGCGCTTTCCGCCTGCCGGTTATTATTATACCACACTATGACAGCTGATTTCTTCCCCTGTGTTTACGCCGGCGGGGATTGGACGGGCAGCTGCGGCAGCTGCCTGCGCAGCCGCTCCGGCAGCCAGCCCCGTAGGCCATGGGCTCGTACCGCACCAGCTCTCTGGGTTTGGGCCGGAACAGAAGGAACAGTACCATGCCCAGCAGGAGGAATGCCACAGCGGACCAGAAGGTGAGGCCTCCGCCCTGAAGGAGCAATCCGAACTGATGGACCATCAGCGCCGCGCCGTAAGCAAACCCGGTCATATAGCCAATGGTGGCAAGGGTCCAGCGGACGCTGTTCATTTCCTTCCGGATCGTGGCCATCGTGGCGAAGCAGGGAGCGCACAGCAGGTTGAAGATGAGAAAGCTGTATGCGGTGAGGGCTGTAAAGTCCGCCGCAAGACGGCTCCAGATCTCCGTGCCGTCTTCGGCAACTTCGGCGAATCCGTAGAGCACGCCGAAGGTGCTCACCACATTTTCCTTGGCGATCAAACCGGTAAATGTGGCGACGGCGGCCTGCCAGTTTCCGAACCCCAAGGGAGCGAAAAACGGCGCGACCCATCCTCCGATGGCTGCCAGCAGGCTGGTGTTGTTGTCGGGGACCATCATAAGGCGTCCGTCTTCGAAGCCAAAGCTCTGGAGGAACCACAGCACCATGGAGGAAACCAGAATGACGGTGCCGGCCCGCTTCACAAAGGACCAGGCCCGGTCCCAGGTCGTGCGGACGATATTGGAGAACTTCGGTTTATGATACGGCGGAAGCTCCATGATAAACGGAGCGGCGTCGCCGGCAAAGGCCCGGGTCTTCTTCAGCATCAGGCCCGACAGGACCACCGCCGTGATCCCGACAAAATAGGCTGAAACTGCCACCAGGCCGGAGCCGCCGAACAGCGCGCCGGCAAGCAGCGCTACGATGGGCATTTTGGCGCCACAGGGAATAAAGGACGTGGTCATGATGGTCATACGCCGGTCCCGGTCATTTTCGATGGTGCGGGAGGCCATGATGCCAGGCACAGAACAGCCGGAACCGATCAGCATGGGAATGAAGCTCTTGCCGGAGAGGCCGAACTTCCGGAAGATACGATCCATAATGAAAGCGACTCTGGCCATATACCCCACGTCTTCCAGCAAGGAGAGCATCAGGAACAGCACAGCCATCTGGGGAACAAAGCCCAGGACTGCGCCGACGCCGCCCACGATACCATCCAGCAGGAGTCCGCTGAGCACAGGAGACGCGCCGGCCTGCTCCAGCCAGACGGACAAAGGTGTATGTATCCAATTGCCGAACAGCGTATCGTTGGTGAAATCCGTTACAAAGCCGCCAACCGTGGAAATCGACACATAATAAACCAGGAACATGATCGCCGCGAAAATCGGCAGAGCGAGCACCCGATTGGTGACGATCCGGTCGATTTTATCCGAATCGGTGCCGCCGGCTTTGATGTTCCGGCTGACGCATCGGGCCACCAGTTTTTCCACATAATCGTATCGCTGGCTGATGATGATGCTTTCCGAATCGTCGTCCATCTCCTTTTCGCACTCCCGGATATGCTTATCCAGGTGTTGCAAGAGATCCTCGGGAAGCTCCAATTCATCCAGAACCACGTCGTCCCGCTCAAAAACCTTGGTGGCATACCAGCGCAAATACCGCTCGGGTACTCTGTCCTGGAGAGATTCTTCGATATGAGCGATGGCATGTTCAACACTTCCGCTGAAAACCGGCGGCATAGACACAGGCCGGCTGCTGCTGACCAGTTCATAGGCTGCGTCGGCCGCTTCCAGAGAACCCATGCCGCGCAGGGCGGAGGTTTCCACAACCTTGCAGCCTAGTGCATCAGCCAGGCCTGTTAAATTGATCACATCTCCATTTTTGCGGACGATATCGATCATGTTCAGCGCGATGATCACCGGCACGCCGATCTCGATGATCTGGGTCGTCAGATACAGATTCCGTTCAATATTCGTGGCGTCCACGATATTGATCACTGCGTCAGGCTTTTCCCTGACAAGATAGTTTCTTGTGATCACTTCCTCCGGGCTGTAGGAGGACAAGGAATAAATCCCGGGAAGATCCTGTATGACCACATCAGGCCGTCCTTTGAGTTTCCCTTCTTTTTTTTCTACCGTAACACCCGGCCAGTTGCCCACGTATTGCTGGGAACCGGTCAGATCGTTGAACATGGTGGTTTTTCCGCTGTTGGGATTGCCCGCCAGGGCGATTTTAATGCTCATGGCGACCCTCCTCCTAAGACACTTCGATCAAAGCTGCATCCGCTTTTCGAAGGGACAGCTCATAGCCCCGGACAGTCACTTCGATAGGGTCGCCCAGCGGCGCCACTTTTTGTACATAGATCTCCACACCCTTTGTGACACCCATATCCATAATGCGCCTGCGCAGAGCTCCCTGGCCGTGGAGCCGCTCCACTTTCACCCGCTCTTTCACACGCGCGTCTCTCAACGTTTTCATTGCATTGCCTCCTGTGATCTGAAAATTACGGTTAGTTATCTCTAACCGTAATTGAGTTTAACACCTCTAACTATTTTTGTCAACCCTGCTTGAAAAAAAACTACTCAGATGATAGGATATAAAAAGCAAAGGGGGCCTGCTGATGAATATTATGAAATCCTCGGAAGACTATCTCGAAATGATGCTGATGCTGAGGGAAAAGAAAGGCTATATCCGGTCTGTGGATATCGCTGCGGAGTTGGGCGTCACCAAGCCCAGTGTTTCCTACGCCACCAAACGGCTGCGGGAAAACGGATATATTGCGCTGAACCAGGAAGGGCTTATCGAGCTGACAGACTCAGGGATGGCCATCGCAAAAAAAATATACAAGCGACACAAGGTGATCGCCAATTTTCTGATCAGCATCGGCGTGGAAGAAGAGACCGCTTACGAGGATGCCTGCAAAATCGAGCACGATATCAGTCCCAGGACGTTTCAGGCCCTGAGCGACCATATCAAGAAGGACTTATAAAAAAACACCGGCCGAAGCAAGCTTCGGCCGGTGCTGCTTTGCGCAAACTTGCGCATTAGATCCCTCAGGTGAAATCAGTGCATACGATCGCTTCCACGTTATATTGGATGTTTCCCGAATCATCCGTTTCGGAAGTCAGCATAAACGGCTGGTCGATGGCCAGATGTCCCATAAGCGTATCCGTCACCGCCCCGTCCACTGTAAACTGGACCGAAGAGATACTCTGGAAATTAAGCAGCAGCGTGCGCACGATCTGCGCGATCAGCAGCTCTTCTTCCATTGATCCGCCGGACAATCCCTCCGATGCGAAATCCACCGTTGCAGATTTCGCAGTAACAGAAACCTGGACACTCTGGATCCGGTATTCCTCCCTCAGCACGGTTTCCATGCCTTCAGGGGCTTCTCTCAATGCGTCCAGAACCACCAGGTAACGATCCTCGCCCGAAAGATCCAGCATGCGGGCTTCCTCAACAAAGGGTTCACCCTGGCCGGTCAGCACATACTCTTCCGCGATAAAGCTTAGCTGTATCTCTTCTGATTCTTCTTCGGCATCCTTGCTGCATCCCGCTGCGACTGTGGCCACCATCACGGCCAAACAAGCGACCAGGATCACTATGGCTGATTTTTTGCTTCTCATCGTCCTCCCCTCCCTTCTTCCTGCGTCAATACGGCTTTCTCATTGATTTGCTGTTCTGCTCGCTGCTGAAACGATGGACATTCTGCAAAGCCTTGGCTGTTCCGATCACGACACACTCCACCGGATTGGGTGCCAAAGCTACGTCGATCCCGGTCCGGGTCCGGATCATCTTGTCCATATTGTGCAGCAGCGCTCCGCCGCCGCTCAGCACGATGCCGCTGTTTCCGATATCGGCTGCCAGCTCCGGCGGCACGATCTTCAATACATCGTGGATCGCTTCGCAGATCACCTCCAGCGGCTCCTGGATCGCTTCCAACACATTGGAGGAGGTCAGCTCCACGGACTCCGGCAGGCCGGTCACCAGATCCCTGCCGCGGCACAGCATCGTGAGTTCTTCTTCCCGGGGAAAGGCAGACCCGATGTTCATTTTGATCTGCTCCGCAGTCCGTTCACCGATATAGAGCCGGTGCTCCTTGCGGAGGTAACGGGCGATGGCTTCGTCGATCTTGTCTCCGGCAACTTTCGTCGAAGCGCTGGCCACGATGGAACTCATGGAAATGACAGCGATATCCGTAGTGCCGCCGCCGATGTCCACGACCATGGTGCCTTCGGGCTTGGAGATATCCAGCCCGGCGCCGATGGCGGCGGCAAGCGGCTCTTCGATCAAATAGACAGCTTTTCCGCCGGCCTGGGCCACAGCCTCGCGCACGGCCCGGCGTTCGACCTCCGAGACGCCGCTGGGCACACATACCATGATCCGCGGCTTAAAGAGCCGGGTAGAGCCGCAAGCCTTTTTGATAAAGTGCTTGAGCATCCTTTCGGCGATATCGAAATCGGATATGACGCCGTCCATCAGCGGACGGACCGCCGCAATATTGCCCGGGGTCCTCCCGAGCATTCCCTTGGCATCCTCGCCGATGGCCACGATCTCTCCGTTGTCGCGATTCACCGCGACAACGGAAGCCTCGTTGAGCACGACGCCCTTTCCGTTGATATAGACCAGGACGGTAGAGGTTCCCAGGTCGATCCCGATATCTTCCGTGAATGACATTTTCTATTTCCTCTTCATGTACAGCATGCCGATCGTCTGAACGGCGAAAAACACGATCAGATACGCCAAAATAGCCTTGCCGTGAGACACATAGGCGGCATAGATCATGAACAGGGATCCCAGGATCCCCAGCGCGGGCATCAGCTTTCCTTTAAAAAAATCCATTCCGCTTTCTTTTCTCATAAAAACCCAGAAAATCGGTATATACATGGCGTATATCGTGATGATGGGCAGCTCCGAAGAGTCGAAGGAGAAAAAGCCGAACCAGGGCGCCGTAAGGTTGGCGCCGTAGAAATACAGCAGCCAGATGCCGGCAAACAGAAGCCCCAATACCGAGGCATTGGTCGGCATATTGGTCTTGGCGTCGATTTGTTTAAAAGTATCCGGCATGGGTCCCATGTTGCGCACGGACAGCGCGTAAATGCCTCTGGTGCAAGCCAGCATCAGGCCGTTCAGCGTGCCCAGACAGGAAATGACGACAAAGACAAACAAGCCGGTCCCCATAAAATTGGAAAAGATATTGGCAAAAGCTGTTTTCGCACCGGTTTCGCCGCTCTCCATGAGGACGGCGTTTTCCACAGCGCCGGACAAGCCCACATAATAAAGAATGTAGGTGGCCATAATGAGGAACGTTCCGCGGACCAGAGCCTTGGGCAGATTCCGCTTTGCATCCTTGAGCTCTGCATTGATGCTGGTGGCAATGATCCAGCCTTCATAGGCAAACGCTGTGGCGCATACGGCCGTCAGCAAAGCGCTGAAGGTATCCATTTCCTCTACCACTGTGGCGAAATTCTCCATGACCATCCCGCTGGACAGCCCCGAGATCGTGCCGACGATCGCCATGGCGAAAAGCGGGATCAGCTTGATGATCGTGGTGCTCACCTGGAACTTTCCGGCCAGGATGGGCGAAAGCGTGTTGAGGGCGTAGCTTGTGATCAGATAGAACGCGGTAATGGCAAGGCACTCAGGGCCTACGATGCTCCAGTCTTTTCCGATGAGCACACAGGTGTATCTTGCGGATACCCAGGCTAAAACGCTCACAAGGGTCGGGTAGTAGACGGTCGCCATGAACCAACCCACGAAGTAACCGTATTTTGTGCCCATGGTCGCTTCGGCATAGTCCACGATGCCGCTCACTTTTTCGTATTTGGTCGCCATGACTGCAAAATTATAAGCGCACACGATCATGATGACGCCGCCGATGATCCAGGCCAGGATGCCCACAGACAGATTTCCTCCTGTTGCGGTCAGGATTTTTTCCGCCTTGAAAAACACACCGCTGCCGATGACGATGCCCACGACCATCGCCGTGGCTGTCGCCAGCCCATACTTCTTTTGTAATGCTTCCACTCTTTTTCTCCTCTCTTTTCCTTAAGATCCTTTCCCTGTTCGGGCTTTTCGATAATTATATATAATGATCGTCGTAAACACAATCACAGCGCCGGTCATCGCCATGGGCGTAAATACCTCTTTATAAAAAATGGCGACCCACAGAGGATTCAGGATGGGCTCGATACCGGTGACCAGACTGGCGGTGATCGCCGGGGTCGTTTCCAGCCCTTTTGTGAGGAAGACGTAAGCCAAACCCAGCTGAAAGACTCCCAGGATCACCACGGCAGCCAACGCGGGCGTCCCGGGATCGTTTACATTCATAAGAAAAGGCAGTCCGATGAACACGCTGTAGATCTGCCCGATCAGCACGGAGGAAAGCGGATCGGAATCTTTGGCGCTGTTCAGCATAAAAACACCGGCATAGGAAAGGCCCGAAACAAGGGCCAGCACATTGCCCAGCATATTGCCGGCCGAAAGGCCGTCCACCACAAAGAATCCGATACCCAGCAAAACCAGGATGCAAGCGATGACGTCATCCTTTTTGGGTCTGACGCCGAAAATGAGATACGTCAGCAATATAATGAAGATAGGCGCGGTAAACTGGAGAATGATGGTGTTGCCCGCTGTGGTCAGTTTATTGGCCAGGCTGAAGAGATTGTTGGTTCCGGCGATGCACAGGGAGCCGATGAAAACGGTGCGATTGAACCGGATCCGATGGCCGATGGCCTTCATGAAAAGGAAAACGATCACTGCCGCGATCATATTTCTTGCGGAATTGATGGCCAGCGCATGCCACGGAATGATTTTATAGCACAGGCCGCCGATGCTGAAAAGCGTCGCTGCAGTAAAAACGTAGAATGTTCCTGCTTTTTTCTTGTCGACCATAAGTTACCTTTCCTGCCCCCTCAGCTCTGCCGCCATTTGCTCCAGCCGCAGGAACCGGTGGTTGATGCCTGACTTTTTTAAGGGCGGTTCAAACATTTCGGCAAGCTCCGCCAGCGACACCTCCGGATTTTCCAGTCTCATCAGGGCTGCAGCCTTCAGCTTGGGCGGAAGAGATTCCAGCCCGCGGGCAGCCTGAATGGTCCGGATGTCGGCCAGCTGCCGCTGAGCGGCATTGACCGTTCTTTCGAAATTGGCGCTGTCGCAGTTGCTGATCCGGTTGGTTTTGTTGCGGAGTTCCTTGGTGATGCGCACATCCTCAAAACGGAAGAGCTGTCCGTGGGCGCCCAAAATATTCAAAAAGTCGATGATCTGCTCGCATTCCTTGATGTAGACCACATAACGTTTTTTCCGTTCCAGATATTTGGCGCGAAGTCCGAAGCTGTTCACCAGCTTTTTGACGTCCCGGGCCAAATACTCGCTGCCGCAGACGATTTCCATATGATAAGCTTTTTCGGGATCGCTGATGGAGCCTGCCGCCATAAAAATGCCGCGGAGCATAGCTTTCCGGCAGCACCGGCGCTTCATCAGCTCAGGGTCCAATCCTTCAGCCAAAGCATTATTGCCCTCCCGGACCACCAGTATGCCGGATTCCCGCAGGATCTGCTCCGCATTCATTTCCGGTGTGATCACCAATTCGTAGAGCCGGCCCCTGGCCATCGGCGCCGTTTCACCGATGGAAAGAGCCGTTTTGGCGCCGAAATAGGTTTTGATCATCGTAATGAAAGCTCTGGCCACCGCGGGGTTTTCCGTGGTGATCTTGATGCTGAGTTTGCCCCCCGTAATAAGGATACTTCCCGCAAAGCGCAAAAACCCTGCGATCTCCGCAAGGGTGCAGCATTTTTTATCCGGCTGGCTCTGAGTCAGCTCTTTTTTGACATCTGAAGCAAAGGACATTACACTCCCCCGTGTGTTCCAAGTGATTATACACCGTAAAAAATCTTTACACAATCTTCATTTGACAGAGCGGACTGCCTACTATATATTATCGCCATGAGGTCAAAATTTCTGAGTAAAGTCAACAGCGTTTTGCAGGGCAAAAACTACGCCGAAGTCATGCCCCAGTTTCAGGCAGTGCACAGCGTCGTTCTGGGTGGAGAAAACCTGGGAAAGATGATGGCATGCAAGCAGCATAAAAACTGCAATTGCCTGGAACACAGTATTGCCGTAGCTTATTTCAGCCTGCTGATCGCAAACCGGTTTAAGATCCAGTGCAGCCGTTCGAGCTTATTGCGCGGAGCACTGTTGCACGATTACCACCTCGGTGATTGGCGCGGGGACAACGGCTCGTCCTTTAGACACGGTTTCTCTCACGCAAAAGCGGCGCTGAAAAACGCCAATGCTGAGTTTGCTCTGGACCTCGTGGAGCAGGATGCGATCCTGCGCCATATGTTTCCGATGAATCCGATCCCCCCGAAATACAAAGAAGGGGTGATCGTATGCATCGTGGACAAAATCTGCGCCATTTATGAGGCCACCAGTGCCCGGCCCTATAAAAATCTTCTCGCCCGCATCAACCAGGTAGCCCCGGTTCGGTAAGGGCTTTTCTTTCGCCGATCCTCGTTATTTTTCGCACATTGCCCCATCCCGCTTGACTTTTCAGGAGACGGATCGTTTCTTCCGCCGATGCCGGCTTATGGAAATAGTATCCCTGTATCAGATCGCATCCATGCTCCCGAAGGTAAATGTACTGCTTTTCTGTTTCGACCCCTTCTGCAAGCACTTCGATCCCAAGATTTTTCGAGATCTGTATAATGCTCTTGATGATGGCTTCATCTTTCCGCGAGTCGTTGGAAATGCCGCGGACAAAGCCGATATCGATTTTCAGCAGATCGATCGGAAAGGTTTTCAGCCTGGTAAAAGATGAGAACCCGGTGCCAAAATCGTCGATCGCCACCGAAATGCCCAATTTTTTGATGTCCCTCACCTGCTGCAGCACAAAGGGATCTTCATTGAATGCCGTGCTCTCGGTGATCTCGATCTGAATGTTCCTCGCATCCGTCTCGGTTTCATCAAGAATGGCGCTGATCTCACCGGCGATCTCAGTATCCTTCAGCTGCTCCAGCGACAAATTGATGGTCATGCCGATGTTGTTTTTGCATAAAGAGCGGAAGATCTGAAGCTGCTCGCAGGCAGTCCTGAACACCCACAATCCGATAGGACGGATGAGCCCCGTATGCTCTGCCATGGGTACAAAAACATCCGGCGTGACGAGTCCGTAGTCTTTGCTGTTCCACCGCAGCAGCGCTTCAAATCCTTTGATCTCGCGGGTCTGCGCCCACACCTGGGGTTGATAATGCAGAAACAGCTCCCGGTCGTCCAGGGCCTTGTAGAGATCGTTGGTCAGCTTCATTTTCTTTACGGTTTCGTCCTTCATGCCGGATGAACAGAAGACGCACTGGTTCCGGCCTTTGTTCTTTGCCCGATACATAGCGATGTCCGCATTTTTGATCAGCGTTTCCGAATTTTCACCGTCCAGAGGATAGACTGCGGCGCCGACGCTGGCCGTGATGAAGTATTCCACATGCTGCAGTGTGATCGGGTTGTTGAAAATATCCATGATCCTGTCGGTAACGCGGTGCAGCTCCCCCTGATCGGACATACCGTTGACCATGATCAGAAATTCGTCGCCCCCGAACCTTGCGATGGCGTCGCCTTCCTTGAGACAGGAGGAAAGCCGTCCGGCGATCATTTTCAAGACCGTATCCCCGGAAGAATGTCCCATGGTATCGTTAATAGATTTAAAGGAATCAAGATCAACGAAGATTACACCGATCAGAGTTCCCTCCTGCTCTGACTTTTGTATCGATTCGTCCAGGTGCTGCACAAACCAGTCCCTGTTGTGAAGGCGAGTCAAGGAATCATAATAAGCCATATGATACAGCCGTTTCTCCGACTCTTCCAGACAGGCCTTTTGTCTGTCTATTTTTTCAATGTTGGCGGCCGTCTTTCTTTTATAGGATGCGATCAGTGTAACGATCAGAAGCACGCTGATGTAGGATATTGTACCGGGAAGCGACTGCGTCGACTGCAGACGAAGCATATTGCTGATCGTAAACAACGCATTGCCTCCGTTCAGAAGGACAGCTGCGATGTATCCGGGCGAGTCTTCTTTGAGCACCAGATAAATGGAGATCATCATCTGTAGTTGGGTCATGATGCCAAGGTAGGCCTGGGGATCGCTGACAGGCGGTGCCATTCCCGCGCCGCCGGAAAGCAGGACCTGCATATAGGAAATGGTAAGATGGCTCAACACGCCGATCATGATCCGGATGAGACACCCTTTCTCCGGACCGCTTTCCGGAACGATGAAATGATATCTCCTGATACTCCGGTACAGCGCCATAAGCGGGATGAGCAACACGATCGGGGCTATCTGAGGAATCTTTGCCAGACTGTAACCCAGCACCATGTCCGTCAGGCCGCCCAAAATCAACGCCGCCGTAAACGAGGCAAATATGATCCGGGACTGCCGCTTCACGTTGTGATCCAGGGACTGCCTGCCCCAGCGGTAAATAAAGAAAAGGGCTGCAAGGGTATACGCTGAAAAATAGATCAGAAAAATCCAGTCCCAAAAATCATATCCGCTCAGGCCGGCTCTGTTGATCCAGCCGAAATCGGTATGCGTCAGCTGATAGGGACGGGGGTGCAGGCCGCCGGGGATCCCGTACGACAGTATGACCGCCGCGGCAGGTACGTGAAGCAGCAGGATCGTCCACGGCTTTGTCATTTCCGAGGCCTTTCCGGTGATGATCATGATGAAATGAAGGAGCGCGCTGAAAACAAAGCCCCTCCCAAATGCGGAATAGCGCCACCAGATCTCGCTGGCAACAGCATTCGGCGCAGCATTTGCAAAGGCCAGTCCCGCAGACCAGATGCTGATGGACAAAACCAGCGCAAAAAAGCACCGGTTGGCAGAAGCTCTGCTGTCGCTTTGGATCACAAGGGATCCCAGGATCATCGATACGATGGTGACAGACAGTAGCAATATGGAAAATACATCCGCAAGAATCATAGATTCACATCCCTTTACTTCATTGACTTACTTATATATCGGCAGACTGATGAATTAGTAAAGGAAAATGAAAACGGACCCGGCCATGGCCGGATCCGTTTTGCTGTCTGCGTGCAGGGTGATTATTTTGTCATGCCCAGGATCTTGCGGGCTTCGGCGGGCGTGGCGATCTCACGGCCCATCAGCTTTGCGATCTCAACGACCTTGGCGACCAGTTCGCCGTTGCTCTTGGCCAGAACGCCCTTTTCCAGGTACAGGTTGTCCTCGAAGCCGGTCCGGACATGGCCGCCCATGGCAATGGTGGCCGCCGCGATATTCCAGGTGCTCTTGCCGATACCGGTGGCGGTCCAGGTAGAGCCGGCGGGAATGCTTCCGGCCATGAACACCAGGTCTCTGACCGTGGCCGACATCTGTACGCCCAGCACGAAGTCGAAGTGCAGAGGATGCTCGAGCAGCCCCATTTTATCGACCTTGAGCGCGATGTCGATCATACCTTTATCAAAGACTTCCAATTCAGGCTTGATGCCTCTTTCTTTCATGATCTTGGCAAAATTGATGATGGTATTGTCGGTGTTGACGAAAATATCGTCGCCGCCGAAATTGCAGGTGCCGCAGTCCAGCGTTGCAAACTCCGGTGTCGGAACGACATCTGTGGACTGGAGCCTCTCAAGATCCGTCATGCCTACGGCGCCGCCGGTGGACGGCTGGATGATCACATCGGGACATTCCTTGCGGATGGCGTCCATGCATTCCTGGAAACGGCCTGTGTCCTGAGTCGGAGTCCCGTCGTCCCATCTCACATGAAGATGGATCAGGGATGCGCCGGCATCATAAGCCGACTTAGCCTCGCGGACGATTTCTTCTACAGTGTAGGGCACGGCGGGGTTTTGCTCTTTGGTGACCTCTGCTCCGCAAATGCATGCGCTGATAATCAGTTTTTCCATTTTACTTCCTCTCCTTGCTGTTCATATGATTGTTGCGACGCTGGGCGCCCCATGATCGACTGTCAAGATTTTATCATAGATCCCGGTGCATGACCACCACATGTTTTCCCTTCTCCTCCAGGATCTCAGCGATGCGGACGGCCACCGCCACGGAACGATGATGGCCGCCGGTGCAGCCCAGAGCCAGCACCAGATTGTACTTGCCTTCACGTATGTAATGGGGGATCAGGCCAAGGATCAAATCTGTAACGCTGGCGATGAAAGTCCTGGTTTCCGGAAAACCCAGAACATAATCCTGAACCTTTTTGTTTCTTCCGCTCAGATTTTTTAAGCTGGACAGGTAATATGGATTGGGAAGAAAACGGAGATCAAGCACCCAGTCCGCCTCGGCAGGCATACCGTATTTATAACCAAAGGACTGCACGGTGATCGTAAAGCTGTCTGCCTCCTGATCCGACAGAAGCAGCCGCTTGATCTCCTGATGAAAGGCGGCCACTTTCATAGTGGACGTATCGATCACAAAAGAAGCCCGGTCCCTGATTTTTTTGAGCCGTTCGCGCTCCTGGGCAATGGCCTCCCGGACATTCCCGTCCACGGCCAGCGGATGGGCCCGGCGAGTCTCTTTGTATCTGCGGATCAGCGCCTCGTCCGAGGCTTCCAGGAATATGATCTTATATTCGATGCCTTCGGTTTCCAGGTAATCCAGACTGCCTTTGAGATCGTCGAAAAATTTTCCGCCGCGGATATCCGCCACAAAAGCCACTTTTTCGATGCAGCCCGTTGTTTTTTTGACCAGGCCCACGAATTCCCGTATCAGCTGAGGCGGCATATTATCGATGGCATAATAGCCCAGGTCCTCCAGACAACGGACTGCGTGGCTCTTTCCCGCGCCGGACAGGCCGGTCACAATGATAAATTCCATTTTCTTTGCTCCTGTCCCATTTGTTTTACTGCAAAAGCGTACCGTCTCTTTTTATGATCCGGACTTCCGGCTCCAGCAGAACACCGCTGCTGGCGAGGACCGTTTCCTGCACGACGCGCATCAGGTCCACGATGTCAGAAGCCGTGGCATTTCCCGTATTGATCATGAAACCGGCATGAAGCTCCGATATCCGGGCGCCGCCGCAGGAAAGCCCCTTGAGACCCGCAGCCTCGATCAGCGCCCCGGCAAAATGGCCTGCCGGCCGCCGGAAAAAGCTTCCGGCGCTGGGATACTGCAAGGGCTGGCGTGTCGTCCGCCGTTGGGTGAAATCCCGGATCTTCTCGCGGATATCCAGGGGATCGCCGGGGATCAAAGCCAGCTTTACGCCAAAGATCGTTTCATCATTTCCCTGAAACAGGCTGTGACGGTATCCAAAGTCCAGGTCCCTTCCGGGGCGGTCTTTCACTACGCCGCTCAAGGAAACAGCGCTGGCAGAATGGACGATTTGAGCCATTTCGCCGCCGTAGGCGCCGCCATTCATATAAACAGCGCCGCCCATGCTGCCGGGGATGCCGCAGGCGAATTCCATGCCGGACAGACCGGCCTCCGCCGCTGCCCGGGCCACGGCGGAAAGCTGGGCCCCCGCTTCGGCAAAAATCATATTCCCTTCGATGCGCATACGATCCAGACCGCTTCCGATCCGCACAACGATGCCGTCGAAACCGGCGTCGTCAAAAATCAGATTGCTTCCGTTTCCCATGATCAGATGCCGCGCACCCTGCTCACGGATCACCTCCAGCGCGCCGAACAATTCGGCCACCGAACCCGGCGTCACCAGCAGGGATGCCGGTCCGCCCACTTTCATGGTCGTATAGTCCTTCATTGGGCAGTCGGGACAGATATGCCCCGGCTCCACATAGTTCAACAATTCGCGGCGGACCGCTTCCGTTTTTTGATCCATGCTATTCCTCCGCCGCCCGGCTGACCTGGATCAGCACGTCAAGCCTGTTGATGATGCTGCGCTCCAGCATCTGCCGGAATGCTTCTCCACTGCCGGTCCTGAGGTACGCGGCGATCTGTTGATTGTATTCCTGCTCGCTGGCAAAGAGATATCCTGCGGGCAAACCGCTTTCCATCAATTCGTACAGCAGGCCTACGCCGGCCATCGTAACGCTGTCGTCCCCGTAAGGATAGATCTCCAGGATCCCGAGATGGATGGCAGCCGCCCTTCCCAACGGATCGGCTGCGCTTCGGCTTTGTGCGGATCGCCGAAACAACAGGCCCATCTGCTCAGGCACTTCTTTGAAATGAGGGGGATTGTAGGACCACTCATACACCACGGGGTTGTTTGTCCGGAACGACGCCGTCCGCAGAAACAGCGTGGAATAATACCGGTTGAGCATACCTGCGTTCAGGCTGGCCTTCATCTCCAGGCTGCTGCGAATATCCCGGTATATATCTCTGTATCTGTGCAGGAATCCATAGTGTTCCAAGGGAATGTTCTCCAGGATCTCCCCTCTCAGGATGCTGACGATCTGGCCCTTTTCCAGGGGCGTTCCGCGGAATATCATGCACGAAAAAAGCCAGCCCCACAGCATGCTTTCTTCTTCCCAGGCGGCATAGGCAGGGCTGTCCGGCCTATATTTCTTATAAAGCTCGAGTTTTTCTTTCAGATCCTGCTGCATGATCCCTCCGCTCCCTGTCGGTCTGCGAATTTATCATACCATATTTTCGGAAAGGAATAAACGGGCTCACGGAAGGAGCCGGACCACACAGTCCCCCATTTCCTCTGTTCCCAGGAGGGTGGCCCCTTCCTGCATCATGTCTCCGGTCCGGAATCCCCGGGCCAGCGCGCCCCGCACCGCTGTGTCCACAGCGTCTGCCGCTTCTTTCATCCCCAGACTGAACCGGAGCAACATTGCCGCCGAAAGGATGGAGCCCAAAGGATTTGCCGAATCGCTTCCGGCAATGTCCGGCGCGCTGCCGTGGATCGGCTCAAAAAGACCGAAGGATCCGTCGCCCATGCTGGCAGACGGCAGCATCCCGATGGATCCGGTCAGGACCGAAGCCTCGTCGGACAGGATATCTCCAAAGATGTTGTTTGTCAGGACCACATCGAATTGGCCAGGATCCCTCACGAGCTGCATCGCGGCATTATCCACATACATATGCTCTAACTTTACGCCGGGGTAGTCCCGGGAGACACGATCGACTACGCGGCGGAAAAGCCGGGAGCTCTCCAGCACATTGGCTTTGTCCACGCTGGTCAGCTTGCCCCGGCGGCCAGCGGCCGCGCGAAAAGCTGTCCGGGCGATCCTTTCGACCTCCGTTTCAGAATAGCGTTCCACATCGTAAGCAGACAGGCCTTCTTCTGTTTCAACGGAGCCCTTTTCGCCGAAGTAAATGCCGCCGGTCAATTCCCGGACGATCAGCAGGTCGAATCCGCTCGGGAGGATGGATGCTTTCAGCGGACTTGCGGAAGCCATTTCCGGATGCAGTCGAGCCGGGCGCAGATTAGCGTAGAGCTTCAGAGCCTTGCGCAGTTTCAGCACTGCCTGCTCCGGCCTTTGATCGCCGGGCAGAGCATCCCAGCGGGGACCGCCGACGGCCCCAAAGAGGACGGCGTCGCTTTCCAGACATCCCTTTAGTGTCTCCGCGGGCAGAGGATCGCCGCAACGGTCGATGGCGGCGCCGCCGGCTGCATATTCTGTCAAGACTATTTGTTGTCCGGTTTCTTTTTCCGCCCAACGGAGGATTTTGACGGCCTGGCGCATCACTTCAGGACCGACGCCGTCTCCGGGAAGCACAGCGACCTTATACATCATGCCGCACCTTCCCTTCTTCTTCCAAAACGCTCTTCACATAGCCCGCCAGGCCGCCGTTTTCGATCATCCTGTTCAGGAATGGTGGAAAGGGCCGCGCTTGAAACTGTTCTCCCGTAGTATCGTTGATGATCTTCCCTGCCTGGAAATCCACCCGGACTTTGTCGCCGGGAGAAATCCCGTCCACGGCCGCCGGGCACTCCATGATCGGCAAGCCGATATTGAAGGAATTCCGATAGAAGATCCTGGCGAAGCTTCGGGCGATCACGCACTGGATGCCGGAAGCTTTGATTGCTATGGGCGCATGTTCCCGAGAGGAACCGCATCCAAAATTCCGTCCTGCTACGATCACGTCGCCGGGCTCTGCATGTCCGGCAAAATCCGCGTCCAGATCCTCCATGCAGTGAGCAGCCAAATGGGCGGGATCAGAGCTGTTGAGATACCTTGCGGGGATGATCACATCTGTGTCCACGTGATCTCCGTATATAAAAACTTTTCCCATGATCGATATCCTTTCTTGTTATTTTGCGCCTTCACAGCGGCACGACGTACAGACCGGTAGGTCCGAAGGCTCTGCGATCGTTCCTGTGACCGCTGTAGCTGCGGCCACCGCGGGGCCCGCCAGATAAACCTGAGATTCCGGATGCCCCATCCGGCCTACAAAATTCCGATTCGTCGTGGACAGCGCCACCTCGCCCGCGGCCAGCACGCCGGTATGGCCTCCCAAACAAGGACCGCAGGTGGGGGTGGAAAATACGGCGCCCGCTTCCACGAAGATCCGGGCCCAGCCCTTTTCAATGCAGTCCAGGTAAACCTGCTGGGTACCCGGGATGATGATCAGCCGGACGCCCGGGGCTGTCTTCCGTCCTTTCAGGATCGCTGCAGCCGTCTCCATGTCTTCCGCTCTGCCGTTGGTGCAGGATCCGATCACCACCTGATCCACGGCGATGCCCTTGGCATCCGCCGCCGGCTTTGCATTTTCGGGAAGGTGAGGAAAGGCCACTGTCAGCGGAACCGCAGACAGATCCACGGATAGCGTGCGCTCATAGACGGCGTCTTCATCAGCCTCAAACACCCGGAATTCTTTTTTCATGCAGGGATTTGCGCAGGGATGAGCTTCCGCATAAGCTCTGGTGATATCATCCACCGGAAAGATGCCGTTCTTGGCGCCGGCTTCGATGGCCATGTTGGCCATGGCAAAGCGGTCGTCCATGGAGAGTGCGGAAACACCGGGGCCGGTGAACTCCAGGGACTGGTAAAGCGCCCCCTCCACACCGATACGGCCGATGATGTGCAGGATCACATCCTTGCCTGAGACCCAGGGGCCCGGCGTTCCGGTCAAAACGATGCGGATGGCGGAAGGGACCTTGAACCAGGCCTTCCCCAGGGCCATCCCGGCGGCCATATCCGTGGAACCCACGCCGGTGGAAAACGCGCCCAGAGCGCCGTAGGTGCAGGTGTGGGAATCTGCGCCGATCACCACGTCTCCCGCCGTCACCAGGCCCTGCTCAGGCAGCAGGACGTGCTCGATGCCCATGCGCCCCACTTCGTAATAATTGGTGATCCCCTGCTCCTCTGCAAATTTCCGCATTTCCAGGCACTGTTGAGCAGCTTTGATGTCCTTGTTGGGGGCAAAATGATCGGGGATCATGACCACTTTGTGGGGATCGAAGACTTTCTCCCCGCCCATTTTCCCAAACTCTCTGATCGCCGAGGGCGCCGTGATATCGTTTCCCAGGACCGCGTCCAGAGATGCTTCGATGTAATCCCCGGCTTCCACCCGGTCCAAGCCGGCGTGAACGGCCAATATTTTTTGCGTCATTGTCATTCCCATGATTTTCTCCTTCCGATTACCTTGATGAGGTCTGGCTGCTCAGGATACCAGACTGTCCTCATAGAGCGCCTTGTTCACCGCATTCACATAGGCCAGGATGCTGGCTTCGATCACATCGGTGGACAGGCCCCTTCCGGTAAAATGTCCGCCTTTGATCTCCAGTTTTACAAAGGCATCGCCCAAAGCGTCTTCTCCTTCGGTGATGGAACGAAGCTGATAGTCTTCCAAATCGATGCTCAGGCCTACGATTTTTTCCACGGCTTTGAAAGCCGCATCGATGGGGCCTTCGCCTCTGGATACTTTTTCATAGACCTTTTCCTCTTTGACCAGAGCGATGACAGCCGTCGAGGTTATGGAATTTCCGCTGTTGATCACGAAGCGGTCCAGCCGGTACACCGTGGGAACTTCTGCCAGCCGCTTGCTGATCAGCGCCTCGATGTCCCGGTCGTAGACCAGCTTCTTTTTATCCGCGATATCCTTGAATTGCTCAAAGGCGACGACGAGTTCTTCCTCTGTGATCTCATAGCCCAGATCTTTCACTTTGCTTCGGAACGCGTGCTTTCCGGAGTGCTTGCCAAGAACCATCTGGTTGGCCTTGAAGCCCACAGATTCCGGCGTCATGATCTCGTAAGTCTTTTTATTTTTCAGGACTCCATGCTGATGGATGCCTGCCTCATGGGCAAAAGCGTTCTCTCCCACGATGGCTTTATTGGGCTGCACGGAGACGCCGGTGATCCGGGACAGGAGCTTGGACGCCCGCACCAGCTCCGTGGTGACGACGCCGGTCTCGACGCCGTACCTGTCACGACGGGTCGAAAGCGCCATGACGATCTCCTCCATGGCCGCATTGCCGGCTCTCTCGCCGATCCCATTGATCGTGCATTCGATCTGGGTGGCGCCGGCGCGGACACCGGCCAGCGAGTTGGCGACGCCCAGCCCCAGATCGTTATGGCAATGGACCGCGATGGCCACATTGTCCAGGGCAGGGCAGTAATGCCGGATCTTCATCAGGAATTCATAAAACTCTTCCGGAACGGCATAGCCCACGGTATCCGGAATATTGATGGTGGTCGCGCCGGCTTTGATCACCGCATCGAATACCCGGGCAAGAAAGACAGGGTCGCTTCGAGTCGCGTCTTCGGCGGAAAATTCCACATCGGCGCAATAGCCCTTGGCTCTTCGCACCATGGCTTCCGAAGTTTCCAATACCTGCTCCGGCGTCATGTCGAGCTTGTATTGCATGTGGATGGGCGAGGTAGCCAGGAATGTATGGATCCTGGGCTGTTTGGCCCCGGACACCGCCTCCCAGGCACGATCGATATCCAGAGGCACCGCCCGGGCCAGGCTGGCCACTACCGTATTTTCGATGGCCTCGGCAATGGTCTTCACCGACAGGAAATCTCCCGGGGAAGAGATGGCAAAGCCTGCTTCGATCACATCCACCTTCATGCGTTCCAGCTGGCGGGCCAGCTCGGTCTTTTCCGCCAGATTCATGCTGCAGCCCGGCGACTGTTCGCCGTCCCGGAGCGTCGTGTCGAAAATTTTGATCTTTTTGCTCATGATAGGTTCCTCCGTTTGCGCTCTCCGGGGATAAAAAAATCCCCGGAGTAAGTTATACTCCAGGGACGATGTATACAACCGCGGTACCACCCTGTTTACCGGAAAAACCGGTCACTCTGCAGGTTCCAACAAACCTTGGGCTTCGTTAACGGGGCCTTCCGGGATCTCTTATCAGCCGAAGCGTTGGGAGACCCAGCTCAAGAGCGAGAATACCGGATCTTTTGGTATCGGCTCGCAGCGACCGCCGACTCTCTGAAACGCTATGACATCCGGTAGCACTCTGTCATTGCTTTTATATATTGGTCGTAAGTATACAAAAGACAAGACTCTTTGTCAAATATTTTTTTGAAAATTATTTTTGTGAAAGTATAAGGCCAAATGAGAGCTTTAGGAAAAAAAGTCTGTTGGTGCGCAATTTTTTCTTTAATCCTTTTGGCAAAGTGGTATAATGTTCTCGAAAAGAGAACCCCGCGTTCGTATCACAAGGAGGAGACCATGAAATTTTCCAGCAAGATCCAGCGTTGCGCTCTGTCTCCCATACGCAAATTCTATCCGTATCAGGTGGAATGCGTCAAACAGGGCAAGAAAATCTATCATCTCAACATCGGCCAGCCCGATATCAACACCCCTCCCATCTACTTCGAAACTGTTCAGAATTTTAATGCTCCGGTCCTGGAGTACGCCCCCTCGCCGGGCATTCCTTCGGTCATTCAGGCTGTGCAAAAATATTACGAAGAGATCGGCATCCACTACGAGACACCCGACATCGTTGTCACGTCCGGCGGCAGCGAGGCTCTCATGTTCACCATGGCGACCATTCTGGACGACGGAGACGAGATCCTGATCCCTGAACCTTTTTATCCCAACTACAGCACCTTCGTCAACACCACCGGGGGAAAGATCGTTCCGATCCCCACCACGGCCGAAGAAGGTTATCATTACGCGGACAAAGAAAAAATCGAAAAGCTGATCACGCCCAACACCCGCGCGATCATGTTCACCAATCCCGGCAATCCCACAGGCGCCGTGCTGACCCACGAAGAATGCA
Organism: uncultured Clostridia bacterium; assembly: GCA_938009115.1. GTDB lineage: Bacteria > Bacillota > Clostridia > Peptostreptococcales > Anaerovoracaceae > UBA10908. Next base: position 44,236 of record CALLHZ010000059.1, read on the forward strand.
AGATGCTGGCGGATCTGGCGGTGGAGCACGACCTTTTCCTGATCGCCGACGAAGTCTACCGCGAATTCATCTACAGCGGCGAACCCTTGTCTTCCATGGGCAGCTTTGAATATGCGAAGGACCACGTGATCCTGATCGATTCGGTTTCCAAGAGATTTTCCGCCTGCGGCGCCAGGATCGGCGTGGTTATAACCAAGAACAAGGCTTTCCAGGGAGAGTTCATGAAGCTCTGCCAGGCCCGGCTCTCAGTCGCCACCCTCGATCAGCTTGCCTCGGCTCAGCTCTACACCGTGGACAAGAGTTACTTCGAAGAAGTCCGGGTCGAGTACAAGAAAAGAAGAGACACTGTTTACAGTGCATTGTCTAAAATCCCCGGCATCGTCTGCAAGGAGCCGAAGGGCGCATTCTATGTCATGGCCAAACTGCCGGTCAAGAACGCAGAGGATTTCCTTGTCTGGCTGCTGACGGAATTCGAAGACAACGGAGAGACCCTCATGTACGCGCCCGGCGGCGGCTTTTACGCCACCCCCGGAAAGGGGCTCAATGAGATCCGGATTGCCTACGTGCTGAACTGCAAGGATCTTGAACGCGCCATCGAACTGCTGAAGCTGGCCCTCGAAAGATACAAGGATTGAGCGTAAACACGATGAAAACAGTAAAAGTATACCATTATGATGCTTTTACAAAGACCGCCGGCAAGGGAAACCCTGCCGGCGTCATCTTAGACGGAGCATCCTATACCACGGAAGAAATGCAGGAGATCGCCCGACAGATCGGCTTCAGCGAATGCGCTTTTGTTCTGCCATCGCAAACAGCGGATCTGCAGCTGCGCTATTTTACGCCCGGCTCAGAAGTAAATCTGTGCGGCCATGCGACGATCGCCTCCTTCTATGCCTTGTACTGCGGCATGGATCCCGCGGAGGCCCCCGTCACTAAAACCGTGGAAACCAAAGCGGGCGTCATCCATATCGGCTACCGGCCCGATACCCGGGAAATCTCCATGACCCAGGCAGAGGCTGTCTTTGAACCTTTTTCCGGCGATGCCGGCGCCCTGATGAAAGCCATCGGACTGGATATCGGCGATCTGGATACACGCTACCCTGTCGTTTACGGCTCCACAGGCCTTTGGACCGTGATCCTTCCGGTGAGAGACCTGGACGCCTGCGCCCGGATGATTCCCGATCACCATGCATTCCCGCCGGCACTGGCCCATCGGCCCCACACTTCCGTCCATCCCCTCTGCGTGGAAACGATCCACCCGGAAGCGACGCTTCATGGGAGGCATTTTTCCGCTGCCATCACCGGCAGGGTGGAAGATCCTATCACCGGAACGGCCTGCGGCGTCATGGGCGCCTATTATATCACTTATATGAATCCCGGCATGGGCTCCTGCGACATCCTGATCGAGCAGGGCCAGGAGGCCGGATTCGACGGTCTCGTACATGTATGGGCCACCAAGGACCAGGGATCCGTCCGTGTACGGATCGCGGGCACTGCCGTCTATGTAACAGAACTCAAGGCGGAATTGCCGTAAGACAGAAAACACCGGGGCGCCGGCATGAGCCGGCGCCCCGGTGTTTTTGATTGGGATATGACCGGCTAGAAGGATTCGGCCAGCTCGTTCACATCGGTGAGAGGACGGTTCTGTTTGATGGCAGTTTCCGCCAGTGTCAGCTTTCCGTCATAGCAAGTGAGCCCTGTACGCATCAAATACTTGTTGTCCTTGAGCGCCTTCTCGACGCCTTTTTCAGCAATTTCCAAAACGATGGGCAGCGTAGCCGATGCCAGCATCTCTGAAGCTGTCTTGGCGAAGGCCGAAGGAATGTTGTCGACACAGTAGTGCACGATGCCGTCCACCACAAAGGTGGGATCGGTATGAGTCGTGCTTCTGCAGGTTTCGATGGCGCCGGGTTCGTCGCAGGCCACATCGACGATCTTGGCACCGGGCTTCATCGTTTTCAGATCTTTTTTCCAAACCAAGGGTTCGTTCTTTGTCCGGTCCCACATGATGCAGTTGATGATCACATCGGATTCCTTGATGCATTTGACAAAGTTTGCCCGGTTGGACATCAGGAAGGTCACGTTGGGAGGCAGGGCCAGCTTGGCGGCTTCCAACGCCTTGAGGCTGTTGTCGATGATCCGGACTTCATTGCCCAGGGCCGCGGCAAAGGTTGCGGCGCCCAAACCGCTGTTGCCCGCGCCGATGATGGTGACCACCGGCGTATCGACGCCGGGAATGTTGCAAAGCATCTGCCCGTCACCGCCGTGCACGGCCTGTTTAAAATGCATGGCAGCCATGAATCCGCCCCGGCCGGCGATCTGACTCATGGGCTTGAGGAGAGGAAAACCGCCGTTGGCATCCCTGAAATCCTCGTAGGCAAACGCTGCGCATCCGCTCTTGAGCAACACATCAGTCTCTTCGGGATGGGCATTGGAATGGATGTAGGTCATCACGATCTTATCCTTCGTGATGTACTTGAATTCCTGGGGGAACAGCTCTTTGACCTTATAGATCAGCTTGCACTTGGTGTACACTGTATCCGCATCGGCGATGATCGCCCCCGCAGCCGCATAATCTTCGTCGGAAGCGCCGGCGATCTTGCCTGCGTCATGCTCCACATAAACCTCATGGCCTCTTGACACCAGCTCGCGGACCGTGTCGGGTACGGCGGCGACTCTGTATTCGTTTGGTTTGATTTCCTTCAGTACTCCAATGATCATTTCTTGCTCCTTTCAGCTTTGCCAGTGAAAACGATTCTGTCTTAACTGTTAATGCAAATCGTATGCCAACTTCAAAGCCTTGTATTTCAAGGTCTTGAAAGAAGTCCCTCCCGTCGCGCGACAAAATTTCGCCGTTGATATGCAAAAACCGACAATAATTTGTCGGTTTTATACCTTTTCAGATCCCTGCGCGCAGCTCAATCCGAGATTTTTGATTTTATAAGTAAGCGTCTGCCTTGGGATGCCCAGCAAATCGGCAGCCCGGGTCTTGTTTCCTTCGGATCTTCGGAGCGCGCGGAGGATCAGATCCCTTTCCAAGGATTCCAAGGCCTGAGACAGCGGCAGGACTTCGCCTGGGTCCTCCCCGTTTCCTTTTGCCGGATGGCCCGCCGGGTCAAACAGTCGCTGGTGCAGATACGACGGAAGATGCTCCGGCCCCAATATCTCATCATCTCCGGCAAACTCCACAGCCAGCTCGATGACGTTCTTCAGTTCGCGCACATTGCCTTCCCATCGGTAGTCCAGAAACGCGTCCCGCAGAGGACCGGTGATCCCCCGGATATGCTTGCCGTAGAGGTCCTGGAAATGCTTGATGTAATACTCGATGAACAGCTCGATATCCTCCCTGCGCTTTCGCAGAGGCTGGATCCGGATGATGCTGCTGGAAAAACGATAGAATAGATCCTTGCGCAGGATGTTCCGCTCCATGGCCTCTTCGGGTTCCACATTCATTGCCGCGATGATCTTGACGTTCACGGTCTTGTCCCGGTTGTCTCCCAGCGGGCGGAAGGTGCCGTCCTGCAAAACCCGCAGAAGCTTGGCCTGGACATGGTAGGGGATCGCGTTCAGCTCATCCAGAAAGATGATCCCGCCATCGGCTTCCTCGAACAGGCCTTTCCGATTTTCCGCGCCGGTATAGATCCCGCGTTTCGTGCCAAAAAGAATGGATTCCATGAGATTTTCCGGAACGGTCGCGCAGTTGAGCACCACGACCTTGTTTCGAGGGACGCCGCTGTGGGTAATCATGGCCTGGGCAAACAACTCCTTGCCTGTGCCGGTTTCCCCGTAGATCAACGTGGGATTGGGCAGTTTTGACAACGTCCTTGCCATATCGATGTTTTTGCGCATTTCCGGATTTCGGGTCTGGATCAGGCTGAAGGTGATGAACCCGGATTCGCGCTGCAGCGTCTCAAGAAATTCATTAAAGATCACATCGCTCTCTTCGCTGTCTACATTTTCGAGCGGCTCCGCATCCTTGGCCAGCTCCACCACGCCGACGATCTTGCCTCTGCGCCGTATGGGCAACGTTACGTTGTGGGAAACAAATTCGTGGCCCAGATAATCGTGATAACGCTGGTTTTTCTGAACCACGATCTCTCCTGTGGTCATACAACGGTAAATCGAGCTGTCTTCCCTGGACACATCCGTGTAGACCTCGAAAAAATTTTTATTCAGGATATCCTTTGCGGCATATTCGGTCTGAATGTTGGTCCGCGAATCATACCGGGAGTTGAATATGATATGAAACTTGCTGTCAACGATCAGGATGTAATCCAGACTGTTGAATAAAAAGCTGCCAATGGATAGCATAGGTCATACCTCCCTATCAGCGGAACATGTGCTCAATGCGGTCGATATCTTCCTGAGGCAGGGATTCCAGCCCCTGCTCCCGACGATAGAGCTGCTCGCTCAGCAGGGCGAATCCGGCTTTGTTGACTTTATAGCGCGACAGGAAGAAGGCGCAGGAAAGCATGCCGATCGCAGGGAACAATATAAAGATCCGCTCCAGCATGGCCAGCGCAGCGGGAGTCTGCACGCTGAGCGTCGCGTCAAATCCGGAATACTCCAGCAGTCCTGTCACCAGCTTCAGCGTCGCGGAAATACCCACAACGGCGATCAGGGATTGAAGGGCCATGAGATTTCCTTCCCGACGCTTGCCGAAGCGATATTCATCCAGATCTGTCACGTCGTAAAAGTTCGTGTTGCACAGCTGCCAGAAAGCCGCCTGGGCATAGACGCAGCCCAGCACATAAATATACATTTCCGCCTTGGTGTCGATACCGCGGATCACAAAAAGCACGGCGAGGAGACCCACCCCGGCAGTGGACACCACCAACAGTTCCTTTTTGCCATACTTCAAAGCTCCTTTTGCCACCACCACGATGAATCCCATTTTAATGATGTTGGTGACGACATATAACGGCGATATAAACGTAGAAGAAATGCCCATCAAGTATACGACGTAGAATACCATGCAAGCGGTGTAGGTCGAATAGGAGAAACTGATGGCCACCTTGGAGTAAATCAGAAGTCTGTAAGGTCTGATGTGCAGCAGCTGGGAATAGTCTTTCAGCGTAGACAGGAGGCTTTGCTTTTCCGGCGGAGTCGTAACGACCCGTTCCCGTCCCCGGGTGCTGCTCCAACAGACCATGATCCCCCCGAAGACCAAGGCGCTCAATGCTGCCGCAAAGATAAACCAGGCGCTGCTCTCCGGAACGCCTTTCTGCACAAGAAAGGCGATCACTGCCAGGGGCGCCGCGGATCCGATCAGATCGCCGGTCACACTGAAGATCCTGGAGGTGCTGATCATGCGGATCCGGTCCTCATAGTCTGTGGCCACATCGGCTCCCAAGGCCAGAAAAGCCACAAAAAACACCGCAAAGGAGGTCCAGTACAAAAACCCGAAGGTCATGTAGTAAGCCATTTGGGCGCCGGGACTTGCCTGGAGATTGTAATAGCAGGCAAGGAAACTCACGGGCATGGCAAAGGCGCCGAAAAGGATCAGCGGTCTCCTTCGTCCGTAACGGCTTCGCAGGTTGTCGGAAAACCGGCCCACAAGGATGCTGAACACCGCGTCGGCCATGATCGTCATGGATATGATCGTCCCGGCCCGGCCGGCGTCCATGCCGACGACTCCGGTCAAAAATAAAAGCTGGTACGTGCTTTGAAAATTGTAATAACAGGCGTCGGGGAGATAACCGACGCCGTATCCGATATGCCTCTTGAATTGTTGTGTCCGCGTTTCTTGCATTGCAGCAGGCCCGCAGCTGCGGACCGACCTCCGTTTCTCCAGGCTCTAAGCCTTCTTGACAATAAAGAACAATCCCGCCAGCACCATGCCGATGCCGACCATGGCCCGACTGTCCACCCAGGGGAAAAATACTTTCACCAGGATCAACCCGCCCATGGCCACGAGGGCCAGACCCAGGACCTTCCCTGAATCCCGGTTCTTATCCTTGACAGGCGCGGGCACAGGATTGCCGGCAAACGGGGGCGCGGACTGAATTTCGGGCGGGCTGTCCGGCTCCTCTTCGCGAGGCATATTCCCGGAAGCCCGATTTTCGTATTGTGTGCCATCCGTCGCCACATAGGAAGGACTGCCGCCTTCACCGGCAACCGGCGCTGCAGATCCGGCCGTCTGGAGCGTCCCGGAGACTGGCTCCGAAGGGATCACCAGCGCCGCGATGAGATAAAACAGAAGCCCCGCGCCGTACACCAGGGTGAACAGCACGAAAAGGAGTCTGACGACCAGCGAATCGACTTTGAAATATTCGGCGAGCCCTCCGCAAACCCCGAAAAGTGCCTTGTCATTTTGCGACTTGTAAAGTCTGTTCTTTGTTTCCATTGTGATCGATCCTTTCTCTAATCCTGACCGTAGTCCACAAAACTGATGTTCAGATCCACCGGACCCGCGATCCCCTCCACGCGTCCGTTGTTGGTATATTGCCACATCTGATATTCATACGGAAAAAACGGCCTGTTGAAGTACTGGGCAAACCACTTGTCGTACTCCGTGAGCCTAGTCAGGTCCAGCTCTTCCATGAACCACCGGATGTTGCAGTAAAGCATAGGCGTATAACCTGCTTCCCGTATCGTCTCGCAAAAAGCGACGGTGATATCCGTCTGCTCGTCCCGGGTAAGGGATGCGGTCCGGGCGGAAGAAGAAGCCGGATCCTCCAGATCCAGCACCACCGGCCAGGTGATATCATGATCCCGCATATTCTCCAGTACGAACTCCGCCTCTTCGATGGCTTCTTCCACGGAAATGGCCTGAGTCACAAAATATACACCGACAGCCACGCCTTCTTTCAGCGCGCCTTCGATGTTTTCTTCATAAAGCTCATCCAATACGAGGCCACCCTTGTCGTACCCCCGGTAGCCTAGGCGGATGATGGCATATTCTACGCCGTCGGACGCAACTTTATCCCAATCGACGGTCTTTTGATACCTGGAAATATCGATGCCCTTGATGGAAATCGTCTTGCCGCCCTGAACGTAAGCGACTTCCCGGTGCGCTGTGCCCAGTTCCACGAGATTGTCCCAATTATAGTCAGAGCGGGGCAAGTCCGGATCCACCGGTTCAAAGACAAACTTGCCGTCGCGGTCTTTATAGACGACTACGTCCCCGAAAAAACGCTGGGCAAACTCCCAGACAGTATTGCTTTCCGTGGCATACCGGTATATTTCTTCCCGGGTGACGACCACGCTGCCTTCCGGGATCTCCTCAGCGGGGGGCTTTGCATCGGCAGGTTCCGAAGGATCCTGGACCGCGCATCCCGAAAAAGCGCCTGCGCTCAAAACCAGCACAGCGATAAAAATTGCTTTGATTTTCTTTCCCGTGCTCATCCGGCGCCTCCAAGATTATCGGCAATGGCTTCGATGATCAGCTTGCCGGCCACAGACCCGCCGTCCAGCAGGCCGATGCCCTTCTCGCCGTAGTACACAGCCCTTCCGTGGACCGGCTTCATCCCTTTTGTCGACTCCGAGCCCTCCGCAGCAGCCCGGGCTGCAAGCGCATAGGCCTCTGCAGGCGATTTATCCTCGTTTTCCTTCAGCGTCTGCACAGCAGGGCAAAGCGCGTCCAGAACAGTTTTTTCTCCTGGCTTTGAGCCCGCTTTTTCCATGATCAGCCCCAGGCCCTTGTCCAACGCCTGATTCATTTCCCGAAAGTCAGCCGACTCTTTGCCTTTGAGCGCGCGAGCCATGCCCATCATACCCAAAGAAAGGATCGTGCCCAAAGAAGAAGGCGCCGCCTCGTTGAAAACCGAGCTGCTTTTCATGAAGAGCTTTCCGAGATCCGTTTCGCCGGTATCCTCCAGAAATTCTTTCACGGCGCGAAAACCTCCGCTCATGGAAATACCCAGGTCGCCGTCACCGTTCTGCTGATCCAGTTCGATCAAATACTCCTTGTGAACGTCCATCACGGCGCTGATGGCGCCGAACACTTCCGCCAGTTTTTTGCGATCCATGGATGTCCTCCTATTTGTTGGCGTTGGTATAAAACGGCGTGGAAGCCGGATAGCGCATCAGTTCTTTGAATTCTTCGTCCAGTTTGAATATCGTGACAGACAGTCCGGCCATCTCCATGGATGTGGCGTATTCTCCGATATGAGGCATAAAGACTGAAACCTTCTGCTCGTCCAAAAGCCGGTGCACCTGCCGGTAAACCAGCAGCAATTCCTCCATGGGCGTTGCTCCCAGGCCATTCACCATGACGGATACTTCGTCTCCCGCTTCCAGCGGCATATCGCGCTGAATGGTCTCCAGGATCAGGCGTCCGGTCTCGTCGGCGGTTTTCATTTTTTCCACCTGGATCCCCGGCTCTCCGTGGATGCCCATTCCGATTTCCATTTCATCTTCTTCGATATTGAATGTGGGTTTTCCCACTTCCGGAACGATGCAAGGCGACAGGGCGATCCCCATGGTGCGGATCTGACCCAGCGCCCGCTGCGCGATATCGGCCACCTCATCCAAGGTCTTGCCCAAAGCCGCTGCAGCGCCGGCGATTTTGAAAGCGTAGACCATTCCGGCGACGCCGCGTCTCTTGCTTTCTTCTCCTTTCGGAGAGGAGGCCACGTCATCGGCCACCAGCACCGTCCTGGTCCTGATATCATCAAAGTCCGCCGCCTCGCAGGCCATATCGAAATTGAGGCGGTCTCCGCCGTAATTTCCGTAAAGGCAAAGGACGCCGCCGCCCTTGTCGCAGGCGCGGATCATCTCTTCCATCTTCTGCGCCGAGGGGGAAGCAAACACGTTGCCCACAGCGCATCCATCCAGCATCCCGGCGCCCACATAGCCCAAAAATACAGGAAGGTGGCCGCTCCCGCCGGCCGTCACGATACCGACTTTCCCTTCGCAGACAGGCGCTTTTGATACAAGGATCCTCCGGTCGCCATTTAAAAATCCTACTTGATTTCCATAGGCAAGAACGATCCCGTCCATGACTTCATCGACGAATCGCTCCGGTTGATTCATGATTTTTTTCATCTGTCTGCTCCTTTCAACGGTAAAAAACGACAAATTTCTGTCGCTCAGATTGTATCACAGGGGATGGGATAAAACAACGTTTATTCGGCCTTGGCCACGGTGTACTGCTCGTATCCCGTGATCACCCGGTAATAGCCCGACAACTGCCGGTCCAGCGCCGCAGACCCGGTATCCAGGCGTAGAGCCCGCCCGCCCAGGGCAGCCATTTTCATCTGCGTGGCCACGACGATGATATTTTCCTTACCGATTTTTTGCAGGACGGCCGGCGTCAGCTGCTGATTGCCGCGCCCCAGCAAAAAGCCCTGGCCGCCGGTGACCGTGAGGATCAATTTCAGCGGGCGCCCTTCCGCAAGGGAAAGGATCCGCTCTCCGTACACATCACTCTCCACCAGGCTCCTGTTGCAGATCATATCCACGCCGATCAGTGTATTGGGAAGCGCAAGACGTTCCATGATACTGCGCGTTGTAGTACCGGCGCCGATCAGATAGCAGGTATCCGGCAGCATCTCGCTGATGACCGCGCCGGCAATGGCGTGCGCCGATGCGGCCTCCGACAGCGGGCTGGGCGCTTTTCTTCCCTGCATCAGCCTTCTCTCCAGGGGAATGGTAAGATACCCGCGCAAACGCACGTCCACACGGCCTTGCCGGTACAGATCCTCGTCGATATCCAGCACCTCGGCCTCCTCGTAAGCGGCAACGGCGCCGGATAGGCAGGCCCGCGTCAGTTCTCCGGCGGCTTTGGGCGTTGCCGCATAGACCGGAGAATAAATTTTGACCCCTGCAGGGATCCCCAGCACCGGCTGCTTTTCGCCCACGGCTTCATAGACATCCGCCGCAGTGCCGTCGCCGCCTGCAAACAGGATCATCGAGACGCCTTCCTTTACAAGCTTTTTTGCCAGTGCTCTGGTGTCTTCAGCGCCGGACCGGCCGGGGGCCGGATGCAGGATCTTTGTGCGAAAGCCCAGGGACGCTGCGCACTGTTCCCCCAGCGCGCCCCCTCCGGTACAGATCAGCAGATCACTCTGCATGGGGATCAGCTCTGTCAGGGCCTCTGCTGCGCGGTCGTTGGAAAGAGGCTCCGCGCCGCGGCGCAGAGCCTCCTCGATCATTCCGTCCGTGCCCTTAAGGCCCACGCTTCCGCCAAGTCCCGCAACAGGGTTCACGATCAGTCCGATTTTAGTCATTGTACTTCCTGTTGTAGATCTTCCAGGTGATGGCCCAGCCTGCGGGATCGTCCATCCAGGTTTCATCCACCTGATGGATCGTGCTGCGATGAGGCGCCGTTTTCACCACTTCGGGATTTTCATAGCATTCCCGAATAATGTAAGCTACAGTGTCAGCATATTCGTCGATATCCTTCTTCGACGGAGATTCCGTGGGCTCCAGGGTAATCGGCTCCGGCAGATAATACGGGTGGTGAGAGGTCCAGAAGTGCATGCCGAAATCCATCATGCGCCGCTGCACATCGCCGGAAGTGACTCCGGTATCCTTTGTGACCTGCTCCATCGTGTAGCGGCACTGTTCGACCCGCTGATTGTTGCCGTCCTCATAATAGGCCGATACGCCGGGGATGCTCATCATTCGCTTGAAGAGGTAGTTATTGTTGAGCACCGCTGTTTTTGTCGCCTGCCACAGGCCGTTGGGCCCCAGCATGCGGATCCAGCAATAGGCCCGAAGGACCACAGGCGCTACGCCCATGAATTCCCGAACCTTTGACACACCATACTTCTTATCGGCAAAGCTTTCGTCCAAATAGTATTTTTTCCCGTCGAACTCTACGGCGGGCACCGGCAGGAATGGGATCAGCTTCTCCACGACGCCGGTGGCGCCGCAGGCAGGTCCGCTGCAGCCATGGGGAGACGAAAATGTCTTGTGCAGGTTGAAATGACACATATCGAAGCCGGCTTCCTTCGCCCGGGCCACGCCCAGGACCGCATTGCCGTTGGCCTGGTCGTAGCAACACAACGCCCCTACGGAGTGCGCATGCTTGACCAGTTCCCCGATCTGGCCGTTATACAGGCCCGTGTCTTCAGGATTGGCCACCATGAAAGCCGCTGTCTTTTCCGTGCAAACGGCCTTGAAGGCTTCCGGATCAGGCAATCCGGTTTCGGGATCCGGCTGAAGATAAACGATCTTGTACCCGGTGACCACCGGCGCCGCCGCATCGGAAGGATGGGAATACAGCGTCGTGATCACTTCGTTTCTTTCCTCGCCCCGGCTCTCAAAATAAGCGCGCACCATGGAAGCCATCAGGAAAATGGCCTGGGACCCGCCGCCGGGCTGGAAGGTGAACTTATCCAGGCCCGAAATTTGCCTCATGTATTGATCAGTCTCATAATATATCTGCAGGATCCCCTGAGCTGTGTCTGCGTCCTGAAGCGGATGCATGTCGCAGATTTTTTTTGCCAGCTGCTCGTTCACTTTGGGGCTGTATTTCATCGTGCAAGTCCCCTGGCCGATCTCGATGTTCACATCGGCGCCCAGGGTCATCTGGGACAGGCGCATATAATGACGCAACACTCTGTTTTGCGACATTTCGGGAAGCGCGGGCTTTTCCCTGCGCCGGAGGCTTTCCGGCAGATCGGAAACACCGTCGCCCACGGCGGCTGCCACAGCGGGAGCGGCTTTGGGAACGGAGACACCCCGTTCGCCCGGCGTGCTCAGTTCAAATATGATCGGTTCATCCCATTTCGCCTGGTGGAAGTTGGTCCGCACCTTGCTGGATCTGTCAATTCTTTTCATGGTACTCTCCCTTCTCCGGCTATGCCAGGATCCTGGCCAGCACATTGACCAGACGATCGATATCCCGCTGCGTATGGATCTCCGTGACGCAATACAGCGCCGCCTGCCCCAACCACGGAAATTCTTCGCTGAGATTCTTGCCGCCGAAGATACCTTCGGACAGGAGTATCTTGTTGATCTCCTCCACGGTCTTTCCGCTTGCATTGAAGTCTACGACAAATTCCTTGAAAAACAATCCGCCCATACTGTTGGCCTTGACGCCTTCGATCGCGTTCAGTTTTTGAACGGCATATCGGGCATTTTGCATACAGGTCTGCCCTACTTCTTCCATGCCCGCAGGCCCCATGGTTGCCAGATAAACGCCGGCGGTTAGACCCCAGAGGGCCGCCTGTGTTCCCACATATTCCTTGGCGCCGTCCCGATGGTGGCCGAAGGAGGTTCTGTCGTAGGCCACGTCGCCAAATCCGTACTCGCCCGGCTGAGCCGTGGGCGCAATCCCGAAAAGCCTGGAAGGATATTCATTCACATAGGCTTCCTCATCCCGGGTCGCCATAAAGCCGGCCAACCCTCCGCCGAAATTCATATGGATGCCCAGAGGCTGAAGTTCTCCGCAGACGATATCCGCGCCGTATTCTGAAGGCGGCGCCATGACGCCCAGAGTAATGGGATCCACTCCCACCAGACTCTCGGCGCCCGCTTCGTGAGCAATGCGGGAGATCTCCGCACCCCGGGTCTCGACGACGCCGAGGTAACTGGGATTCTCAAAATAAACACCCGCCGTGTCTTTGTTTACTTTGCGCTTCAGATCTTCAAGGTCGATCTGCCCGTCCTCGGTGCAGGCCACCGTTACAAACTCGGTTGTTGCCCGCCCGAAGTTTTCGATGATCGCCCGTTTTTGAGGGTCCAGGATCTCCGGCAAAACGATCTGCTTCCGTCCGGTCTTCCGCTGGGCCATACTGCAGGTGGTAGCTGCCGCCTGGGCCCAGTCGATGGCCGGAACATTCACCACATCCATGCCGACCAGCTCGGCCACCATGCTCTGATATTCGAACTGGCTCTGGAAGCGGCCCAGCTCATTGTAGGGCTCGCCGCCGTAAGCGGTGAGAAATTCTCCCCGGGAGTTGATCTCGTCGCAAATGGCCGGAACATAATGCTGCCAGCAGCCTGCGCCCAGAAAGTTCAAATACTTCTTTCCGTCGCCGTCCCGGTCCAGCAGTTCTTCCACATATCTGCGCAGCTCATACTCGGATCCGAAAGCCTCGGGTATGTCCATCTCGCCCTTGAATTTCAGTTCGTCAGGCACATTTTTGTGCAGATCCTCCAGCGACTCCATCCCGAGAAATTCAAGCATTTCCTTCTCGATTTCAGGAACAGAGTTGGGGATATAGGGGTGATTGGGGAATCCTCTTTTCATGTCGTTCTCCTTTTCACTTATATTATTATGCAATGCCGCCGCCGTCCACGACCAGCGCCGACCCCGTCACCCAGGAGGCAAGATCGCTGGCCAGGAAAAGCACTGCGTTGGCGATGTCTTCGGGCTGTCCGATCCGCGCGATGGGCCGGTCCGAGCCGCAGGAATTCAAAAACTCTTCTTCGGAAACCTGATCGTTGATGGCGCCGGTCTGATAACCTTCGTCGATCATCATGGCTGTAACAGTATCCCCGGGGCAGACGGAGTTGACGCGGATATTGTCCGGGCCGTGGTCGATGGCCATCGCCCGGGTCACGTTGACGATGCCGCCCTT
>CALLHZ010000060.1 GCA_938009115.1 uncultured Clostridia bacterium
GACCATGAGGATCACCGAAGCATAGGCTGCGTAATACAGCCCCGCTAACAGCGGAAGGGCCTTTTCCTTCAGATAAAACGCCAGCGTATGGCGGCCAAGACGGACATCGCGTTCCGCGTCGCAGATGTTGTTGGCCAGCATGATGGCGGCTGTCAGGCAAAACGGCAGGACCGTCAGGAGGAGAAACCCCACTGCAGGCACGAGCTGGATCTGCACCGAGAGCTGCTCTGCCGAAAGCCCGTAAGCGATCACATAATCCGGCGCATTGATCCGGATCAGGATATACGGGATCATCACACCGTAGAAAAATCCCGAGGCAGCCTCTCCGAAGGGGCCGTGGGACAGAGGCAGCGGACCCCAGGAGTACAGGATGCCAAAGGCAAAGCAGAGCGCGCCGGCCAGCAGTATGACGAGGTCCGTCAGCGCCGCAAGCCAAAGACCAAAGGCCATGCTCAAAGCCAGCAGGACCAGGATGATCCCCTTGGCTTTTCCCGGGGAAAGCGAGCTCAGATCAGGATTGATTCTCATGTCCGCATGATTGTTGATGGCGGTGGCAGTCAAATCGAACAGTAGCATACCGGCGAAAAAAATTCCCGTTCGGAGCGGATCGATAGGACGGTCCATCAGTCTCAAGTACGCAAGCGCCATCAAAAATGGAAAAACGCTCGTGATCTTTGTCCGTATTTCCAGATAGCTCACCAGGCTGTTCGCCTTCCGTGTTTGCATCGGCTTCATCCTGCTGCGGGGGTCTTCCCGGCCGCCAGGTCCAAAAGCCGTTCCAGCAAGGTGCTCTTGCCCGGCGAGATGTCCAGCACCTTGATCAGTCTTGCAGTATCCTGGTGAAGCCGCCGGATCTTTTCGTGGGTATAATGAAGGCCTCCGGCAACAGTTACCGCCTGCTTGAGCAGAGCAGGGTCCATGCCTTTCTCGATCTGTCCTTTCAACGCGCTGTTTTTCTTGAGCGCGTAGATGAGCGGCAGCGTGATCACGCCGGCGCTGCAATCGGACAGCACGGGTTTTTTCGTTTCCTTTTGCGTGGACTCGTAGTCTGCGCAGTCATCGGCAAGCTGGAAGATCAGGCCGATACTGTCGCCGATCTCTCTGTAGATTTCACCAAGCATCGCCGGCTCTCCGGAAAACAGATGCCCTGCATAAAGGGACGCCTCAAAGAGAGCAGCCGTCTTGCCGCGTATGGTCTGAAAATACTGCCGCTCGGAGAGACGATAGTTATGCATGTTCTGATTCTGACGTATCTCTCCCAGACAGACTTCCGTCATATAGCTTGGAAAGATCCGGGAGATCTCCTCCCGGCCGCCCTCCATCGGCTCAATGGACGAAACCAGCTCCAGCGCGGCGCAAAGCAGCCAGTCACCGCAGAGGACCGCATATTTCTGCCCGAATTTTTGGTGCAGCGCCTGTATGCCCCTCCGCTTGTCAGCCTGATCGATCACATCGTCATGGACCAGTGTAGCCAGGTGAATGAGCTCCACGGAAGCTGCCGCTTTGACTGCGCCGGCAGCGACAACTTCATTTTCTCCCAAAGCGCAGGCCAGCAAAGCTTTTGCGCGGATCATTTTTCCCGGCGCGCCGGATAGATGGACTGTCATTTTGCGCAGGGCCAGGGGCGCGCTTTTCAGAAGCTGCCTGATCAGCGCTGCGGACTGCGCCACCGCGTCTTCGTAATTCAGTTGTTCCGAGGCCAGCGCCTCTATTGTCCGATCAGTCATGATAGAGATAGAGCCGTTTTACCCATCCGA
The DNA here is from genome assembly GCA_938009115.1 of uncultured Clostridia bacterium. Lineage (GTDB taxonomy): Bacteria > Bacillota > Clostridia > Peptostreptococcales > Anaerovoracaceae > UBA10908. The sequence continues at coordinate 1,758 of CALLHZ010000060.1, forward strand.
TCCTGCTCCAGCTCCTCTTGAGCAGCGGGGAAACATAGTAGTCCAATCCAAATACTTTGCCGGCTCCGAAGAGCAGCGCCACCGCGCCGAACAGCATCCAGAAGCTGGACAGGAAGAGCCCTGTGGTGGACATAAACATAAACAGCAGAACGATGGACGCGAGGCTGGAGAAGGTAGTGAGCAGCCCGCTCATCATGGACAGCCCGATCAGGATCTCCGCGATCACGATCATGGTCTGCATGGCCAAGGTCACACCCGAACTGCCAAGGACCACGTTGGACACCATGGCATTGACCAGAGGGATGTCCATTTTGAAGGCCAGATCGGCGATGGTGGATTCCGCAAGCGGCTTGCCGCTCACGAAGACGGCCCGGACAAAGCCCAGGAAATCAAAGTCGAACAAAATGGTTCCCGCCGAGGCGCCGGCTTCGCCGCCGGCCGCCGTCGCGGAAGAGACCGCATCCACGGCTTCGGATACGCCGGCCTCACCGCCGGCCTTCAGGATACCCTCGAACCAGGCCGACGCGCCGCCGAAAAATCCTTCCAGCTTAGGCTCTTTCAGCCAGCCTTCCGCCACTTTCATGGCTCCTTCGAAGGCCCATACGGCCCCCAGCCAGATGCGGAAAGCCACGAGCATAAAGCTCGGAGTCCGATTGGAGAAATGACCGCCCAGGAAGCTTCTGCAGTGCCGGATCGTAAAAAATTCATTCTTCAGGTAATGGATCACCTTGTTCCATCCGGCGACCTGGATAAAATACACGACGTTGATAAAGTGT
>CALLHZ010000061.1 GCA_938009115.1 uncultured Clostridia bacterium
CCTACACGACGCTCTTCCGATCTTTGGTTTCTCCTTTTTTGTTATGAGCGATGGCTTTCTCTGTTTTGATAAGTAAAGGCGTCTTCTCCTCTTTCGATGGTGGTGACGCCGGTACGGCACTGTTCGATGATCTCATATTTTCGCAAAACCGCAAGGAAAGCGTCGATTTTACCGGGCTTTCCCGTCAACTCGATGATGAGGCTGTTTTCGGAAAGATCCACGATAGACGCTTCATAGATGCTGCAGATCGCCGAAATGCCGGTGAGATCGTTTTCGCTGGTCCTCAGTTTCAGCAGAAGCAATTCCCGCTGAATGGCCACCAGGGGATCCTCCACCCGCACGGCCAGCACTTCCACCAGTTTTTTTGTCTGGAGAATGATTTGCTTGATCACGTTCTCATCGCCGGTCGTGGTGATGGTAATGCGTGAGATATCCGGATTTTCCGTAGCGGAGACGGTCAGTGAATCGATATTGAAACCCCGGCGTCCGAAGAGCATGGCTACACGCGACAGCACGCCGGCATTGTTTTCGACCATGAGGGCGATAATCGTCTTGTTCATCATTATAATCCTCCTTCCTCCTGTGTCAAAATAATATCCTCCACACCTTTCCCCGCCGGCATCATGGGAAGCACCTTCTCCCTTTTGTCGATGGGGCAAATGATCCAGGACGGACCGGTGTTTTTCAGAGCTTCGGACAGCGCATCTCGAAAAGCATCCTCCGTAGCGGCGCGGTATGTCTGGACTCCGAACCCTTTCCCGACCATTTCGTAATCGGTTTTGCGATAAGGCTCGGTAGCCATGTAACGTTCCTTGTGATAAGCCCATTGGAGTTGGCGAACCATGCCCAGCACCGAATTATCCATGATAACGGTTATAATAGGCAGGCCGTAGGAAACTGCGGTAGCCGCCTCACACATGTTCATGTGCAGGGAGCCGTCGCCTGTGATGTGGATGACCGGCGCATCAGGGAATGCGACTTGCGCGCCTATGGCCGCACCATAACCAAACCCCATCGTTCCCAGTCCGCCGCTGGTCATAAAACCTCTGGGGCGCGTGGACTTGCAGTACTGCGCCGCCCAGATCTGATGCTGGCCTACATCTGTTGTGATGATGGAATTCGGCCCGGCCAGGTCGCCGATAGCGCTCATGATCTGATGGGGCATCAGTTTGCCCTCCGGATTTTTCGGAAAATAATCTGCATCCTTCCAGCAGTGGATATCAGCCATCCATTCGCTTCGATCTGATTTTTTCATCAAAGGGATCAACGCCCGGAGAATGGCGCGCAGGTCGCCGATGAGCGAGCCGCCGGAATCCACGCTTTTTCCGATCTCACTGGGGTCGATGTCGAACTGGATGATCCGAGCCTTCGGCGCGAAGGTTTTTCTTCCCTGCGCCACCCGGTCAGACAGGCGCGTCCCGGCGGCGATCAGCAGATCTGCATTGGCGATGGCCGTATTGGCAGCCACACTGCCGTGCATCCCCGTCATGCCCAGATCCAGCTCATCGCCAAAGGCAATGACACCGGTGGCCATAATGGTATGACAAGCCGGGATGCCTGTGGCCTCGATAAATTGCTTCATTTCCTCAGAAGCGCCGCTGCTCACTACGCCGCCGCCGAAGCAGATCACCGGGCGGCGGCTCTGGCCGATCATCTCTGCAATGGCCGTGATCTGCGCGGGATCCGGATCCTCAGCCAATGACGGCTGGATCGCCTGGCGCGGCTCATAATCACACATCGCTGCAGTCAGGTCTTTGGGAATGTCCACCAGAACCGGCCCCTTCCGTCCGCTGCTTGCGATCTCAAAGGCGGCCCGCAGAGTTTGCGGAAGCCGATCGATGTCCCGGACAGCATAAGTATGTTTGGCGACAGGACTGGCAATGCCGGAAATATATACTTCCTGAAAGCTGTCCTTCCCGATCAGGTCCGTACCCACATTGGCCGTGATGGCGACCATGGGCACACTGTCCAGAAACGCCGTAGCGATGCCGGTAACAAGATTTGTGGCGCCGGGCCCGCTGGTAGCCAGACAGACGCCGACCTTTCCTGTGGCCCGGGCATAGCCGTCTGCGGCATGGACTGCTCCGCGCTCATCAGCAGGCAGGTAATGGGTGATTCGGTCTCTCCGACTGTACAGCGCATCGTGGATGTGCAGCGTGGCGCCGCCAGGATAGCCAAAAATATCCGTGACGCCTTGCTCGATCAACGATTCAACGATGACTTCTGCTCCCGTGATCTTCATGATGCATCCCTCCTTGTAAAGAAAAAACCGTTGCCTTTCGCCCATACTGATATGGACGAAGAGACAACGGACGAACCATTGCGGTACCACTCTTCTTGCTTTTCCGTATCCGGAAAAACCTCTCTGCAGGAATCTTTCAATCCCTTGCGCGATAACGGGCGCTGCCGGTTGTGCTTACACAGATAAAATCCTTGGGCCAACTGCTCCGGGAGGACATTCACAGATCGGAAGAAGTATTGTCTCGCACCCTGCGACAACTCTCTTGGACTTTTCCGAACGTTACTCTTTCCCTTCGACGCAATGATTATATAATTGGATGAAGTATATAGACCCGAAGCAGAGTTGTCAAGGAGATTTTATTCAGAATCCATGGCGATTTTAAATTCCACAAACTGCCGGGCTGCCCGGGGCGTCCGGCCGCCGCTTCGGATCGCATAGGCTTCCGCTTCCCGGACCAGCATTTCCCGAGGGAGCGACAATCCGTTGCGTTCTGCCAGATGAAGGACCAGTTCGATGTAAAAATCTTTTCCGGGCTTTTCAAAGGTGATGACCAGGCCGAAGCGTGCTGACAGGCTTGCCACTTCTTCGAGGGAATCATTGAGATGGATCTCGCCGCCCTCCCTGTCTGCAAAGCGCTCACTGATCAAATGGCGACGGTTGCTGGTTGCGTAGACCACCACATTTCCGGAACGGGCCGCGACACTTCCTTCCAGTATCGTCTTGAGGGCCGTAAAGTGACCGTCATTGGCCGCAAAAGACAAGTCGTCGATGAACAGAATGAACTTCAGAGGATTGTCCGCCAATTCGTCCAGAAGCGGCGGGATCGTATGCAAAAGGCTTTTTTCTATTTGGATCAGACGGAGGCCGCTGCCGGAAAATTCATTCGCCACAGCTTTGACTGTGCTGGATTTCCCAGTCCCCGCGTCGCCGTACAAAAGGATGTTGCCGGCCGGATGCCCTGCCAGCAGTGAGCGTGTGTTGCGAACCACTTTGTCCCGCTCCCGCTCGTAGCCATACAAGTCGGAAAGGCGCAGGGGATCGGGATGGAGCACGGGAATGAGCCGCCCCTCGGGAGACATGGAGAAAGCCCAGTAGCGGGCATACAATCCATATCCCTCCAGAGGCAGACGTTTCATGCGGGATTCATAAGCTTGAAAAAAGTCAGCTTTTTCTCCCCGCCAGCCCGGCTGGCCCGGCAGAAGGGAGGATCGGGACGCCGCTTCGGACAAAGCTTCAAGCTCTTCCCTGAGCTGCGCCAGGATCAACGGATCAGCTTCCTTCCCTGCCGCTCTTTGGCGAATATAAAAATTGTCGTCATTCAGGACGCGCTCAAGAACCGCCCGGGTCAGATCGGTGCCGCCGGGATACAGCGCTGCAGCCACCGCCGCAGCCCCTGAGG
>CALLHZ010000062.1 GCA_938009115.1 uncultured Clostridia bacterium
CAGATAGTTTGGAACAGTGTACCCCATTTGACGGAGCATGAATGTGGCAAACCGGGCAGCTGTCACGGTGTCTCTCGCGCCTACATAAAATCTGTCGCCCAAATTTGAGCCCTGTATAATACCGTTGACTGCAGAATAGGCGACAACGTTCCTTGCATATTCTGCTATGCTGGAAGCGTCGTCGAACTTAGCCAGCGCTGCGGCTGTCTCATCCTCCGTCAAGCGGCTGGACGCATCGTAATACCCAAACAGCCTTGCCAGAAAAATCAGAGAATCCTGGGTCGTCAAGGCGCTTTCCAGCCCGATCCTCGGATCGCTGGCATCCTGCCCCGAATAAAGGCCAAGATCTCTCAGTGTGGCGGCTCTGTCGGCGTTCGTGACCGGGGGCGGTGCCGTGGCGAATGCCGGGGTCATGGAAACAAGGAGAAGCGCTGCAGTCAGAATTGCTGTAGTAGCCATTTTGAGATTATTCATGCTGTTACCTTTCGCCCACGTTGGCGGCCGGCACGATCCCGCCGTCTCCGCACAGAATAAACATCTTGATCCCGGCGATCTGCCTGCCGCTGATTTGGGAGATTCGCCTGGTGTAGGTCGCGGGCCTGTTCAGCGTCGTCCCGGTCAGAAAATCCCTATCCAGATGTATATCCAACATGCGGCCGTTGCTGTCGTACAATGCAAGGAGTATCGCTTCACCGCTGTTTTCGGTGTTCCGCGTCAAGGTCGCGCAGACATCAAAGTCCGTGTCCGCAGGAATGCCGGCGGCAAGGGATCCATCCGGCTTTCTCAGCGTTAAGTCGTGGATCGCGTACTTGTTCATTTCATCGATCACCAGTTCCAACTGTCTGGATGCATCATTGTTTTCACTGTCCCGAAGACCGATGGTAACGTCAAAAATACCGGCTGTATCCGGCATGCCGTAAAGGACTCCTGTCTTTTCGTTGATATGAAGGCCTGACGGCAGTCCTGTTGCGGTCCAGACGCACGCGTCGTGGCCGGGATAGGGAAGCATGCCGCCGCCGGCTTCCAGCGTAACGCGATACCCTGTGCCGGCAGACCCCCTGGGCAGACTTGCCGTATCGACGCGCAACGGTTCAAGAATATAGAAATCATAATTCTGTCTGATCCATTTGCTGCTGTCATCTGGCATATGTACCGTGACTTGTAGTCCATAATGTCCTGCTGTCGTTACGGTTCCGCTGATCATACCCGTCGTTTCGTGGAGGGTCAGACCCGTGGGTATGCTCTCTGCGCTCCATATAAAATCTTCATCACCGTAGGCATTGGCTGCTTCCAGTTGAACCGTAAATTCCTGATCAATGGATCCGTTGGGGATCGTTGTCGTGGTAACGTGGACAAAATCGGGATAAGAGGGCCAGGTGTAACGTTTTTCGTCGTATGCACCGTCGGCATCGGTGGCTCTGATCACGATGTCGCAGTCGGGCGGCTGATGCCCGGCCAGGGTAATCCCCTGCAAGGTTCCCGTGCTGCTGTCAAAGGTGTAGCCGCTGTGCATGCTCATAGATACATCCGAGCCCTGCTCATAGAGCGTGTATGTCCAGGTATAGGGCTCCGTTCCGCCCTCAGCACTCATGCTGCAGAAATAGGTTTGCTCTGTTTCGCCCCAGTAGACCGGCGGCAAGTCCCCAGTTGTGATATTGACAGAACGCACTGTAAAAGTGAGGTCGGTCTGCGTTGTTTTTCCCGCGCTGTCCTCTGCGGTGATGGATATGGGATAAGTCCCGTCGCTGGCAGGAGTCCCGAAGATCTCCCCGGTGGAAGCATTCAGGCTCAGTCCTTCCGGAAGTCCAGTTTCGCTCCAAATATAGGGCGTTTTACCGCCGTCCGCCGAGAGGCGCGCGCTGTAAGGGGACGACACATAAGCGACAGCAAGCTCAGTTGTTTCGACCGTAATAGGCCGGCAGACATCGAGCTGCAGGGTCAGGGTCCTTTGCGTGATCGTGCTTGCGCTGTCGGTGACGCCGATTTCTATTGAAAATTCGCCGGTTTCGATGGGGATCCCGGTAAGTTCCCCGGTCACGGCGTCCATGTTCAAACCCAAAGGCAGTCCTGCTGCCTGCCACGAATAGGGCGCGACGCCGCCGACGGCGGCCAGGCTGTATGTGTTGGACTCCCCTGCGATGCTGTCGGGCAAAGAGGCTGTGGTGATCGTCAATACCCCGGGTCGCACGATCAGATCCAGCGTGGACGAAGCGACGCTGATACCGTCTGTGACGCTTACATTGAGGGAATAAGTACCTGCTAGGGCCGGCGTTCCGGAAATTGCGCCGGTAGCGCTGTCATAATTCAGTCCTGTCGGCAGTCCTGAGATGCTCCAGGTATAGTTTTCTTCCAGCCCACCCGCAGCGACCAACTGATCGCTGTAGCTTGCCCCCGCGGCGGCTTCCGCGAGAGCGGCTGTTGTCACGGAGACCGGTGTTGCAATTTCCGGATACAAATCGCCGCCGGCCATAACGGCATAGGCCGTCGTGCCGGGCAGCCCCAGATAGTATTGCTCCAGCGTGGAACCGGTGGTCTCTCTGTAATGCCCTGAGGTGTGTTGTCCTTTGATCAGGCTGACCGAAAATTGCTGTCTCCAGTCGTTAAGGCCGAAGGATGTGATGGGCGAGGCCTCGAATTCCGCGAAATTCCTGATCCCGTATAAAGCCCTGGCGGCCAGATTGGAGGAGGCTGTACCGGAAAGACATGCCTGGGTATCGGCGCTGTCAAAATTCCCACTGGTCCAAAGATAGCTTCCGTAATAGCCTTTTGTACTGTCAAAGGGCGTTTCCCAATGGTCGATCACATATTGAAGGTATCGATCATAGATCTGCCGGGCTTCTCCTTTTGTGATCGACGTACTTGCATACCCCGCGGGAGTCGTGTCGGAAGCGTCCCATTGATCCCAACCCAGCCATTTGCAGGCAAGCAGATAGTCTCCGACCGGACTGAAAATACTGATCGTGCTGTAAGTGCAGCCCCCATCTGTGGTTTGATTTTGTTCGATATGATTGGCGAGCCTGTCCTTGAGCCGGTTATTGATGTAGACTCCGTCGGCGCCCATCTCTTCTTCGGCGGTGTGCAGCCCATGGATCCATCCGCCAGAGATCAATGAATTGACACTTCCAGCTGCAACGACCTGATCATTGTTGGCTGGACCATAGGTCCACCCGCCTTGTGTATCGATATTGTTCTCGTCGATCTGTGATGCGATCCCCGCATCGACCATTCTTTGGATGATCAGTTCGAAAGGAAGCCCGTTGACCAAGCTTCCACCCGCCGCCACGGTGGACCCTGTGAGCCGGCTCTTTGCCAATGCCGATAACACAACACCGTTGCTGTTGATTTCCGGCACGGTATAGAACGGGATATGGAGGCCGCTGTAATCGATGCCGCCGTCGATCCTGTCCACCCCGTCATCGCTTTGATCCAGCTCGTTATAGATCGTCAGTTCGGCCAAATTGTTCAGCAAGTAGTTGACCGCCCGGTAAAGATCGTCCGCATAGGGATCGATATTGTACAGATGATCATTTCTTTCGTTCAAAGCACTTGTGCCAAACAGATTCGAGCCGGCCGGGTATGCTGCATAATGCCCGTTCTCCGCCATGGCCAGGACATACAGAGCCGTATTCGCTGCCTTTACATCATTGGATGCGCCGGGGATATAGCCGGTCGCCCCGGTCCCCGAAGCTTCGACCCGCACAAACTGCTGGTGCAGGTACCACATCGCATCTTCCATGGCAATATTCTTTAAAATTGATCTCTGTGTATCGCTGAGCCCCGAAGGGGTGGCGGAGGACAGATCCCGGTACTGCAAAACCGGATAGGTGGCGAATCCACTGTCAACAGGCGCTCCTGTGCTGGCATTGATACTGGCTGCGACTTCAATGACACTGTGTATCAGCTTTCTTTCTTCTTGTATGGCAGGTAAATACTGCTGGCCGGAAAGGTCGCTCCCTTTAGCCCTGTACCATTTCCCGGCTGCATTTGTGTAGGTCTTTCCTATCAGCTGATCCCAGCTGCCGTCCCCGTCGATATCCCATCGGTAGTAATAATCAACAGTCAGCCCTGCTCCGGGAACGACAGCCTTGAAAGTCGTCAAATGTCCGTTGTAAGAATAATGGGGCTGACTTAAATCATCGATGTCAGCTGGCACAACCAGAACGTCTGGGATGTCGGAAGCGAACGCTTCATCGGCACCGAAAAAGCCTGCTGCAATAAAAAAAGCAAACAGACCGAGAACGGAGAGAGCTTTCCTTCGCATTCGTTTCATTTCTAACCTTTCTATTATTCTTTAACAACCTGCATCGATCATATTGAACACACAGGGTCCCGCCCTCTATATCGTACACTCATCCTCACGAGTCTTCCAGCACTTTTTACACAACGCCCATAAATTAAAGAGACCGGTTCCTGCTTCTACAAATCTTTGATACAATGGATTGCAGGAAGCCTGTGCAGTGAATTGCCAATGGAGAAAAGCAGCCTATGGATATCATCGTATTCGATCTTGAATGGAATCAGCCGACAGTTCGAAAGAAGACCGTGAACGGCTTGATCGGCGAGATCATTCAAATCGGCGCGGCCCGGATCGATCTGACCGCCAATGTGAGCGATACATTCCTGCAAACGATACGCCCCGTTTATTATCAGCGGGTGAATAAGGATGTGTCGGACCTTACGCTGATCACCGATGAGGAGATCAGCAGCGGTGTGTCCTTCGCCTCGGCCATTGAGGCTTTTCGCGCCTGGTGCGGCGAGGATTGCGTATGGATCTCCTGGGGACCCGACGATCTGCTCGTGCTAAAGAATAATTTGGAGAAATTTGAGCTGGACACGTCCTGGCTTCCTGCCACCTTCGACGCCCAACTGATGTTTGACGATTACGAAATGCAGGAGGGCCGCCAATGGCCCCTGAACTAT
>CALLHZ010000063.1 GCA_938009115.1 uncultured Clostridia bacterium
TGGAAGATACGCCGGGGGTCACCCGGGATCGCATCGCCGCAGGCGCCGAATGGAGCGGCAGGGAATTCCTGCTCATCGACACCGGGGGCATCGAGCCGGATGCCAAGGATTTTATTTTGTCCAAAATGCGGGCGCAGGCCGAGATCGCGATGGATACCGCGGACGTGATCCTCTTTTTGGTAGACGGCCGCGCCGGCGTTACGGCGGCGGACAGCGATGTGGCTGCCATGCTTCGGCGCAAGGGCAAGGATGTGATCCTGGTCGCCAACAAGATCGATACCCAAAAGCTGCCCGACAGCTTTTACGATTATTACGAGCTGGGCCTGGGTCAGCCCTTTGCCATTTCCGCCACCAATCAATTGGGACTGGGGGATCTTCTTGACGCCATCGTGGAAAAATTCCCTGCCCGGGATCTTGAAAATGCAGATGACGATGCGGTGCACATCGCCATCATCGGAAAACCGAACGTCGGAAAGTCCTCCATGGTCAACGCTTTTCTCGGAGAAGAGCGGGTCATCGTCAGCGCCCAGGCAGGGACCACCAGAGATTCCGTGGATACGCCTTTTGAAAAAGACGGCGTGCGGTATGTGCTGATCGATACGGCCGGGATCCGCAGGCGGAGCCGGGTCAGCGACGATATCGAAAAATACAGCGTCATCCGGGCCCTGTCGGCCATCGAGCGCTGCGATGTGGCGCTCCTTGTGATCGACGCTCAGGACGGTGTCACGGAGCAGGATAAGAAGATCGCGGGATTAGCCCACGAAGCCGGCAAAGGGATCATCGTCGTGGTGAACAAGTGGGATCTGATCGCCCGGGAAACCAACACGATGCGGGATTTTGAACGAACTGTGAAGCAGGAGCTTCAGTTTATGCATTATGCGCCGGTCCTCTTCACCTCCGCTGTAAAAGGGCAGCGGCTGGACGGCGTCCTGAAAGCAGCCAAGGCGGTCTCGGAAGTGAGGGCGATGCGGGTTTCCACCGGACAGTTGAACAGCCTTATCGCCGATGCGATGCTCATGAACAATCCGCCCTCAGACAAAGGAAAACGCCTCAAAATATATTATACTGCCCAGATCGGTGTCAAGCCGCCGTTGTTTTCATTTCAGGTCAACGACAGGGAACTGATGCATTTTTCTTACGCCCGTTATCTGGAAAATAAGATCCGGGAAGGATACGGCTTCGAGGGAACATCGATCAAATTCGTATTTCGGGAAAAAAAGGATCGGGAAAATGGATAGCGCATTCAGTATCATCGGCGGCGCAGACGGACCGACTTCCGTGTTCCTGTCATCGGGTGGAAGCCTGCTGCTGTCAGGGCTGATCATCGTCGCCGCATATTTTATCGGAAACATCTCGCCGGCCATTCTGATCAGCAAAACGAAGGGTACAGACATCCGCCAGACCGGAAGCGGCAACGCCGGCACCACGAATATGCTTCGGACCTACGGCCGGAAGGCTGCCGCCGCCACATTGGTGATCGATCTTCTCAAAGGGGTGATCGCGGTCTTGCTGGGCGTTGCCGCGGGCGGACCATTTTTGTCCTACCTTTGCGCCGACGCGGTGATCGCGGGGCACATCTGGCCGGTACTGTACGGGTTTCGGGGCGGAAAGGGCGTTGCTACAGGGCTTGGCGTTTTGCTGGCAGTTTCTCCGGCGATGGGACTGGTGGCCGGCACCTTGGCTTTTACCGTTATCGGCTTGAGCAAGCGTGTCTCAGTAGGGGCCATGACTGCCGCAGCTGCAGTACCGTTTCTGACATGGTATTTCGTTCCGGATTTTCTGCCCTACGGTGTCATTATGATTTCCATGATCATACTGAAACATCGGAGCAATCTGAAGCGCATCGTCAAGGGCGAAGAACCCAAGATCAAACTGTAAGAGAGGTATGGAAATGAAAAAAAATATTGCAGTGATGGGCGCCGGCAGCTGGGGCACGGCTTTAGCAGTGACCCTTGGCCGCAACGGTCATCGTGTCCGTATGTGGGATATCAATGACGCACATTTAAAAGATATCAAGGAGCACAGAGAGAACCGGCGGTTCCTGCCTGGCGTCCTCTTGCCCGAGGATGTGGATGTATCGGCAGATAAAGAAGAAATGCTCTCCGGAGCCGATCTTGTACTCTTTTCGGTGCCTGCTCAACATTTTCGCCGGGCCATGACCGACGCCCTGAATTACTTGCCAAAGGACGCGCTCATCGTGAATGTGGCCAAAGGGATCGAACAGCAAAGTCTGCAACGCATGTCGGAAATAGCTTTTTCCATCGACCCGGAACTTCGTTATGTGGTCTTGTCCGGGCCTTCCCATGCCGAAGAAGTGGGGCTGGGCATGCCCACAACAGTCGCGGTGGCCTCTCCCCGACGGGAGTGGGCGGAAGAAGCCCAGGACCTCTTCATGAACGATTATCTGCGTATCTATACCAACGATGACGTGGCCGGCGTTGAACTCGGAGGCTCTTTAAAAAATATCATTGCGCTGGGCGCAGGGATCTCCGACGGGCTGGGTTACGGAGACAATGCCAAAGCCGCTATGATGACCCGGGGCATGACCGAGATCACAAGACTCGGCGTGCGGCTTGGCGCCGACCCATTGACCTTTTCTGGCCTATCGGGGATCGGAGACCTGATCGTTACCTGCACCAGCATGCACTCCAGAAACCGGCGGTGCGGCATCATGATCGGTCAGGGGATGCCGCCTTCGGAAGCGGTGGAAAAAGTTGGAATGGTCGTCGAAGGCATATACACTACGGATGCGGCCTACCGGCTGGCAAAGAAAGTAGATGTGGAAATGCCGATCACCGAAGCTATTTACCAGGTCATCAACGGTGAGCTCCCTGCGAAGGACGCCGTGAACCAGCTGATGTCACGGAGCAGAAAGCACGAAAACGAGGATATGCTGCTGCGGCTATGATGGATTCAAAGACTTACCATATCATCACCTTCGGCTGCCAGATGAACGAGCGGGACTCGGAGACGCTGGCCGGCATGCTGGAGACCATGGGTTACGAGCACACGGAGGAGCAGACGAAGGCAGACATAGTTCTGCTGAACACATGCAGTGTCCGGGAAAACGCTGACAAGCGTTTTTTTGGTGTGCTCGGACAACTCAAGCACCAGCGCGAAGCTCGCCCGGAAATGACCGTAGGCGTATGCGGCTGCATGATGCAGCAGGAGCATGTGATCGACGCCCTCAAAAAAAAATATCCTTGGGTGGATCTGGTATTCGGAACGCATAATATCCACAGATTTCCTCAATTGCTTCACGAGGTCAGGGAACAGCATGTGAATCTTGTGGATGTCTGGGACGAAGGCGGCGCCATCGTGGAGCATCTTCCGGCCAGGCGCGGATACGAGTTCAAGGCCTATGTGAATATTATGTACGGGTGCAATAATTTTTGTACATATTGCATCGTGCCCTATACCAGAGGGAGGGAGCGCAGCCGCCATCCGCAGGAGATCCTGCAGGAAGTGAAGGACTTGGCCGCGAGAGGAACCAAAGAAGTGACGCTTCTGGGTCAAAATGTCAATTCGTATGGAAAAAGTCCCTACGGAGAGAGCAGCTACTGCAGTAAAACTGCGCCCGGCGGCATCGATTTCGCAGGATTGATCCGCAGGATCGACGCAGTCCCGGGCATTGAGCGGATCCGCTTTATGACATCGCATCCCAAAGATATTTCGGAAGAATTGATCCGGGCTTATGGGGAGTGCGCGCATTTATGCAAACATATCCATTTGCCGGTGCAGTCGGGAAGCGACAGGATCCTCCGGAAAATGAACCGGCACTACGACCGCGAGCAGTATCTTGAAATCACGGCCCGTCTCCAGGCTGTATGTCCGGATATCGCGATCACGACTGATATCATCGTGGGCTTTCCGGGCGAAACAGAAGAGGATTTTCAGGATACACTGGATCTGGTTCGTCGTGTGCGCTATGATTCGGCTTTTACATTTCTGTACTCCCCAAGAAAAGGGACGCCCGCTGAGCATTATGGGGACCAGGTGCCTGCCGCCGCGGCTCACGACCGGTTCAATCGCCTGATCGAAGTGATCCACGCCATTCAGGCGGAAAAAAGCACAGCCTACAAAGGAAAAGTCCTGCCGGTCCTCGTGGAAGGGCCCAGCAGGACGGACCCCGCTGTTTTCACCGGCCGGACCGATTCACTGAAGGTCGTGGATTTTCCGGGAGATCCCTCTATGACGGGGAAGATTATGCCGGTGCTCATCACTCGGGCCAGAACCTTCAGCCTGTACGGGGTCACAGAATATCAGAAACCAGACGGCCTACAGACTCCTTGAATTTTACGAGGGCGGAACGGTTGCGGTAGATGACGGGCGTGAGGCGGAAGGAATTCATCATGTCATGCTCAAACTCCTCTTCCAGCCGTTTAGCGACCGCCCTGTCGTACATGATGGCGTTGCACTCGAAGTTAAGCTTAAAGCTGCGGATATCAAAGTTGGCAGAGCCGATGGAGCTGACCTCGCTGTCGACCGTGATCATTTTGGCATGGAGAAATCCGCGGTCATAAATGTAGACTTTCACGCCGGACTCCAGCAGCGATCCCACATTGGAGTAGGTCACCCAGTAGACGAAGGGATGGTCCGGCTGATTGGGGATCATGATGCGCACGTCGACACCGGACAGCGCCGCCATTTTCAGGGCTTCATAGATGCTTTCATCGGGAATGAAATATGGCGTTTGAAGGTAGATGTTTCGCTCTGCGCCGGCGATCATTTTCAGATAGGCCAGTTTGATCTCCGTGCTGGGGCTGTCCGGTCCGCAGGAAACGATCTGAATGCCGGTGGAACTGTCCATGGGCATGAAGGTGTAGTAGTCGATGGGAATAGACAGATCTTCCCCCGATGCAAACCGCCAGTCGAGCACGAAGCGGGCATCGATGTCCTGGACGCAACCACCCTCCACCCGGATGTGAGTGTCCCGCCAGGAGCTGAAGCGGGAACTGACGCCGACGTATTCGTCGGCCACATTGAATCCCCCCAGCCAGGCCGCTTTGCTGTCGATGATCGCCAGTTTTCGGTGGTTTCTGTAATTCAGCTTGAAATTGAAAAAGCGGAATATTTTAGGCGGAAAGAAAAAAGCCACCTGACCGCCTGCCTGTATAAGCCTTCGGGTGTGTTTCCTGCGTATTTCCGAGGAACCCATGGCGTCCAGAAGAAGTCGCACGCTGACGCCCTCTTCGGCCTTTTTCGCGAGGGCTTCCAAAAAAGCCAGTCCCACGTTGTCGGGCTTCAGGATAAAATATTCGACGTGGATGTTTTTCTCCGCACGGGCGATATCATCCAGCAGTTGCGAAAACTTCTCCGTGCCCTGTGTGATCACCCGGACTCTGTTGTCCTGTGTCAGAAATGCGCTGCCGTACATTTGGTTTAGGCGGATCATATCCTTCCAGCGCGCCTCGCCCCGGTTGGAATAAACAAACAGGTTGTTTTTCATATCCTCCATCTGATTGTAGAGCGCATCGTTCATGCGCTTTTCTTCAAAATGGGAGAGCGTAAAGATTTTGTGCCTGGAAATGTTCTGGGAGAGCAGCACATAAAGAAAAATGCCGAAGCCCGGCACGATAAAAAGAATCATCAGCCAGGCCAGCGTTGCTGAAGGGTTCTTCCGCTCCAGAAAGATGATGGTAAAGGCGATGACAAAGTTTACAATATAAATCACAGCCAGAATCACAGGCGTCGCCTGCAGATACTGGCTCAGGGTAGAGGTCACGTCCACACTCCCGTCAGATACTGCTACAGAATGGCGTCAAGTTTCCTCTTGAAATCGATTTCGGACATGGTCCCGTCGTGCCGCTCGGTCATAACGCCGGCCTTGAAGAACATGAAGCACGGTATGCTCATCACTTTGTTCTTGATGGCAAGGCGCTTTTGATCGTCTGTATTGACCTTGCAGAATACGATTTTACCATCGTATTGTTCGGCTAACTGGTCATAAAGCGATACCATGGACATGCAGGGTCCGCACCAGTCCGCGTAAAAATCCACCACGGCTGCCTGGGCTCCGGACAGAACGGTCTCGAAATTCTCATCGGTAAGGTATGTGATTTTATCAGACATCATGTGCTCCTTTCGAACGTACATTTTCCTGATGCAAATCAATTATATCATTGGAATCAGGGCTTTGCAAGTTGTGGCAGGAAGGCGGAAAAGATGATACAATACTTCTTGTACAGAGAATATTCAGTCAATTATGGAAAGGATGCAGCGTGCAGCGTTTTTTAAGAGGCCCGGTCCCTATACTATTTCTGCTTTTATTTGTTATGGGTCCGCTTCGGGCCTTCACCGGAGGCGGCATTCAGCAAGTATCTCAATGGGTCCTGGATACGGTGCTGCTGCTCCCCGGCGTGGTGATCGCGCTCTCTTTTCATGAGTACGCCCACGCAAAGGTCGCTCAGCTGGCCGGCGATACTACGCCGGAGCGGATGGGGCGGGTGACCATTGACCCCAGAGCCCACATCGACCCTATGGGAATGCTTGCGCTGATCCTCGTCCGATTCGGCTGGGGGC
The DNA here is from genome assembly GCA_938009115.1 of uncultured Clostridia bacterium. Lineage (GTDB taxonomy): Bacteria > Bacillota > Clostridia > Peptostreptococcales > Anaerovoracaceae > UBA10908. The sequence continues at coordinate 6,523 of CALLHZ010000063.1, forward strand.
GTCCGGTCATTGTGAATCCGGCCAATTTCAAAAGCAGGCGCAGGGACAGCATTCTGGTCGGCCTTTCCGGCGTGACGGCCAATCTGCTGCTGGCGATCCTGTTTGGAGGGATCATTTTTCTGTCCGGCGCTGTTTCGCCGGTATTTTTCAACAGCGCTTTCGGCGGTCTGGTCGGCGCGGTACTGATCCAGGTCGTGGTCATCAATGTGACGCTGATGCTGTTCAACCTTCTGCCGATCCCGCCGCTGGACGGCTTTGGCGTTCTGTCGGATCTTTTTCATCTCCATGGAACCCGATTTTATACCTTTGTCCAGCAATACAGCTTCCCGATCCTGATGACAGCCATCCTTTTGGGCCTTCCTTCAAAAATCCTGTCGGGCCCGCTGATATACATCGTTGACTGGATCATGGCCGGCCTGTACGGCGTGACCGGCTGGTGGATGCTTCTTTCGTAGTAGGAGACAAGCAATGAAAAACATAAAAAAATATACAGATATGGCTTTGCGGCAGGCCCTGGCGCTGCTGGCGATACCCAGCCCCAGCGGCTACACCCGCGAAGCTGGCCAGTGGCTGGTCAGGGTCTTTGAAGAAATGGGCTATCAGCCCCAATCGACCGTAAAGGGCGGTGTGCTCGTGGATCTGGGCGGCAGGGAGTCCGGGAATGGGGTGATGCTCCAGTCTCATATCGATACACTGGGCGGCATGGTGGCTGAAATCAAATCCGACGGACGGTTGCGTATCGTGCCGGTGGGGTCTTTGAATCCCAATAATACTGAAACGGAAAACTGCACGGTCATCACAAAATTTTCCGGCGTGCGGGAAGGCACGTTTCAGTTGATCAACGCCTCCACCCACGTGAACAAGAATTACAGCGAGACACTGCGGAAGTTTGAAGGGATGGAAGTGGTGCTGGACGAGGATGTCAGCGATCGGGAAGATGTGGAAGCCTTGGGGATCTCGCCCGGCGACTTCGTTTGCTTTGAACCCCGAAGCCGTGTGACGGAAAGCGGATACATCAAAAGCCGCTTTCTTGACGACAAGCTCTCTGCCGGCATCCTGGCGGCTTACGCAAAATACCTGAAGGACCGAAAAAAGTTGCCGCAAAGGCACGTATATCTTTATTTTACGGTCTTTGAGGAAGTTGGCCACGGCGCGGCAGGCAACATCCCGCCGGACGTGACCGAAGCGATTTGCGTAGACATGGGCTGTGTAGGAGAAGGGCTCACCTGCACCGAACGGATGGTTTCGATCTGCGCCAAGGACAACGGCGGCCCCTATCACTATGACGTGGTCCGAGGCCTGGAAGAAGCGGCGATCCGCGCCGGAGCAGAGTATGCTGTGGATGTGTATCCCGACTATCTGTCCGATGTGCGGGCGACGCTGGGCGCCGGCCTTGACGTGCGGCACGGCTGCATTGGACCCGGTGTATATGCTTCTCACGGCTATGAAAGAAGCCACCGGGAGGGTGTGGAAAATACGCTGAAGCTCTTGGATGCCTATCTGGACGGAACGAAAGAGGAAGAATAGATGGCGCAGCTTCTGTATGGAAAACAGGTGGCCGATGCAATGGATCTGGAAACGGCGGCAAGCGTGGCCCGCTGCGCTGCCCGGGGGATCCGGCCTTGTCTGGTCATTGTGCGAACAGGGGAGGATGCAGGGGATGAATCCTATGAACGGGGCGCCCGGCGCCGTTGTGAGGCATTGGGGATCGAAGTGCGGCCGGCTCACTTCCCCAGGGATGTCTCCCAGGAGGATTTTCTTTTCGCTGTGAGGGAAATCAACATGGATCCTTCGGTCCACAGCTGTCTCATCTTGAGGCCGCTGCCGCCGCACCTGGATGACGAAGCGGTGCGAAGGGCTTTGGCTCCGGCAAAGGATGCCGATGGTATTACCGATGGATCGCTATCAGGACTGTATGCAGGAACAGGGCGGGGGTACGCGCCTTGCACGGCGGAGGCCTGCATTCGCATATTGGAGCATTACGGTATTGAAATCAAAGGCAAACACGCCGTGGTCGTCGGGCGAAGCCTGGTGATCGGCAGGCCTGTGGCAATGCTTCTTCTGGAAAGACATGCCACCGTCACGATCTGTCACACTCGTACCGGCAATCTTACGGAAATCTGCAGGCAAGCGGACATTCTGGTTGCTGCGGCAGGACGGCAGGGCATTCTGGATCCAGGCTGCTTTCGAGAGGGGCAAGTGGTTTTGGATGTGGGGATCCATGTGGGCGCCGAAGGGAAAATCTCCGGGGATGTGGATTTTCTCCGGGCCGAACCACTGGTTTCGGCCATCACCCCCGTGCCGGGGGGTGTCGGCGCCGTGACCACCGCTGTGCTGGCTGCTCATGTGGTCCGAGCTGCGGAAATGGCCGGCAGCGCCTGCCGGTAACAAGAAAAATGCGCATAATAGGGAGTAACATATGAATCTGCAAAGCAACATCATTGTAAAAGAGTCCGCCAAAACCATGCGCGCCATGGCGCGTCAGACCCTGCGGGGACGCTGGATGGAGGCGTTTTTGGTCTGTCTGGCCATGTATGCGATTTCAACGCTGCCGTCTATGATCGTTCCTTATGTTTCCGATACGGCTTTTGCCCTGTCCACGGTCAATATCTATGCGCTGGCTGTCAGCGGTCCGATGACGCTGGGCATCAGCATCTATTTTCTGAAGCTTTTTCGACAGAGCCCTGCGGGCGTCGAGGATCTCCTTCGAGGATTTTCCTATATGTGGAAGTCCTTTGTCCTGCTCATCCTTATTGCCGTGCGAGTCTTTCTTTTTTCGCTGCTGCTGGTCATTCCCGGCATCCTGGCCGCGCTTCGCTACAGCCAGGCATTTTTCATCATGGCCGACGATCCGGCAAAGACGCCTCGTCAGTGCATTTGGGAAAGCAGCGCCATGATGCGGGGCAACTGCGGTAAATTTTTCCTGCTCGCGCTGAGTTTTATCGGCTGGGGCATCCTGGCATCTCTTCCGTCTGCTTTCTGGCAGTTCTTTTGGGGGCCGGCCCCCGTCGAGCTGATGTTTCAGGCTGCGGAAGGGTGGGAAGAGATCCTGCGGGCTTCCCTGGAAGCCGCCGCCGGCCCCGTTCATCCCTTCGTATATATTATGGGACTCGCAACGGTGCTCCTGGGGGTGTATATCACTACAGCCCAGGCTTGTTTCTACGATCTGGTCAACGGAAATCTGCAGGTGCGCAGGGAGGGGCAAAATGTATAAAGAATGGGCTGTTTCAGCTGGAGGAAAACCTTTCGCACCGCTTTTGTTTGCCGGAGATATCAATGTATACAGCGTTGCCAGGGCATTTCACGAAGCCTATCAGATCCGTTCGACGGCGTACGGAAAGTATCTGACGGGACCCTGTGTGAACAGCAAGATCATCGACTATACCGCGGACCCAAGGGCAGAGGATCCCGAAGAATTTCTCATGCTCGTAAAGGCCTTCGCCTCCAGGCATCAGGATAAATCCGTACTCCTCATCGGCTGCGGCGACAGCTATGTGGAACTGGCCAGCCGTTACAAGGATTCTTTTCCCGCCAACGTGATCGCCCCTTATATAGACATCGATATGATGCGCCGGTTGATCCACAAGGAGCGATTTTATGAATTTTGCAGGCAGGCAGGCGTGGATTATCCGGATACCTACGTTCACCGGCAGGAGACGGGAATGGATTTTGAGCTTCCCTTCGGCGGACCGTTTATCGTGAAGCCTTCTTCCGGCATCGAATATTGGGCGCACCCTTTTAACAGTCAAAAGAAAGTATATAAAGTCGATACGGCAGATCAAGTCCGGGATGTGCTGGGGGACATTTATCGATCCGGGTACAGCGATTCAGTCATTATTCAGAATTTTATCCCCGGGGACGATACATTCATGCGGGTCCTCACCAGCTACTCGGACCGGAACGGCAAAGTGGTCATGATGTGCCTGGGACACGTATTGCTGGAAGAGCACACGCCCCACGGGATCGGCAATCATGCCGTCATCCTCACCGAATGTGACCGGAAACTGACAGAGCGGTATCGCGCGCTCCTGGAAGATCTTCATTACGTAGGCTTTTCCAACTTCGACATCAAGTATGATCAGCGGGACGGGCGTTATAAAGTCTTTGAGATCAATACCCGTCAGGGACGCAGCAACTATTATGTGACCGGCTCGGGGGCAAACGTTGCCCGTTATCTTGTGGAGGATCACCTGGATCACGCGTCCATGCCGTTTCGCTGCGTGGACGCTGACTCCCTGTGGATGGTCGTGCCGCGGAAAGTCGCACTGGACTACGTGCAGCCCCGGGAATATAAAGAGCGCATGCGCGAGCTGATCCGTGTCGGACGGTGGGTCAATCCACTCTATTACGAAGCCGATAACGGTTTGAAAAAAAGAGTCGCATTGGCCAAGAATCAACTGGGACATTTTGTGAAGTTCAGGAAATATCTGGGGAAGCAATGAAAAAAATCTGTTCGATCGCCGAATATCAGGAGATGCTGGACAGCGCGGGCCTGGTGCTCCGGCCGTTGGCCGGCGAAGAGCTGCTGGCTGCGCAGGTGTCCCATATCACCTATGATTCCCGGGAAGTCGTGCCGGGGACGTTGTTTGTCTGCAAAGGCGCCGGATTCAAGGAAGAATATCTTGAGGACGCCATGGAAAAAGGCGCGGTGGCCTGGGTTTCCGAGACGGCGCGAAAGTCCGGTGAAGGAATCCTTGTTTCGGACATCCGCAAGGCGATGGCGTTTCTGGCCAACCGCTTGTATGATGAGCCTTGGCGCGCTTTTCCATTGGTAGGCCTTACAGGGACCAAGGGAAAATCCACGACGCTGTATTTTCTCAAAAGCATCATCGACGGACCGGCCGGCGATGCTTCCGGCTGTTTGGGATACCTGTCTTCCATTGAGACCTATGATGGGGTGGAGCACTTCGAATCCCACCTGACAACACCGGAATCCCTGATGCTGGCCCGCCATTTTGACCACGTGCGCCAAAGCGGGCTCTATGGCATGGTGATGGAGGTTTCTTCCCAGGCTTTGAAATATGACCGGACCTTGGGCGTAGAGTTCGACATCGGCTGCTTTTTGAATTTCGGCGCCGACCATATCGGCGGGCGGGAGCACACCGACGAGGAGGATTATTTTTCTTCGAAGCTGAAATTCTTTGACCAGTGCAGGACCGTTTGCATCAATGTGGAGACTCAAGGGTTGTCCAGGGTGCTGGCGGCAGCCGAGGCTTCTTCTCTCTGCGAAAAGACGATCCTGTATTCGCCTTCGGGCAAGAGACGCTGGAGCGGCCTTGCGGTGGATTTTTTAGCGGCAGATGTGCATAAACAGGGCAAAGAAACTGTGTTTCACATCCTTCGCCGGAGCGCGAAAGGAGATACTGCCGAGGCATTTGAGGATCTGGGTGAATTCAGATTGACGCTGCAGGGCTTTTTCAACGTGGATAACGCTTTGACCGCCGCCGTCGTGGCCCTGGAACTCGGCTGGCCTTTGGATCGGATCAGGGACGGTCTGCGGTGGGCAAAAGCGGCAGGGCGTATGGAGGTTTTTGAAAATCCGGAGAGAGAACTGGTCGTGATCGTGGACTATGCCCATAATCGGATGAGCTTTGAGAGCCTGTACTCTTCCACGAAAAAAGAATACCCCGGATGGCGGATCGAAGCGCTCTTTGGGTGCCCCGGAGGCAAAGGACTCCAGCGGCGGCAGGAGCTTCCGGAAATCGTAGCCCGGTATGCAGACTTCGCCTGGATCACCGAGGAAGATGCAGGAGAGGAAGATCTGATGGTGATTTCCGGGATCCTGAAAAAGAATTTTGACGATGCCGGTTTTCCGTCCCGGGTGATCCCGGACCGGGAAGAAGCGATCCGGACTTCCATCGAACACGCGCCGCCCAGAACCGTGATCATCATGACGGGAAAGGGAAGGGAGAACTATCAGAAGAGGGGTACCGAGTATGTGACGGTTGCGTCCGATGTGGAGTTGGTTCAAAAATACATGTAAATCATAAACCGGTCTTTGTCAGTGAATTTGGCAGGGCCGGATTTTTTTTATTCGTCTGGCTCGTCTTCTTGCTCGGGGTCCAGCCCGATGGGTTCAAAAGCTCCTAACTGCAGCGACAGCTCTTCCAGCGGGTAGTCGAGGCTGGGCCGGAAGTCGTAGGTCCGGGCCGGCTCGCCCAGCTTTTGGGCACGGAAGTGTGTGAGCGCTTCCAGAACAGAGCAGGGTATGCCGTCGACTATGGCGTTGCCGGGTCTTGTATACCAATTCTGAAAGCGTTGCAATTCTTCCACAAGCGTCCGGCGGGCTTCTTCGGATCCGGAGGACTGCCATAACAGCGCCAGTCTTTGACGCAGGCTGTCTGACAGCGAAAAAAGGTCCTGCTCGGCATCGGGGATATTCTCGGACAGCTCATCGAAATAGAGTTCCAGCCATTCTCCTAATTCTTCGGAGCGCGTTGCGGAAAGAGCGCTGTAGAAAATATCGAAAGGGATCGGCGCATCGTATTCCAAAAGCGAGGCCAACTGTTCAAAGTATTCCAAAGGAGAGGGTTCTTCCATCTCCATCTCTTTCAGCAGTTCGTCGAGCGTCATGTCGCCTCCTAAAATTTACGCAGATCGATTTTAAAATCGCGGCTTCTGATGATGCGGTGGATCAGGTTCACAAAGTTCTCCGACAGATCGCTGGCTCCGAAGACATTGGGTCCGCCAGGCTCTTCGGCCAGCATATCCTGCTGCTCCAGTGTCTCTCTGACCGCCTGGGCCAGGGTTTGCGCCGGGTCGATGATCCGCATCGCGGGATAGGCTTTCAGCAGATTTTCCCGAATCAACGGGTAATGCGTGCAACCCAGTACAAGGGTTCCGATCCCATGATAGCTGATAAAATCATCCAGATAGTGTCGCACAGTGAGATCCATAATCTCATTTTCCACAATCCCTTCCTCAATGAGCGGGACGAAAGCGGGGCATGCCTTGGCATGGATCGTCAGCGCCGGATTGATCCGGGAGACGGCTTCTTCGTAAGCCCGGCTCTGGATGGTCACCTTGGTGCCGATGATCCCGATGGAATCTTCTTTTTTGCAGCCCCGGGCGATCTCCCGGGCTGCAGGCTGGATGATCCCGGCCACCGGGATATGCGGGTACCGGGCCTGGAGGTCCGGTATCGCCGTGGAAGAAATGGTGTTGCAGGCGATCACCAGCATTTTGGCGCCTTGGCCCACCAGATAGTCTGCGATCTGGAGAGAAAAAGAACGGATCGTCTCAGGGCTCTTAGACCCGTAGGGTGTCCGCGCCGTATCGCCGAAATAAAGGATGCGTTCATTGGGGAGGGCTTGCAGCAGAGGCTCGATGCAGGTCAAGCCGCCCAGCCCCGAATCAAAGATGCCCAGAGGTCTGTTGTCCACGTGTGTGATCCTTGCCTTTCACAAAAGAATTTTTGTGGTATAATAATATATCATATTTACAGAGAAAGCGAGCATATCCATTGAAAGCAAAAGACAGAAAAGAGATCGATAAGCAATATAAGTGGGATATCGAGGCTATGTATCTTGATACCCGGAGCTGTCGAAAAGATATGGAAGAAGCCCTGGAAATGGCCAGGTCTTACGACGAATACAGCGGGCGTCTGGGCGAAAGTCCCGGGACGCTTTTTGAAGCGTTGCAGAAGCGGGATGCGATTTGGCAGAAAGCGGAGCGGGTTTACGTCTACGCCCGGATGAAGCGGGACGAGGATAACCGGATCCCGGAATTTCAGGCCTTGTGTGACCAGTCTCAATCCATGCTGGCGGGCATATCGGAGCACACCAGCTTTTTTGCGCCGGAATTTTCCAAGATCCCGGTGGCAGTCATTCACAGCTTCCTGGAGGAGGAACCGGCGCTGGGTGTTTATCGGCATTTGATCGAGGAACTCCTGCGGGGACGGGCCCATGTTCTCTCCGGGAAAGAAGAAAAGCTTCTGGCGCGGATGAGCGAACTGTCCGGCGCCACCAACGACACCTTTACGATGCTGAACAATGCGGACATCCGATTCGGCCGGATCAAGGGCGAGGACGACCGTCCGGTGGAGGTGACGCACGGGACATATATACGCCTGATGCAAAGCCATGACCGGTCTGTGCGAAAAAATGCCTACCGCCGCATGTACCAGGCCTACGAAAACCAGAAGAACACCTTGGCCACCTTGTATAATTACAATACGAAGCAGGATGTGATCTTTGCCCGGATCCGGAAGCATCCCTCCGCGATCGAAGCCGCGCTGTTTGGCGACAAGGTTCCCCTCGAAGTCTACGACAATCTGATCGCCGAGGTGCGCCAGGCACTGCCGGCGCTGCATCGTTACATGGCGCTGCGAAAAAGGGTGCTCGATCTGCCCCGGCTGCGGATGTACGACCTGTACGTTCCCATGGTCCGGCAAACTGAGAAATATATTCCTTATGAGGAAGCGCAAAAAATAGTGAAGCGCGCGCTGCGCCCCCTGGGCGATGAATACGGCAAGGCGCTGGAGAAGGCTTTTGTCCAACGCTGGGCCGACGTGTTCGAAAGCGAGGGCAAGACCAGCGGCGCGTACTCGTTCGGAAGCTATGACAGCATGCCCTACATGCTTCTGAATTATGACGGCAGGCTGGAGGATGTCTTTACACTGATCCATGAGGCCGGACATTCCATGCACGCTTATTTCACAAGAAAAACGCAACCTTACGTCTACGGCTCCCACTCGATTTTCACTGCCGAGGTAGCTTCTACGGTCAATGAGGCGCTCCTGATGCGGCAGTTGCTGGCCGAGGCAAAAACAAAGGAAGAAAAAGCTTACCTCCTGAATCTGTACCTGGAGGAATTCCGTACCACACTGTTCCGTCAGACCATGTTTGCCGAGTTTGAGCGCGCCACCCATGCTGCGGTGGAATCCGGAGAGGTTCTTACGGCCGGCTGGCTGTCGGAAACTTACGCTGCGCTCAACACTGCCTATCACGGCCCCGCCATGACGCAGGATGCGCGGATCGCCATGGAATGGTCCAGGGTCCCTCATTTTTACAATGCATTTTACGTGTACAAATACGCCACGGGCTATTCTGCGGCTACGGCTATTTCCGCGGCCATCCTGGAACAGGGCGAGTCTGCGGCCAAAAATTACCTGGCATTTTTGCATTCCGGCGAAAGCGACTATCCCATTGAATTGTTGAAAATGGCCGGGGTGGATATGAGCCGTCCGGAGCCCGTCCGGAACGCTCTGGACACTTTCCGGTGGCTGCTTGCCGAGCTGGAAGCGTTGATGTAAGAGGGATACAAGATGGATTTTATGAATAGCGCCGGAAAGCCCTTTCGGACAGTCTATGTGTACAACAACGATGAGGCCTTATCCCGCCGGGTCGGCGATGAACTGAGAGTCATGCTCCGGGAATCGGGCATCGGAGTGCCGGAGCGCTTTGGGTCCGGCGTTGAACTTTTGGTGTGCGTGGGCGGAGACGGCACGCTCCTACGGGGCCTCCATGCCTTCGGATTTCCCGATATCCCCGTGGCAGGGATCAACACGGGCCACCTGGGATTCTTCCAGGAACTGCAGTACGACGAGCCCGGGCGGCTGCTGGAGATTTGCCGGAGCGGTGATTACAGCGTCCAGAGGCACCGCTTGGTTCGGGTGAGTCTGGACTGCGGCGCATGCGAGCCGGCACAGCATCTTGGACTCAATGATATCGTCATCAAGGGAAGTGTCTCCAGGATCACCCATCTGAACCTGTATATCGGAGGGAGCTTTGTGGAGAAATTCAGCGGTGACGGACTGTTGATCGCTTCCTCTGCCGGCAGCACCGCCTATAATTATTCCCTGGGAGGCAGCATCGTGGATCCGAGGCTGGATCTGCTTCAGATCACCCCAATCGCACCCATGAACACAACGGCCTTCCGCTGTTTTACATCCAGCATCGTGCTGCCGCCGGATCAGGAGATCCGTATCGTCCCGGAATTCGAATGTGACCGGGATGCGCTGGTGATCGTGGACGGCATGGAGTATACTTACGCCGGCGTAGCGCGCATGGTCATCGATCTGGCGCCCAGAGAGGTCCGCCTTGTGCGGCTGCAGCACTACGATTTCTGGAATAAAGTCAAAACGAAATTTCTGTAAAAATGGATCATAAAACATACATCCTCACCAGCGAGGACGAAACTCTATATATTAAAGAACTGCTCCAGCGCCGCTTTCACTTTTCCTCCCGCCTGATCCGCAAGCTGAAAGTTGAAGGCGGTGTTTTCGTGAACGAAAAGCCGGCACGGATGCGCCAGAAGGGCCGGGCGGGGGATGTGCTCCGGGTCCGTTTCCCTGAGGAGAGCAGCTATTTTGAACCCGAGGACATTCCCCTGGACGTCGTCTACGAAGACGGCGACCTGCTTGTGATCAACAAGCAGCCCGGCTTGGTCGTCCATCCCACGAAAAATTACCAGAGCGGCACGCTGGCCAATGCCCTGGCTTTCCTGATGAGACAAAAGGGAGATGATTATAAAATCCGCTTTGTCAACCGGCTGGACCGCGACACCTCCGGTCTGATCCTGGTGGCGAAAAATGCCCACTGCCAAAAGCATATCTCCGACCAGATGGACCGACAGGAGGTCCTCAAGTGCTACAAAGCCATTGTGCACGGGATCCCCGAAGAACAAGAAGGAACGATCGATCTGCCCATCGGCAAGGATCCGGAGCATGCGGCTCGCCGCGCAGTGCTGGAATCGGGATACCCTTCCGTCACCCGTTATCGGGTCCTGGAACGGTTTGCTGCCGGCCCCGGGCAAGGGTCTATTCCAGGATACGCTTTATTGGGGCTGACGCTGGAAACCGGCCGCACCCACCAGATCCGTGTCCACCTTTCTCATAAAGGCTGGCCGGTGGTCGGAGATGAGCTCTACGGGGCGCTCTTTGATTATACACCGGAGAACGATCTGATGAAGCGGCAGGCGCTTCACGCCTTTGAGCTGGAGCTGACGCAGCCCTCCACCGGGCAGCGGATCAGTCTTCGGGCATCGCTGCCCGAGGATATGGAAGCCTGTCTGCGCGGATTGAAAGGTATGGGACGCTGATATGTCCTGGGGTCGGATCGCTCTGATATTTGTGGGCAGCATGATCGGCGCCGGTTTTGCTTCGGGAAAGGAAGCCTGGCAGTTTTTCGGCGTTTTCGGGGACCTGGGGCTTCCCGGCATCGCCGTGGCCGTCATGACCTATGCTTTTCTGGGCAGCATCAATGTCTATATCGCTCATCGTCTGAACAGCGCTGATATCGGGCAGATCATCTGTCCCTGGGAAAACAAGGCCGCCCGCAGGGTGGTCGGCGCCGTCATGTGCGGGTTTTTATTGGTGGCTTACGTAGCCATGGTAGCTGCCGGCGGCGCCCTTGGCGAATCGTCCTTCGGGCTTCCGAATCAGGCGGGAAGCCTGGTCTACATGCTTTTGGCAGTGTTCACCGCTTTGGGCGGGTTTGAAACCGTCGCCGCCAGGGTCGGACGGATCGCGCCGGTCCTTGTGGGCGCTACGCTGGTGATGGGACTATATATCCTCGGCCGGGACGGGAATCTGATCGGCGCCGGACCTGCCCAGGAGGCAAGCCGGTTTGCCTCCAACTGGATGTTTGCCGCCATCGCCTATGTGGGCTACAACATGACAGCAGCCGTGCCGGTCCTGGGGCAATGCGCTCTCCGGGCAGGCAGTCTCAGGGACGCCCAGAAAGGTGTCCTGCTGGCCAGCTTTCTGCTGGGTCTTTGCAGTCTGATCCTTTACGGTGTTACCCGCACGGATCCGGCGCTTTCGGCGATCCAGTCGTTGCCGATGCTCTCTTTTGTGGGCGAATACTTCCCCGCGTTGCAGCAAGGATACGCCGTATTCCTGCTGGCCGCCATTTTCAGCGCCGCAGCCACTTGCTTCTACGGCTTTACCGCTAAGCTTGGGCCGGTGAGCCATCGGAGGACGATCATCTGGGCTGTGGGCATTGCCGGATACGGTTTATCTCTTTACGGCTTTTCTAATTTTGTGGCCAATGTCTATCCTCTCGTGGGAACGGTCAGTCTCATTTTCTTCGGCATGGAGATCCTTCATTTTTTTCGTCTCATACGGAAGGGGAAGGGGCAAGGCGGGGCATGACCCATATTTTTCTTGACAAACCGCCTGCATTGCGTAGAATGAATTAAGACCGCCCGGACCTGGGCGAATCAAATAGCAGATGCTGACGGGAAGAGTAGTCTTCGACGTCCTGACAGAGAGAGAACCTTGGCTGAAAGTTCTCAGGACCTCTCGGAAATGAAGGTCGCCCGGGAATATAGCATCGACCGAATGAGAGCCGGGCGCCATGCGCTCCGGAACAAAGGTGGTACCGCGGAACGATGATCCGTCCTTTGGCTTTTGCCATTGTGACGGATTTTTTATAGGAGGATGACATGGAATACAATCTTGCAAAGACTTACGATCCCAAAGCATTTGAAGACAGGATCTATAAGTCCTGGGAAGAAAATGGCGCTTTTATCGCGCACCGGGATCCCAACAAAAAGCCTTTCACTATCGTAATGCCGCCGCCCAACATCACCGGGCAGCTGCACATGGGGCACGCGTTGGATCAGAGCCTTCAGGATGTGCTCATCCGCTACAAGCGGATGCAGGGCTTCGCAGCCCTGTGGCTGCCCGGCTCCGACCATGCCAGCATCGCTACTGAGGTCAAGGTGGTGGACAAGCTCATGGAAGAAGAGGGCAAAACAAAGGAAGACATCGGACGGGAGGCCTTTTTAGAAAGGGCCTGGGCCTGGAAAAAAATATATGGCGGGCGTATCAACGAACAGGTGCGCAAGCTTGGCAATTCCTGCGACTGGAGCCGGGAGCGCTTCACCATGGACGAGGGCTGCAACAAAGCGGTGAACGAGCATTTCGTGCGCCTCTATGAAAAGGGCCTCATATACAAAGGAAACCGGCTGATCAACTGGTGTCCGACCTGCGGATCCGCATTGTCGGACATCGAAGTGGAGCATGTGGATAAAAGCGGGAAGTATTGGTACTTTCGCTATCCCTCAGAGGATGGCGGCCAGGGGATCGTCGTAGCCACCTCCCGGCCCGAAACCATGTTCGGTGACACAGCGGTTGCCGTTCACCCCGAGGATGAACGTTATCAGCATTTGATCGGCAAAAATGTGATCCTGCCTCTGGTTGGAAGAAAGCTGCCGGTGATCGCCGATCCCTATCCGGATCCCGAAAAGGGCACCGGCGCCGTGAAGATCACGCCTGCCCACGATCCCAATGACTTTGAGGTCGGGCTTCGTCACGGACTGGAGCAGATCGTATGCATTGGAGAAGATGCAAAAATGACCTTAGCCGCCGGCCAATACGAAGGATTGGACCGCTATGCCTGCCGGAAGGCCTGGGTCAGCGCGTTGAAAGAGGGCGGGTTCCTGGTCAAAGAGGAGGATCTGATCATTCCCACCGGCGAGTGTTACCGCTGTCATGACGTTATTGAGCCGCTGATCAGCGACCAGTGGTTCGTCAGCATGAAACCTCTGGCGGAGCCGGCCATGGAAGCGGCCCGGAGCGGAGCGCTGAAGCACGTGCCCGACCGCTTTGAAAAGATCTATATGCATTGGCTGGAAGAAATCAAGGACTGGTGTATTTCCAGGCAGCTTTGGTGGGGACACCGGATCCCGGCCTATTATTGCGACGCCTGCGGAGAGATGGTGGTTGCCGCCGAGGCGCCCACAGCTTGTCCGTCCTGCGGCAGTACCAGTATCCGCCAGGACGAGGATGTTCTTGACACGTGGTTCAGTTCTGCGCTCTGGCCTTTTTCCACCCTGGGGTGGCCCGAGGATACCGAAGACCTCAGGTATTTTTATCCGACGAATGTACTGGTGACCGGCTATGACATCATCTTTTTCTGGGTTGCGAGAATGGTTTTTGCCGGAATCGAGGAAACGGGGGTGAGCCCCTTCGAGTATGTGCTCGTTCACGGGCTCGTGCGGGATGCCCAGGGACGAAAAATGAGCAAGTCTCTTGGCAACGGCGTTGACCCCTTGGATATGATCGGTCAATATGGCGCCGACGCGCTCCGGTTTATGCTACTTTCTGGCATTTCGCCCGGAAATGATATGCGTTTTCAGACAGAGCGGATCGAAGCAGCCAGAAATTTTGCCAACAAGCTTTGGAATGCTTCCCGCTTCGTCATCATGAATCTCCGGGAAGAAGAAGCGTTTCTGCCTATTGCCGGGGAATCGGAAGCTTTGAGCGCCCTTCGACCCGAGGACCGTTGGATCCTCTCCACGGTAAACGACGCGGTCAAAGACATCAACGTCAATATGGAGAAATTCGAATTCGCGCTTGCCGCTCAAAAAATCAATGAGCTGATCTGGAACGAATACTGCGACTGGTACATCGAGCTGGTCAAGAGCCGTCTTTACGGACAGGACGACGAGGACAAAAAAGTGGCCCGTTACGTACTGGTTCGGGTCCTGAGAGATCTGCTCAAGCTGCTGCATCCTTTTATGCCTTTTATTACCGAAGAGATCTGGAGTTTCCTGCCTCGCCGGGCTGATGCGAAGGCTTTTCTGATGCTGGAGAGCTGGCCGGCGGAAAGCGAAACGGACAGTCGCGAGGATGTGGCCGTGCTGGAGCTGGCCAAGGAAGTGATCCGCTCTATCCGGAATATCCGGGCGCAGGCGGAAGCGCAGCCCTCCAGAAAGCTGTCGGTCATCGCCCTGACTTCAGGGATCGAAAAGGTTCGAATGCAGGCTGGGCTCGGGTATGTCCTGTCTCTGGCCAACCTTACAGAACTGACGTTTATCGACGATAAGAGTCAGATCCCCGAAGAAACCATGTCTGCCGCGCTTCCCAACATCGAATTGTTCGTCCCTCTGGACGATCTGCTGGATTATCAGTCGGAATATGACCGGCTCACGAAAGAGAAAGCCCGCCTCGAGGGCGAAGTGGCGCGCACGGAAGGCAAATTGGCCAACGAAGCTTTTGTCGCCAAGGCGCCTGCCCATGTGATCGGCGCAGAACGGGAGAAGCTGGCCAATGCGCAGGATATGCTGGAAAAAGTGAACGCCCGTATTCCTGTGGTGAAAGGCAAGCTGTAAAGTATGAAATATGAAGAAGCGCTGGAGCAGATCCATGCAAGGCTCCGCTTCGGCAACAAACTGACATTGACGAGGATCCGGGAATTGCTCCACCTGCTGGGGGATCCCCATCTGGCTCTGCAAGCCATCCATGTAGCCGGCACTAATGGCAAGGGTTCCGTGAGCAAGTTCGTTTACTATGCCCTGATGGCTCAGGGCTATCGGGTGGGGTTGTATACATCTCCTTATGTCCTGGATTTCAGGGAGCGGATCGAGTGCGACGGCAGCTGGATCAGCCCTGATGCTCTGGCAGACTGCACTGCCAGGGTTTTGGGCGCAGCGGCGCTGATGGAGAGCGCCGGCAGCGATGCTCCCACGGAATTTGAAGTGGTCATGGCTGTGGCTTTCCTCTATTTCAAAGAATGCGCCTGCGACTTCGTGGTGTTGGAGGTAGGTCTTGGAGGCCGTGGCGATGCTACGAATGTGGTGGAGTCTCCCCTGGTCTCGGTGATCACTTCCATCTCCTATGACCACATGGAGTACCTGGGCAATACGTTGCCGGAGATCGCCGCCGAGAAAGCGGGGATCATCAAAGCCGGACGTCCGGTGGTGTGCCGGGTCCTGGACCGGGGCGCGCTGGCTGTGATCCGGCAGCAGGCCCTGGCCTGCGGAAGCCGGCTGTACGACGTACTGGAGAATGTGGAGATCCTTGATATCCGGGAATCGACGCTTGCGGGGAATCGTTTCTCTGCCAGCGTCATGGGCGAAAAATATGATGACGTATTTGTGTCCTTGGCAGGTCGTTATCAGATCGATAACGCGTCCGCTGCGCTGTGCGCCGTGGAGGGGTGGGCACGGGAGTGCGGCGTGGTGGTGGAGCGGGACGCCGTCTTGAACGGACCGTTTTCCGCAAGTGATGCGGGGCGGC
>CALLHZ010000064.1 GCA_938009115.1 uncultured Clostridia bacterium
AAAGCACGGTGCCCAAAGCGGCCACCGCTGTCAGAAAAACACCGGTGGCAAGCATAACGCCGACGCCGAAAGTAAACAGTTCCCTCGGTTGATAATGATTTTCCGCAATCTGGGAAGAAAAAATGCCGCTGAAGAAAACAATGGTCAGAGGATTGGAGGCAGTTAGAAAAACACATCGTAAAAACAAACTGCTGCTCCGCGCCACGCCAAAGAGAGCGATCCCGGTAAGAATAGAAAAACCAAGGGCCCCAAACAGGATATTGAGACCGAACAAGATCAGTACCAAGGCGCCAAAAAGCCGTATGCTCTTTTGTACGCGGTCACTTTTCATCAGCCGCGCCACGCCCATGCCAGCCAGCGCCATATACAAAATGTCTACGGCGGCAATGGCTGCCACAACGACCATGCCGCGCCAAAATCCCTGGGACATTGCGGTATTAAAGGTCATGAGGCACATGGGTCCGATGGCCAGCTGCAGCAGGATGCCGAAGCGGATCCCGTTGGCGATCACTTTCATCGTATATCCTCCAGGATCACAGGGGATCTTTTGACGGAATACCTGCTTTGCGGGGATAAGCCGGAGGCGTCTTTCGCTCCTTTTGGATGCACACCAGAATGTGGCCGCTTTCAGCCTCCTCCGCCGGGATCGTCTCCGCCAGGCTGCCGCCCAGTATTCGGATCGCCCGCTGAGCGTCCTTGATCTCCTCTGCCGCAAGCACTGTCTTATATGCCACGAACCATCCACCTTCCCGCACATAGGGAAGACAGTATTCACTCAGCGTAGACAGATTGGCTACCGCCCGGGAAACGACGAGATCAAAGCGCTCCCGATAGGCTGGGTCTGAGGCGGGATCCTCTGCCCGGGCATGGAGGATCTTCACATTCGTCAACCCGATTTTTTTGGCGATCTGCTCCACTGCCAGAAGCTTTTTCCGGACAGAATCCATGAGCAGGAAAGCTTTGTCCGGCGCGGCGATCGCCAGAGGAATACCCGGCAATCCGGCCCCCGTGCCGACATCCAGCACAGAGTCCGCCGCAGCGAATCCCTTAAAACGCCATAGCGCCAGTGAGTCGATCAGATGCTTTTGCTCAAATGCCTCCGTTTCCCGGATCGCCGTTAAATTGACGGATTCGTTTCTTTTCAGCACTTCCTCCATATACATGCGATAACGCTCCAGCGTGACAGGGTCCGCCGGGAGCCCCGCTTGCACCAGAAACGTCCTAAGCCTTTCCATGCTCGCTCCTCTTGTTTTTTTCCATATGAACCATCAGCACATTGATATCCGCAGGAGACACACCGGAGATCCGGGATGCCTGGCCCACCGACAGCGGTTTGAACTGAGCAAGCTTCTGGCGGGCTTCCAGCCGAATCCCCTCCATGGACAAATAGTCCAGGGCCGGATCCAGTTTCCTGTCCTCCAGTTTTTTGAACCGTTGGATCTGGGCCAGTTGCTTGGTGATATATCCTTCATATTTGATCTGTACCTGGACTTTATCGATGGCATGCCGAGAAAGGGCAGGTCTGTCCGGGTCGACTGCAGCCAAAAGCTCATAAGTCATTTCCGGGCGTTTCAGGAGTTCTGCCAAGGTGCTTCTGTTGTTCAACGGCGTGCTTCCATGGGCAGAAAGAAAATCGTTGATAGACGATGGACTCACTTCTGTTAACGCAAGCCGGTTCAATTCCGCTTTTGTTTCCTCTTTGATCGACAGATACCGTGCATATCGCTCCTCTGTCACCAGACCCGCTCGATATCCCTTTTCCGTAAGACGTACATCGGCGTTGTCCTGCCGCAGGACCAAGCGGTATTCAGCTCTGGAAGTCATGATCCGGTAGGGTTCGTTCGTGCCCTTCGTTACAAGGTCGTCGATGAGGACGCCGATATATCCTTCGGAGCGGTCGATCACGAAGGGTTCTTTTCCGTCCAGCTTCCGGGCCGCATTGATGCCGGCCATCAACCCCTGGGCCGCAGCTTCTTCATAGCCGGAGCTGCCGTTGAACTGCCCGGCGCAGAAAAGATTCCCGAACTGCCTGTGCTCCAGGTTGATCTGAATATCCAGCGGATCGATGCAATCATATTCGATGGCGTAGGCAGGCCGTACGATCTCCAAATGCTCCAGTCCGGGGATCGTCTTATAAAATGCAGTCTGCACATCCTCTGGCAGGCTGCTGGACATGCCCTGGAGGTACATCTCGTCGGTGGTCAGACTTTCCGGCTCCACAAAGAGCTGATGGCGCTCCTTGTCGGCAAAACGTCGGACCTTATCTTCGATGGAAGGACAATATCTGGGGCCGACACCCGTGATAAGGCCTCCAAACAATGCGGACAGGTGGGAATTTTCACGGATCACCCGGTGTGTTTCCTCGTTGGTATAAGAAAGATAGCAAGGCACCTGGTCTTTCTCCAGCGTTTCATTCATAAAGGAGAACGGTACAATGACGGGATCGCCGTATTGGGGGATCATTTTGGAATAATCCAGACTTTTGGAGAGAGCCCTGGCCGGTGTGCCGGTTTTGAACCGTCGCAGCCTCAGCCCTTGGGCCTTCAGGCTGTCGGACAAGGCGTCGGAAGGAGACAGGCCGTTGGGACCGCTGGAATAGGCGGCATCCCCAATAAAGATCATGCCCTTCAAAAAAGTACCGGTGGCGATCACAA
Organism: uncultured Clostridia bacterium; assembly: GCA_938009115.1. Taxonomy (GTDB): domain Bacteria; phylum Bacillota; class Clostridia; order Peptostreptococcales; family Anaerovoracaceae; genus UBA10908. Next base: position 2,655 of record CALLHZ010000064.1, read on the forward strand.
CGGCTCTCGCACCGTAGTAGACTCCGGTTTTGAGCTGAACACCGCGGACGCGCTTCTCCTCGTCAAAATCGATGGAAACGACTTCGCCTTGTTTGAGGAACAGATTCTCCTGTTGTTCCAGCACACGTTTCATTTCCAGGTGATAAGCGTTCTTGTCGGCCTGGGCTCGCAGCGAATGGACCGCCGGACCTTTGGCTGTGTTCAGCATTTTGCTTTGAATAAAGGTCTTGTCGATCACAAGCCCCATCTGGCCGCCCAAAGCGTCGATCTCCCGAACCAGATGTCCCTTTCCGGTACCGCCGATGGAGGGATTACAGAACAAAAAGGCCACCGCCTCCAGATTGATGGAAAGGATGAGCGTTTTTTTCCCCAGTCTGGCCGCGGCCAGCGCCGCTTCGCATCCCGCGTGTCCGGCACCGATCACCACGACATCGAATTGTCCCATGTGTTTGATATTCATACGCTACTTTCCCAGGCAGAAACGGGAAAAGATCTCTTCCAGGATCTCGTCTCCCGCAGTCTGTCCCGTAATTTCCCCCAGAAGATCGAAGGCTGCCTTCACATTGACCTCGATAAAATCCATCGCCTCCTGACGGCTTGTCATTCCAAGGGCTTCCTGAATCTCACCCCGGGCTCGCCGGATCAGATCGATGTGGCGCACATTGGTGACCAGCAGATCTTCCTTTCGCCTTACTTTTCCCTCGGTGATCCATTCGATAATAGTCTCCTCCAGCCGGTCCAGACCAAGTCCTTCGGTCAGCGATGTGGATAGGATCGTGGCCGCAGGAAGCAGTTCCCGAACTTCTTGTTCCGTCAGGACGCCTGGTAAATCAGATTTGTTCAGCAGCACGATGCAGCGCCGATCCTTCAAAAAATCCGTCAGTTCCCGGTCCTCCGCAGAAAGAGGCTGGCTGACATCCAGTAAAAACAGCAGGAGATCCGCCTTGCTGAAAGCCTCCTTGCTGCGCTGGATCCCCAGCCGCTCCACGATATCCTCCGATTCCCGGATCCCTGCAGTGTCCGTGAGCTTCACCGGGATGCCTCGCAAGGAGACCTGCTCTTCGATGGTATCCCGGGTGGTTCCCGGGATCTCCGTCACGATCGCCCTGTTTTCCCTGAGAAAGAAGTTCAGCAGAGAGGATTTTCCCACGTTGGGCTTGCCCATGATCGTCACGGAAAATCCTTCCCGTATCATTCGCCCTTCTTTAGAAAATTCCAGTAAATTTGCGCATGTGTCGTCTATTTGCTGTAAACTATTTTCAATTTGCCCATAGGTGAGTTCTTCGATATCCTCGTCAGGATAATCCATATTCACCGTCAAAAGGATCAACAGCTCTTTCAGCTCGTCCCGCAGCCTGTTCACGCGCTGAGAAAGGCTTCCTGCCGCCTGATCCAGCGCTGCTTCAAAGCTTTGGTCGGATCGGGATCGTATCAGATCGATCACCGCTTCCGCCTGGGCCAGGTCGATTCGTCCGTTCATAAAAGCGCGCTTGGTAAATTCTCCCGGTTCTGCCGGGGCAGCGCCCATCTGAAAACAGGCGCGCAAAATGTTGCGCAGCGACACGATGCTGCCGTGGCACTGGATTTCCACTAAATCTTCCGCCGTATAAGACCTGGGACCTTTCATGTATACGCACATTACCTCATCCAGGATTTTTTGCGTCTCAGGATCCTGAATCGACCCGTAATACATCCGGCGAGGTTCCGTTTCGCCGGGCTCCAGAGACCTTCCGCCGGGCAAGCGAAACAAGCCCAGGAAAATTTCAAGGGCTTCCGGGCCCGACATCCGTACGATGCCGATCCCGCTCTCGCCGTAGGCAGTCGATATGGCCGCAATGGTCTGCGCGTTGTTCATGGACCCTGCCTTTCATTCATTGATGAAAAAAAGGCTGCGTCAGAGCAGCCTTTCGTTCTATTTCTGAGGTTCGATGATCACCCTTCTGTAGGGTTCCTCCCCTTCGCTTTTTGTCGTGACCTCGGGCCTGCTCTGAAGCGCAGTGTGGATCACTTTCCGCTCGTAGGGATTCATCGGCTCCAGCCGGATGCTTCTTCCGGATCTCTGCGCCTTGTCCGCCAGTCTGTTGGCCAGCTTTTCCAGTGTCAGCTCTCTTTTTCTCCGATACCCTTCTGCATCGATCACAACGCGAAGGTATCCTTCTTTGTCCTTGTTCACCACCAGGCTGGTCAAATATTGGATCGCGTCCAGCGTTTGCCCGCGTTTGCCAATGATCGTTCCCGAATCAGGTCCTTCGATATCCACGTAAACCGTCTCGGTACCGGCGAATACCTTGATGCTGACATCCAGGCCCATCTTCTCCGTGACTTCCTGAAGGAATGTCCTGGCAGGATGCTGCTCCTGCTCCACAAGATCCGCAGGTCTTTCGTTCAGGATCCTGGCCTCGCCATAGGTGAGCTTTGCTTCTCTGGCCGGCTCCCGGCGGGGTTTTTCCCGGGTGCGCTTTTCGCGCTGGAACCGGTAAGGCGTCCGGGGCTGGTTTTCCGGTTCATCCAACCCGCATACTTCGATCAGGATCTCCTGGTTTCCTTCCTTTTTGATCTCGACTCTGCGCTCGATCCGTTCCTGTCTGTTTTCGGGCTTTCTTTCAGCCTCTCTCTTCGGCTCTTCCTTCGGCGTCTCTTGTTTCTCTGTTTTACTGATTTCTTTTTCCTCGACCCGCACCTTCGCAAGTTTGGATCCGATTCCGAAAAATCCCTTCGAGGGTTCTTCCAGTATCTTGACTTCGACCTGGTCTCTTGTAAGCTTCAGGTCTGCCAGGGCCAGATCGACGGCGATGTCGACACTGTCGCCCCATTTTTCAGCATATCTCATGATTGTCCTCCGAAGACAGTGATTTATTTTTTCTTTTTCAGTGCCTGCTCCACTTCAATGCGCAGACGTTGTTTTTCTTTTTGCTTGTTCAGGAAATATGTCTGAACGATCATCAGCAGATTTCCCACAGCCCAATAAAGCGCCAGTCCGGAAGGGAACGTTCTTCCCATCATAAAAATCATGATGGGAAACAAATACTTCATTCCCGCCATCATGTTGTTGGCGTCTGTGGGTGTAGAACCCATCGTCTGGGAATAGGTAAAGAACGTGCTAAGTCCTGCTGCGAGGGGCAGGATCCAGTTGTCCGGCTGGCTCAGGTCCGGGACCCAGAGAAACGCTTCGTGAACGGCAACCACCATTTCCGGCTGCACCATGTACTCCAGCGGATTTCTCAAAAGACTGAAAAGACCCATGATGATGGGCATTTGTATTAAAATAGGCAGACAGCCGCCCATAGGATTGAATTTTTCCTTGGCGTACAGCTCCTGCAGCTTTTTGTTCATCGTTTCCTTGTCGTTTGCATAACGGATCTGTATTTCCTTCAACTTTGGCTGTATTTCCGCCATGGCCGCGCTGCTTTTGATCTGCTTGGCGTAAAGGGGCAGCATACAGATCCTGACGATCACCGTCAGCAGGATGATGGACAGGCCGTAGTTATTTACAAATCCATAGATATACTCAAGCAAGGAACCGATTGGTCCGGCAAATAACCCGATAAATGTATTCATTGTTCCTCCGATGATGCTTCTTTTGGGAGAAGCGTTTTATGGAAGCGGATCGTATCCGCCCGGATTCCAGGGATGGCAGCGCAGGAGTCTCCTGATTCCCAGCCAGCTTCCTTTCACAGCCCCGTATTTGATCAGCGCTTCTTTGCAGTAAGCAGAGCAGGTGGGCTCAAAACGACAAGTCTTTGGCAGGAAGGGGGAAATCATTCTCTGGTAAATGTTGATGATCAAAACGAGCAATTTTTTCATCACATCACTTGAGGATCCCGGCTCTTTTGATTGCGGCTTCCATTGATTTTTTCACATCCGCACATTTCGAATCCAAAATCGTCTGCCGGGCGATAAAGATGAAATCCCACCCCTGGGGAAGCTGTTCCTCCAGCTGACGGTAGCTTTCCTTCATCAATCGTCTGGCCCGGTTTCTCTGTACGCTTTTTCCAACCTTCTTGCTGGCCAGAAAAGCCTTTCTGTTGTAAGGAAGATGATTCTTTCTGTAAAAGACCACGACGAACTTGCTCGGAACCGATCGTTCTCTCTTGTAAATACTGGTGAAATCCTCTTTTTTTCTGAGCACATCGGCCTTTAACATACATTCACTTCCTGAAGGTTCCATTAGCAAAAAGACCACGAAACGCGGCCTTTATGCGGAAAGAGACTTTCTTCCTTTCAACCTTCTTCTCTTGAGTACGTTTCTGCCGTTTTTCGTACTCATTCTTTTTCTGAAGCCATGCTCTTTGCTTCTTTGCCTCTTCTTGGGCTGGTATGTCATTTTCATTTCCGAATTCCTCCCTTCCTGATATTGATTTCTATGCAATCGCAACGGTCATTATATAATTTTAAGGTATTTATGTCAACCTTTTTACATGACCGTCGTGAATGTCAAACACTTTGCCCGCAGGCAGTCTGCGGAACATTTCATCGTCGATGCCTGTCGCCGTAATAAAAACCTGCACCTCTTTCATCGCCTCGATCAGGAATGTCTGCCTTCCGTCGTCAAGCTCGGAAAGAACATCATCCAGAAGAAGGATCGCTTTTTTTCCGGTTTCCTGACGGATCAACTGGATTTCCGCAAGCTTCATCGCCAGGGCTGCGGTTCTTTGCTGTCCTTGAGAGCCGAACTGCCGGGTATCCGTACCGTTGATCAATATGGACAAATCGTCTTTATGAGGTCCCGCAGAGGTATACCCTCTGAAATAGTCTTTTTCCCGGTTTTTTTTCAACAGAAATAGTATTTCTTCCTTGGTTTTTTCTTCTGTTTGATCCTCTTTTTTTAAAAAATCGCCTTCGTAGTTGATTTCCAGAATCTCTCTCCCTTCGGAAATCGTATGATGGATGCCGCTGCTGATTTCCTGAAGCCTCTTGACAAAGCCCTTTCTCTCGCGGGTAAGGCGGAGACCGCATTCTGCAAGGGCTTCATCGTAGGTTTCCAGAAGCGGATCCTCTTTGCTCCTGTTTCTCAAGAGCGCGTTGCGCTGTTTTAATAATCTTTTGTATTGTCCAAGCGTGCTGTAATAAACCGGTTTCAGCTGGCACAGTTCCCGATCCAAAAACCTTCTTCGGTTTTCTGGTCCTTCCTTGATGATTCGAAGGTCCTCCGGAGAAAAAACAACGATGTACACCTCTTCCAGAAGCTCTGCGCTGCGTTCCAGCTTGATTCCTTGTACACGAATTATTTTTCCTTCTTTTTTGTAGAGGATCTCTATCTCTTTTTCTGTTTCAGCTGCAGATGGATCGCAAAGTACCGTCTTGATCCTTGCGAACTCCTTGTTGAATCCTATCATTTCAGTATCTTTGCTCGTCCGGAATGATTTTCCAAGACTCATTACAAAGAGACTTTCGATCAGATTGGTTTTTCCCTGGGCATTGTCTCCCAAAAAAATATTGATTTTCTCATCAAAAGAAACGTGTTCTTCTTCGTAATTTCTGAAATTGTTGAGAAATACTTCCTTAAAGTACATTCCTTAGCTTGCCGCGATCCTGACCGGAAGCACCAGGTACAAAAATGCGTTTCCCTCCATTGGTTTGATTAGGCAGGAACTGGTACTGCTGGTCATTTCAAAAACCACTTCTTCTTCCTCCACTGCTTTGAGCACGTCGGCAATATACTTTGAGTTGAATCCTATCACCAATTCGTCTCCTTCTGTTTCGCAGGATATCTGTTCTCTTACATTTCCTTCTTCGCTTCTGGAAGTGATTTCCAAGGACCCTTGCTCTATCCTTACTTTGATAAGATTATTCTTTCCTTCCTTCGCCAAAAGAGAAGCTCTTTCAATGCTGTTGAGCATTTCTCCACGGTCAAGCACACAACGCGTTTTATAAGTTTTTGGGATGATATCTGCGTATTTAATGAACTCACCCTCCATCAAACGGCTGATTACCCGGGTCTGCGGTGTTTTGATTTCCATTTTCTTTTCATCCAACATGATCAGAATCTCATCTTCCTGGATGCTTTCACTGATCAGCTTGCTGATTTCATTGAGTATTCTTGCAGGGACGACGATGCTCCGTTTTGTTGTCTGCTCCACTGTCTCCGTCGCCACCGCCATACGAAATCCATCCAATGCTGCCATGACCAGTTCTTTTTCTTTCATTTCTAAAAGACATCCGGTCAAAATACCCTTTTTCTCGTCAACGCTTGCCGAAAACGTTGTTTTTTTGATCAGTTCTTTCAGCGCCTCTTTTTTAATGGACAGGCTTTCTTCTTTATTGACCGAGCCGATGGCGGGAAATTCATCCGCAGGGAGGGCCACGATGGAAAAATCCGATGAAAGACAGGAAATAAAAAGATTGTTTTTTTCGTCCAATTCTGCTTTGATCGGCGCGTTGGGAAGGCGGCGTATGATGTCTCCGAACAGCTTGGCGGATACGACGACAGCTCCTTCCTCGCCAGAAGATACCTCCATTCTTGTTTCGATGCTCAGATCGAGATCCGAAGCGGTCAGAATCAACTCATTATTTTTAACAGTAAGAAGGATCCCTTTCAAAATAGGAATCGTTGTTCTTGTAGAGACAGCTTTGGATACGATATTGAGAGCTTTGGACAACGCCGGCTGGGAGCAGATGAATTTCATGACGGATCTCCTTTTTATAAATGATTTTTAGTAGTTGCAGTAGTAGGACCTGTGGAAAAAGGGAAAACCTTTCTTAACGTTGAAAACCGACAAAAAAGAAAGAGGAAAAAGGTGTTGATAAAGCTCTCTTTTTTGTTACAAGGCCTGGGGATAAATTATTCGACAAGCAGCCTTTCTATATTAGCTACTGTGGAGCGAAGTTCCGCATTGCTTTCCATTTCCGCGCAGATCTTCTCGTAACTGTGACGGATCGTCGTGTGGTCCCGCTGCCCGAATTCTTCGCCGATTTTCGGAAGAGAATAATTGGTCTTTTCCCGGATCAGATAAATGGCGATCTGGCGTGGATAAGTGAAATTTCTTGCCCTTTTTGCGGATTCCATATCCCCTACTTTGATTCCAAAAAAAGAGGCGACGGTTTTCTTTATAAGGGATGGATTCAACTCTTTATTTTTAATTGTGAAAACTTCCTTTAAAACCTTTTTTGCAAATTCTTTGGTGATTTTTTCATTGGTCAGGCTGGCGTGGGCGATGACCCGAGTAAAGGCTCCCTCGAGTTCCCGTATATTTGTTTGGATGTTTTGCGCGATCACATCCAGCACTTCATTGATGTTTTCCGTTACGACGATGCCTTCGATCTCAGCTTTTTTTGTAAGGATGGCCATCCGGGTCTCGTAGTCCGGAGCCTGGATGTCAGCAACCATGCCCCAGGTGAAGCGCGACCGCAGCCGTTCCGGAATATCACCCAACTCCTTGGGCGGCCGGTCGCTGGAAAAAACGATCTGCTTTCCGGTATGATAAAGGGTATCGAAGGTGTTGAACACTTCTTCTTCCGTGCTTTCTCTTCCCTGCACAAACTGGACATCGTCGAAAAGGAGAAGATCCACAGTCCGGTACTTGTTGCGGAAGGCTTCGTTCTTCTTTTCGCTGATCGCTTTGATCAGCTCGTTGGTGAACATTTCGGAAGAAACGTAGAGAACTTTTCTTTTGGGGTTGTTTGAAAGAACGAATTGGCCGATGGCATGCATGAGATGTGTTTTTCCCAAGCCTGCTTCCCCATACAAAAACAGAGGGTTGTACTCCTTGGAATAACCCTCGGCTACGGCCAGACAAACCGCATGAGCCAGCCGATTATTGCTTCCCACCACAAAATTATTGAAATTGTATTTAGGGTTTAAATATAATTCGTCGGTAAAAGGATTGGTGTAAGCTCCCTTTTCTTCTATTTCCTCGGGCAGCATGATCACCGGCTTCAAATCCATTTTAAAAGCCTGGCGGATCGCTTCGGCAAGGACGCTTTTGTAGCGGGTCTCGATATAGGAGATGAGCATATCTCCCCCCGCATAGGTGGATAAAAGAAGTTTCCCCTCTTTTTCGTTGACCCGAATGGGCTTCAGGGGCGCAAACCAGGTTTGCATGGAGACCGATGTCACATTTTCTGCCAAAAGTTGCAGTACGGTTTCCCAGTTTTTATTGATTTCTGCCTTGGTCATATCCACATCCGACGATTCTATAAATTCCCTAAATGTATGGGTGCCTCCCATTATAGCAAAAATAGTTTTCCACAGGAATAGCCCGGCCAAAAACCGTAATTATTGTTATTCCACAGGTTATGCACAGGTTGTGTAAAACTTCTTCCCCCAAATACACAGACCATAGATGTTGTGGTCGCGGGACTTTCTGTATTTCAAAAAGTGAGGGGAACAAAACAAAGCGAAAAAGGAAAAGGCCAAAATTATTAAGGGCGTATTTTTTTGGGGCTGTCAATGCCCCTGTGAAACCCTTGGAAATCGTGGGTTATATATCATTTTATTTTAGCGGCTGCCACCAAAAAACGGCGCAGAGAGCAATTTTTTTTGGCGTCGTAATGCCGTGCGGTCTTTTGGGTAAAAAACGTTGCTTTTTTGCGGGTTTTTTAGTATAATAAAACAGATTTTGGTCCAAAGACTAAAAGTAGCAGAATATCAACGGGAGGAAGAGATGTCGTTAGAAAATTCCAAGGAAATGTCCATGGCAAACAAGGAGTACAACGCCGAACAGATCCAGGTGCTGGAAGGGCTGGAGCCTGTCCGGAAAAGACCGGGCATGTACATTGGTACCACCGGGCCCCGGGGCTTGCACCATTGCGTTTATGAAATCGTGGACAATAGTATAGACGAAGCGCTGGCCGGATTTTGCAGAAATATCAACGTAATCATTCGGGCAGATAATTCCATAGAAGTGATCGATGACGGAAGAGGCATGCCGGTGGACATGCATCCGAAGCTGAAAAAGCCGGCACTGGAAGTCATCATGACGGTTCTCCACGCGGGGGGAAAATTCGGAGAAGGCGGCGGATATAAAGTATCAGGCGGCCTCCACGGCGTGGGCGCTTCCGTCGTCAATGCGCTTTCTTCTTATATGGAAGTGGAAAGCTGCCGGGACGGACATATTTACCGCCAGACTTATGCCAGGGGCAAAGCCACCAGCGAATTGACGATCGTGGGAGAATGCGGAAAACGCACAGGCTCCAGGACGCTGTTCGTTCCCGACGATGAAATTTTCGATGAGGTGGAGTTCAGTTACGATACTTTGGAATACCGTCTCCGGGAAATGGCGTTCCTGAACAAGGGGATCCGGATCAATTTGAGGGACGAGCGGGAAGGGCGGAAAAAATCCACTGTCTTCCACTATGAAGGTGGCATCCGCGAGTTCGTCAAGCATCAGAACCGGAACAAAGAAGTGATCCATCCGGATATCATCTACTTTGAAATGCAAAACCACGACAAAGAAGTGGAAGTGGCGATGCAATATACGGACCGCTACAACGAAATGATCCTCTCCTATGCCAATAACATCAACACCACGGAAGGCGGAAGTCACATGGTGGGCTTCAAGTCCGCCCTCACCCGGGTGTTCAACGAATATGCCAAGCGAAACAAATTCATCAAGGACAACGACGAAGGACTTCAGGGCGAAGACATCCGGGAAGGTCTTACCGCCATCGTTTCCGTTAAGCTCACGCAGCCCCAGTTCGAGGGGCAGACGAAGACAAAGCTTGGAAATTCCGATATGCGCGGCTTTGTGGAAACCACCACCAACGAATTTCTTATGGCTTTCCTGGAGGAAAATCCCCAGCAGGCCAGAGTGATCCTGGACAAATGTCTGCGGGCCGCCCGCGCCCGCGAGGCCGCCCGGAAGGCTCGGGAGCTGACGCGCAGAAAAGGCGTGCTGGACGACATGTCTCTGCCCGGCAAGCTGGCGGACTGCACGGAAAAGGATCCGGCGCTTTCCGAGATCTTCCTGGTGGAAGGAGACTCCGCCGGCGGCTCGGCCAAGCAGGGCCGGGACCGGTACCGCCAGGCCATCCTGCCGCTTCGGGGAAAGATCCTGAATGTGGAAAAGGCAAGGCTGGATAAGATCCTCAATTCCGAAGAGATCAAGAATATGATCACCGCCTTTGGCTGCAGCATCGGAGACGACTTCAACATCGAGAAGCTCCGCTATCACAAAATCATCATCATGACCGACGCCGACGTGGACGGAGCTCATATCCGCACGCTTCTGCTGACGTTCTTCTACCGCTACATGACGCCGCTCATCGAGGGCGGGTATGTCTATGCGGCGCAGCCTCCGCTGTTTCAGACGAAAAAAGGGAAGGAAGTTTATTACACTTATTCTGAGAGAGAACAGGACAAACTCATGGCCGAGCTTGCCGACAAACCCGGCGGAAAACCCACGATTCAGCGCTACAAGGGTCTGGGCGAAATGGACTTCCATCAACTGTGGGAGACCACCATGGATTACAACAACCGTACCCTGGTCCAGATCACGCTGGAGGATGTGGCCGCCGCGGATGAGATTTTTACCACGCTCATGGGCGACAAGGTGCCTCCCCGCAAAAAATTCATCGAAGAGAACGCGCGATATGCGACCCTTGACATCTAAGGCAGGAGGAAAAAATGTCGGATCTGATAAATGACAGAAAATTGATACAGCACGAAATCCACGACGAGATGAAAAATTCCTACATCGACTACGCCATGAGCGTCATCGTGGGCCGGGCGCTGCCCGACGTGCGGGACGGCCTGAAGCCTGTACACAGGAGGATCCTGTACGGCATGAGCGAGCTTGGCGTCACCCCGGACAAGCCCCATAAAAAATCCGCCCGTATCGTGGGTGAAGTCATGGGTAAATACCATCCCCACGGCGACAGCTCCATTTATGACGCCATGGTCCGCATGGCCCAGGAATTTTCCATCCGCTATATGCTGGTGGACGGCCACGGCAACTTCGGCTCCGTGGACGGCGACGGGGCGGCAGCCATGCGTTATACGGAAGCCCGCATGACGCCCTTTGCCCTGGAGATGCTCCGGGACATCGACAAAGATACCGTGGACTTTATGCCCAACTTCGACGAAGAAGAAAAAGAACCGGTCGTGCTGCCCAGCCGTTTCCCCAACCTGCTTGTCAACGGCAGCAACGGCATCGCCGTCGGCATGGCCACATCGATCCCGCCCCACAATCTGGGCGAAGTGATCGACGGCGCCATCAAGCTGATCGAAGAGCCGGAAGCCACGGTGGAAGATCTGATCAAGATCGTCAAAGGGCCGGACTTTCCCACCGGCGCCATCATCATGGGCAAAGGCGCCGCCAAAGAAGCCTATCGGACCGGTATCGGCCGGGTGATGGTGCGGGCCAAGGCCGAGATCGAAGAAACATCCCGGGGCCGTTCTCAAATCATCGTATCCGAGATCCCGTATCAGGTGAATAAAGCCAGACTGATCGAAAAGATCGCGGATCTGGTCAAAGAAAAAAAGATCGACGGAATCTCCGGCATCCGGGACGAATCCAACCGGAACGGCATGCGGATCGTGATCGAACTCAAATCTTCGGCCAATCCCCAGATCGTTCTGAACCGGCTGTACAAGCACACTTCCATGCAGGAAAGCTACAGCATGATCATGATCGCCCTGGCCGACGGACAGCCCAAGGTCCTGAATCTCCGCGACATCCTCACAGAATACTTGAAGCACCAGAAGGACGTTGTTACCCGGCGCACCCGCTTTGAGCTGGCCAAGGCCGAAGCACGGGCTCATATTCTGGAAGGCCTCCGGATCGCCCTGGACAATATCGACGAAATCATCCGGGTCATCCGGGCCTCCTACAGCGACGCGAAAGAACGCCTCATGCAGATCTTCGGACTTTCCGAGATCCAGGCGCAAGCCATTCTGGAAATGCAGCTTCGCAGGCTCCAGGGACTGGAACGCAAGAAGATCGAGGACGAATACGCGGAGCTGATGCAGAGGATCGCCTACTATAAAGAACTGCTGGCCGACGAGAAAATGCTGATGAACGTGATACGGGACGAGCTTTTGGAGATCCGGAACAAATACGCGGATCCCCGGCGAACCAAGATCGTAGCCAGCACCGAAGAGCTGGACGAAGAAGATCTGATCGCTGAAGAAAATGTCGTCATTACGCTGACCCACCTTGGGTATATCAAACGGATCTCCGCAGACACCTACCGGACCCAGCGAAGGGGCGGACGCGGCGTCACAGGGCTTGCGACCCGGGAAAACGACTTTGTCAAGAACCTGATCAGCACTTCGACCCACGATTATCTGATGTTCTTTACCAACACCGGGAAAGCTTATCGCACCAAGGCTTACGAAATACCCGAAGCCCAGCGGACAGCCAAGGGAACGCCGGCGGTGAACTTCCTGAATCTGATGCAGCGGGAACGTATCACAGCCGTGATCCCCATCAAGGATTTTGAACAGGAAAAATTCCTGATCGCCGTCACCAAGAACGGCACGATCAAGAAAATGAATATCGCCGACTTCGACACCAGCCGGAAAGCGGGCCTCATTGCCATCAAGCTCAAGGACGGCGACGAGCTGATCGGCATCAAGGAAACCACGGGCACCAGCAACGTGATCATCGTCACACGCAAAGGAAAATGCATTTGCTTCAGCGAGGAAGACGTGCGGACCATGGGCCGGGCTGCAGGCGGCGTCCGCGCCATCACCTTGGAAAAGAATGACGAAGTGGTGGCGATGGAGCTGGCCGAGAAGAACGAGGAACTGCTGGTTGTCACCCGCAACGGCTATGGAAAGCGGACCAAGGTCAAAGAATATAAGATCCAGGCTCGCGGAGGAAAAGGTCTGCTGACCTATGACAAGACCAAGTTCAACAAAACCGGAGAGCTGATCGGCGCCATGGTGGTCAACGAGGAGGACGACGTCTTCCTGATCAATTCCGACGGCATCATCATCCGCATCAAGGCCGGCGAAGTATCCCGGCTGGGCCGCACGACCCAGGGCGTGCGCATCATGCGGGTCCAGGAAGAATCCATCATCGTCACCATGGCCAAGGCCATACGGGAAGACGAAATGGAGCCGGACGCCGACGAGAGCGAAAAGACAGTCTCAGAAGAAACCAAAGACGACCAGCTGTCGCTGGACGTAGAATAAGGATCTGATCAAAGACCGTTGGGAAAAAATCCCGGCGGTCTTTGTTTTCGGGACCTTTTCAAAACTTGTTTAAAATGTGTTTATATAAAACGCTGCGTTGGAAAAAGAAATCAGAATAAACAGCGGGAAAACGAAAAAGAAAACAATGTATAAAATCCCTCCTTGTTACGATGGATGCAAGGAGGGTTAAAAAGATGAACCAAACAGATTCCAAACAACCAACATTCGGTATTTCTCTGTTAATCGTCGCATTTCTTTTTATCGCACTCATCACCCAGGTCGTTGTATACGGAAGCCCTGACATTCATTTGACGCTGGTATTTGCCTCTGCCGTGGCGATCCTGGCATTGATGCTCACGGGAACGAAATGGAAAACCATCGAGGAAGGAATTCTCCACGGCTGTGGGATCGCTACGATCCCCATGCTGATCCTGATGTTTATCGGAATGCTGATCCCGGCATGGATCGCGGCAGGAACCATTCCGACGCTGATCTATGTGGGACTCAAGATCATCAGCCCCACTTTCTTCCTGCTCACAGCTGCTCTCGTCTGCTCCATGGCTTCCATCGCCACAGGTAGCAGCTATACGACCGGCGCAACCTTCGGCGTGGCCTTTATGGGCATCAGTCTTGGTCTGGGCATCCCGGCGCCGCTTACGGCCGGCGCAGTGATCAGCGGCGCCATCATCGGAGATAAGCTCTCTCCGCTTTCCGATTCTACAAATCTGGCGGCAGGCGTTTGCGAAGCCAACCTGTTCGACCACATCAAGAGCATGTTTTACACGACGGTTCCCGCTTTTATCATTTCCATCGCGCTTTACACGATCCTCGGATTCCGGTATTCGGCGGACAACATCGATACCGCCACCGTAGACATGATCCTGGAAGGACTGGCGGCTAATTTCAATATGTCGCCGCTGTACATGCTGATCAGCATACTGCCCATGATCGCGGTGGTCGTTATGGCGATCAAGAAAATCAACGCCTTGGCTGCCATGGTCATCGCTGCTATCTTCGCTATGCTCCTGGCTATGATATTCCAGGGAAGAGGGATCTACGAGATGATGGGCTACATGAACTATGGCTTCAGCATCGACACCGGTATTTTCGAAGTCAACAAGCTTTTGAACCGCGGCGGGATCCAGGCCATGATGTGGACGGTTTCCCTGGGGTATTTGGGTCTGAGCTACGGCGGCATCCTGGAAAAATCCGGCGTGCTGGATACACTGCTCAATAAGATGATCGCCGTCACCAACAAACCGGGCAAGCTGATCATCACTCACGTATTCTCCGCCATTGCAGTAAATATGCTGTCCGCCAGCCAGTACGTGGCCATCATGATCCCGGGACGCATGTTCCTGCCGGCTTACAAAAAACTCGGCATCAAAACCAGCGTCGCCTCCAGGACCTGCGAAGACGCAGCCACGGTCACTTCGCCTCTGGTCCCTTGGGGCCTTTGCGGCGTGTACTTCTCCGGCGTGCTGGGGGTTGCAACGCTGAGTTATTTGCCGTATACTTTCCTGGCCTTGTTTGTTCCGGTCATAGCGATTCTCTATGCCGCCACCGGTAAATTCATATTTATGGAGGACACAGGAAAGGTTCAGGAAAATGATATCTAAGCAAGACACCACATCGCTGCTGATGCAGCTCGTTAAGATTCCAAGCCCGTACTTTCACGAGGACCTGATCATGGATTTTGTGAAGGAATGGTTCTTGCAGGAAAACATTCCTGCGCAGATCCTTCCGTATCACGAAGATAAGGTGACGGATTTCCACGGCAAAAATGTGGTGCTGGAATTGAAGGGCGCTCAGGAAGGACCGGTGATCCACCTTAACGGGCATTTGGACACAGTCAATTTATGCCAGGGGTGGACACGGGATCCGAAGGGGGAGATCAGCGGAGACCGGCTTTACGGCGTGGGTGTTTTGGATATGAAATCCGGCTGCGCCGCAGCGATGATGGCGCTGAAGGAATTTTGGAAAACTCATAAAACATTCAAAGGCACGATCAAAGCCTCCTTCGTTTCGGTGGAGGAAGGGCCCTATGGCATGGGCACCAATGCCTTGATCGAATCCGGATTTCTCAGCGACGTGGATTTTTCGGTGATCAGCGAGCCCAGCTCAGGCTTCAACGACAAGCCGTTTCCTGACATCTGCCTGGGTGCCAGAGGCGGCTATGGATTGGAGGTGGAGTTTTTCGGCAAAGCAGCCCACGCTGCTACGCCGGAGCTGGGGATCAGCGCGGCAAAAGACGCTGCCGCAGTGATCCGGGAACTGGACCATATCAACTTCCTGGAGGATGAACACCTGGGCAAAGGGACCTGCTGTGTCATCGCCATGGAGGCGGACGGCGGCGCCTGCAGTGTGCCGGATTACGCCAAGGTCAAGCTGTTTCGTCATACTGTCCGGGGAGAAGATGAAAATCTTATTCTGCGGGAAATCGACGAAGCTGTGAGCCGGGCCGGGATCAAAGGCACCTATCAGGTTCATTTTCGGGAAGCGCCGTCGGAAGGTTCCAGGGGATTTATGCCCTACACCGTGTCTGTCGACGAGCCGTTGGTGAAAACCTTTGCCGCATCGGTGCGCGGCATCAGCGGCAAAGAACCTTCTTTTTCCTACTTTCAAAGCATAGGAGACTTCAACTATCTGGGGACCCGCATCGGGGCGCCGGCGCTGATTTTCGGAGCAGCCGGGGAAAGCTTCCACGGCAAGGACGAATATGCGGAGCTTGAATCGGTCTGGCAGACTTCGAAGATCCTGTACGATTTTTTGGTCCGCGTTTTGGTGGATTGATATGCAGTTATGCAAAGGGAAGCTCCGGCTTCCCTTTGGATTTTTCGTGTAAAATGATATACTCATGACAAATAGACAAAGACAGGAGAAGAAAATGAAGGCGTCGCTGATCATTGCAAACGGCTGTTGCCTTACTCAGGATGATAACAAAAGCTTCGACTGGATCGCCTCGGACGGAGAGCGGATCGCTGCACTGGGACACGGCCAGACCTATCGGGAGTTGATGTCGGATCGGACGATCCTCATCGACGCACGCAAGTGCACGGTGCTCCCGGGGTTTATCGACAGTCATTTTCATGTGGTGCAGACAGCCCTGAATTCCCAGTGCGTGGATCTTGGCGACGCCAAAAGCTTTCAGGATATCGGAGATCTGATCTACGAACGCTATAATAAAGAACCGAACCGTCCCGTCCATGCCATCCGCATGGATATTCACAATCTGAAAGAGAAGAGATTTCCCACCCGCCAGGATCTGGACAGGATCTGCTCGGATACACCTGTCTGGATCAACTCCAGCGAATATCAAACCAGCGTGCTCAATACCTGCGCGTTGCTTTATTATAAAATTCCTTTTACGGTCCAAGGCGTCCTGTTCGACGAAAAGCAGATGCCTACCGGCGTGTTCCAGCGCCAGGCCAATGCGATGCTTCGCGCGAATATCTCCAATCAATACAGCGATTTCTACCGGATGGACGCCCTGCAGAACATTATGCCCCAGGTAGCCGAAGCCGGCATCACGACGGCCTGCGCCGTGGAGGGTGGGCCGATCTACTGCGACAAGGACGCAGAGTTCATCAATGAGATCATTAAAAGAAAAAGCGTTTATCTGGATATGGAGCTTTTTTTTCAAACGCTGGACCTGGACCGCGTAGAGTCCATGGGCTTGCGTCGCGTGGGCGGCTGTCTGTACGTGGATGGAACCTTCAGCGCCAGGATGGCCGCGATTTCTTTTGAATATGCTGATGCTCCAGGCGAAAAAGGCGGCCTCAATTTTACCCAGGACCGCATGAACGAGTTCGTGGAGCAATGCTATCGCCGCAACCTCCAGCTCTCTCTTTATACCATCGGAGACCGGGCTATCGAGCTGGCGCTTCGCGCCCACGAGCGCGCCGTCTCCCTGACCGGAATCACCGGCCTTCGTCACAGACTGGAGCATGTTGAGCTGCCCGGCGCGGAGCATATCCGCACGGCCGCAGACTTGGGGATCATCTTTTCCATGCGGCCTATTTACGAGCTTCGCTGGGGCGGTAAAGGCAAAATGTATGAGAAAAGGCTGGGGGAGCACTATAAAAACAGCAATCCCTTCCGCGAGATCCTGGACGGCGGCGTTCTGGTATGCGGCGGCACGGACAGCGACGTATGCAAGGCAAACATTTTGTCCGGTATCCACGCTGCCGTAAATCATCCTGTGGCGTCCCACCGGGTGACCGTGCAGGAGGCCATGCAAATGTTTACCCGCAACGGCGCCTATGCCATCGGCAAGGAGTGCGAGAAGGGCTTCTTAAAAGAGGGGCATTTGGCAGATATCGTTGTGCTGAACGCAGATATCTTAAAGACTCCGCCGGGCAAAATCAAAGACCTGAAAGTATCCTGTACCGTCAAATCCGGGGAATTGATCTACCACGCCTGATCCCGGGAGGCATCCCGGATCGGCGCAGAGGAGAAACATGCTGCAAATCAATTTATTGGGAAAAACGAGGATCGTCTGCAGCGGCGAACTGCTGGACAAGCAGCTGAGCACCAAGGCCCAGGCCCTGGTCTATTTGCTGATCGCCCACAACGGAAGATTTCTGAGCAGAGAAAAGATCATGGCTTATCTCTGGCCCGACAGCACGCCGGAAGCGGCCCGTTATAACCTGCGTTACAACCTGTGGCAGCTGAAAAAGCTGCTTCCCCAGGATCCTTCGGGACGGTCCCTGGTTTTGTCAGAAAAGGACGGATGTTCCATCGACCCGCATTACAGCTTCCAATGTGATCTGCTCAAGATCCAGTCCTGTTCGGTTCACGCCCGGGCGCCGGAAGAGCTGGCTGAGATCAAAGGCTTGTTTTGCGGGGATTTCATGGAAGGCTGGTATTTGAAAAATTGCAATGAGTTCAACGAAATGATCCTGTATGAGCGCATGAACTGCGAACGGATCCAGGTTGAGCTTCTTCAATCCCTGGCCCGGCGATACGAGGAAAGCGGGATGCTGGACGATGCCCTGGCCACCTGGAAGGAAATGGCTCAGGTAGACATGGACAACGAAGAGACGGCTTATCACATCGTTCGGCTCTATATCGATATGGGGAATCGGGTCGCTGCCATCAACCATTACAAAAAATTCGAAACAGGGCTGTGGGACAATTTGAACATTGCGCCCAACGAAGAACTGCAGGGGCTTTACCGGGATCTCATTTCCGGCATTGAGCACGAGCATCCGGCAAAAGGCGCGGCATCCGGCAAAGAACGCTCCATGCTGGAGATCACCGGCCACTGCATCCGCGGCGTTGATTATTTTTTCATTTCCGATGTGATCTCGGCACTGTTGCGCCATGTGGACAAGGGGTTCCTGAAAGCCTTTGACAAAAGCTATGTGGAGGATCTGAGCGTCATCCAGCGTGACTTGCTGATTTGTTACGAAAGGACCACCGGCCAGGCGCTGGAAACGCCAGCGGCTTCGATTGAAAGCCACGTTCCTGCTGTGCGCATTATCCAAGCGTTCTGCAAGCTGATGGAATTTTTGTCTGTCCGTTACGACATCCGTCTTCATATCGCCAACCGGGAACATATCGACGAAGTGTCGGAACAGATCATCCATTATCTGGCGTCCTGTGATATCCCCGGCTTTTCTTTGGAATAAAATAGGGTTGGAAATACAGGCTCTTCGGAGTATAATATGGCTGTTATTTGACAGAAAGGAGAAGCAGGATTACCGTACGGATCTTGTTTTTTATTACGGAAATTCTGCAAACCGATATATGAAAAGAGTCTTTTCCGGCGTCCAGCCCACCGGGAATCTTCACATCGGCAATTACCTGGGCGCGCTCCGCCAATTCGTGGACCTGCAGGAAGAAAACCACTGCGTCTATTGTATCGTGGATCTGCACTCCATTACCGTGGAGCAGGATCCGGCCGTATTAAAGGAGCATATTCTGGATATCGCGTCCTTGTACATGGCCGTAGGCGTCGATCCGAAAAAATCCATCGTTTTCGTCCAGTCCACCGTGCCCGCCCATTCCGAGCTGGCCTGGGTGCTGATGTGCAATTCCTACACCGGGGAACTTTCCCGCATGACCCAATTCAAACAGAAAAGCCGGGACAGCGAATCGGCGCCCACGGGTTTGTTTTGCTATCCGGTGCTTATGGCTGCGGACATTCTCCTCTACGATGCGAACATCATTCCGGTCGGAAACGATCAAAAGCAGCATATTGAGCTGACCCGCGACATCGCTCTTCGAATCAACAACAAATACGGCGAGACCTTCGTCGTCCCCGAGGGGCGTTTCCTTCGGGAAGGCGCCCGGATCATGGCCCTGGACGACCCTCTGAGCAAAATGAGCAAGAGCGCACCCAACGAAGCCAGCCGGATCTCTCTGCTGGACGAACCCGGAAAAATCAAAAAAGCCATCATGCGCTCCACCACCGATTCCGACGGCGAGATCCGCTTCGACGCGGAGCAAAAGCCCGGCGTGAGCAACCTGCTCAATATATACAGCTCCTTTTCGGGAAAGCCTGTGCCGGAGATCGAAAAACAGTATGCCGGACAAGGGTACGGCATCTTCAAAAAAGACCTGGTGGAGATCGTATTGGATTCCCTTGCGCCGATCCAGGAGCGCTATCGGGAGATACGGCACGCCCGGGAACTGAAAGACCTGCTGCGGGAAGGAGCAGAAAAAGCCGATGCCATCGCCCGCAAGACCATGGATCGCGTCAAAGAGCGATTCGGGCTGGGCATTTAACTTACAACAGGAGGAAACAATGAAGCACGAAAGCAAAGAAGCAGAACGCAGAGCGGTGTTGTCTGCGGCAGACGCCATGGCCGCCGCGGCCAGAACGGCGCCCAAGGGAAGGGGCCTGGACCGTCTTGAAACCTGGATCCTGGACGGATCCGAGAAGGATGCGTTTGCAGAGCAGATGCGGGTCTACGGAAAAGAGATCGGCGCGGAGTTCTTTTTGCGGGACGCAAAAAATATCGACCAGGCCACAGCCCTGCTGCTGCTCGGCGCCGAAGACGCGCAGCACGGGCTCAACTGCGGCTACTGCGGCAAAGCGACCTGCGCCGAAGCGGCAGCCGAAGGGATCGCCTGCTCTTTTGCCATGACGGATCTGGGTATCGCCATCGGGTCCGCCGTGTCCCTGGCCGCAGATCTCCGGATCGACAACCGTGTCATGTATTCAGCGGGAAAAACAGCGATCCACATCGGATTGTTTTCGAAAAAAATCAAAGCAGCCTACGGCGTGCCGCTTTCCGTCAGCGGCAAAAACGTATTTTTCGACAGGGGGTAACCATGAGTGTTGAAAATCATAAGATCGCTTATCTGAAAAGGACCTTGCGAACCATATTCGGCTTATTCCTGTTCGCTTGCGGATCCTACTGCGTCATTCGCGCCAATGTGGGACTGGGGCCTTGGGAAGCCTTTCACATGGGCGTTTCCTATCACATTCCCCTGTCTTACGGTGATATTTCCGTCCTGACCGCCTTTGTGATCATGATATTCGTCTATTTTCTCAAAGAGCCCATTGGGATCGGGACTGTTCTCAACACGATCATGATCGGAAAATTTGTGGATCTGCTCCTTTATCTGGATATTCTCCCGCAAATGCAGACTTTTATCAGCGGCGTGGGGCTTCTGCTCGTCGGACAGTTTATCGTAGCCATGGGAAGCTATTTCTACATCAGCAACGGCCTGGGCTGCGGTCCCAGGGATTCTCTCATGACGGCCCTGTCCAAGCGTCTGCCCAAAGCGCCCATCGGTGTGATCCGGGGTATCATCGAGGGGTCGGCTGTGGTTGTGGGATTTTTGCTTGGGGCCAAGATCGGTCTGGGCACGATCATTTCCATGTTTGGTATCAGTTTTATCATTCAGCTGGTTTTCGGGTTTCTGAAATTCGACGTAAAGAAAGTCCGCCACGAAAATGCCGTGGAATCCTTCCGGAAGATGAAGAAAGAAGCATAGTACAGAAAAAATCAGAACATGAGAAAGCCCGGCCGGAGTCTTCCGGCCGGGCTTCAATTTTTCAGGGATCAGCGAAGCGCAGGCAACTCGCTTTGGGCAAAGGTCGAAAGAAGCGCCGCGCAGCTTTCCGCATCCCGGAGATCCGCCATTTCCTGGGGCGTGTGTATGTAGCGGCAGGGAACGGAAACGCCGCCGGTGAGGACCCCGCTGCGCGAAACGTGGATGGGTCCTGCGTCGGTGCCGCCCCGGAGGATCACATCGTTCTGGGCGGTGATCCCGTTTTCCCGGGAGAGGGTTTTCAGCCTGTCCACCATCTCCGGATGGCAGATCACCGAGGTGTCCATCACCTTAATGGCGGCGCCGCCGCCCAGCCGGCTGCTGCCGTAATGCTTGCTGCCCGGCTGGTCTCCGGCGGGCGTCACATCACAGACTATCGCGTAATCCGGGTCGATGGAAAAGGCCGCGGGCTTTGCGCCCCGCAGACCCGGTTCCTCCTGAACGGTAAAAACGAAATAAAGATCGTTGGCGCTTTTTTCGATCGTTTCCAAGGCTTTCAGCAGGACGGCGCAGGAAATCCGGTTGTCCAAATAGGGGGAAAGGATCCTTTCTCCGGCCCGATTCATCGGCGTATCATAAACGGCGGTATCACCGATTTGGATCTGCGCAGCCGCTTCGGTTTCGTCCGCGGCGCCGATGTCCACGTAAAGGTCATCCAGGCTCAGCTTGGCCCGGTCGGCGGACTGATCGGGCACTACAGTGCCGCGCGCTCCGTTTTGGAAGCGTACCGGTGTGTAGAGGATATTGTCGGCGGAAAGGCCGCCGATGGCGCCGAAGCGAAGATAACCGTCTCTTTCGATATGAGTGATCATCAAACCAATGGAATCCATGTGGGCCGCGAAAAGAATTTTGGGGCCCGGTCCGCTTTTGTGAAGGATCAGATTGCCCAGAGCGTCTGTTCGGGTCTCGTCGACCTTGCCAAGAGTCATCCGCTGAATGCAGTAGCGGAGCTCCTTTTCCTGTCCCGAAGGGGCGTGACAGGCATTCAGTTCCTGCAGGGTGGTCAATAGGTCCATGACAGATCCTCCTTTTTCTCTGCAATAGTTTTGATCAGGCGTTCCGCCAGAACATATTGGTTTTCACAGTCCTGAAGGGATGCCACGGAAGAAGGCGTGTGGATATAGCGCACCGGAACGGAGATCGCTGCGACCCGCACGCCGCCTGCTGCGGTTTGGATCGCCGATGCGTCGGTGCCTCCGGCGATGGTGCGTTTTGTCTGCCAGGGAATGCCGTTTTCGTCGGACAGCTCCCGAAGCTTTTCAAACAGGCCGCGGTCATAGATGGTCTGTCTGTCCATCAGGCCCAGGACCGGGCCGGCCCCCACCCGGGTCACTTGCTTGTGCTCCTTGAGACCCGGCAAATCGGCTGCCGTAGTCCCCTCCAGGACCAGGGCCATGCGGGGGCGAAGAGAAAACGCTGCGCCAAAAGCGCCCCGAGCCCCCACTTCTTCCTGGGCGGAAAAAACAAAGACGCAGTCCATCGGCAGATCCCCCTGGATCAGCCGGATCATTGCGGCGCAGCCGATCCTGTCGTCCAGGGCTTTGGCTTTGATCAGCCCGTCGCCGAATTCGGACCATTCGCTGTCGAAAACGATCTCATCGCCGACGTGCACAAACTTTTGCGCTTCGTCTTTCCCGGAAGCTCCGACATCGATATACAGATCCGTGATCTCCGGCACGAGCTTCTCTTCTTTAGCGCTCACCAAATGGTAAGCTCGCAGTCCGATGGCGCCCGGGACTCGATCCTTTCCCACCAGCACTTTCTTGCCGATCACGGTCCTGCGGTCGATGCCCCCTGCGGGGGCAAAACGGATGTAGCCTTTGTCGTCCACGCGTTTGACGATAAGACCCACTTCATCCATGTGGGCCGTGATCAGCAACTCGTTTTCTGCCGGGCGGCGGCCTTTTTTCCAAACGATCAGATTGCCCACTGCGTCCACTTTGATTTGCGCGGCATAAGGCCGGATCTTTTCTGTGATGCGGAGGCGGATCTCTTCTTCAAAACCGGATACGCCGGGTACGGCGCATAACTCGCGGATCAGTTCCTTCATTTACAGTCGTCCTCCCAGCCGGGATCTTCCATGAGTGCTGCCAGCAGCGCTGCCAAGGCTTCCGTGTCCTTGACGGAGATCGTTTCCATCGGCGTATGCATATAGCGGGTCGGCAGGGAAAGGACACAGGTCGGGATCCCTTCCCGGGCGATCTGCATTTCCCAGCCATCGGTGTAGCTCTTGCCTTCCATCACGATCCGCTGGACAGGTATTTTCTTATGGTCTGCCAACAGCAGCAGGCGGTCCCGGACCCAGGGCGTGTTGTTGGGGCCGAAGGCGACCGCAGGACCCCCGCCAAGAACACAATCAGTATTTTTCGGGCCGCCGTCAGGCGTTTCGGCATGGGTCACGTCCACGGCGATGCAAAGATCCGGTTCCAGGGAAAAGGTCCCGGTGGCCGCGCCTCCGTGGTTGATCTCTTCCCGGGCGCTGCCCATCAGCACGATGTCGTGGATCAGTTCCCGTCCTTTCAGCTTTTCCAACGCCAGCAAGGCCGCCGCAAAACAGGCCCGGTCGTCCATGGCTTTTCCGCAGAAGGCGTCTTTTCCCAAAGGAAAACAACCGCTTCGATACACGGCGGGAGTGCCGACAGGAATTTTATTCAACGCTTCTGTTTGGGACAATCCAGCGTCGATGCGCAGGTCTTCCATGGGAAAGGAATGGTCCATCTCTTCGTCGCGAAGAACATGGGGCGGAAGGCAGGTGATAATACCGGCAGAGGGCGGATCGGTCAGGATCGTCAGTTCTCTGCCTGGGAGCATACGGGGGTCGATGCTTCCGATAGGGGCAAAACGCAGGAATCCGTCTTCCGCGCCGGTCACAATGAATCCGATCTCATCCAAATGGGCCGACAACAGGATGCGTCTCGCGTCAGGGCCTTTGCCGCGCCGGATCCCTACCGCATTACCGAAGGGATCCACAAAGGCCTCATCTGTCAGCGGCTTCATCAATTCTGCCGCATAACTGGCGACATCGCCTTCAAATCCCGAGGGGCCGGCCATATCGCTCAGCGCTTTCAAAAGGCTTCGGAGATCTGTCATTTCGGGTCCCTCTCTCCAGAAACACCCGGAACATCCCAAAGGCGGTCCGGATATTCTCCGCGCCGTTTTTTATCCTCCATGGCTGCTACGACCAGGGGCTTGTCTTCCTGATAGGTGACACCGTACCATTTGTCACGGGAAGGGATCATTTTTACACTGGCCCGGCGTTCGTCGATCAGTTCCCCCACCACGAGGGGAACGTAAAATTCTCCTTTGACCGGATTACTTTTTAGGATGGCCGCCAGCGCCGACGGAAATCGCCGCTCCAATTCGTCCAGAAAAGAAGGGGTGAAGCCGAAGAAATTCATGGAGACCGGCGTACCTTCCACCAGGGTTGTCCAGGTCAGATCGTCTTCGGTGAACTGGATTTGTCCCTGATTGATCTGGATCTTCGTCCGTTCCTGAATATCGCTTAAATAGCCCTCCGGTGTCAGCGCGCAGACGCCCCGGGCCACATGGCCGTTTTCCGTCAAAGTGTTTTCGATGGAATATCCGATCATACAGTAGTCGTACATTTCTTTGTCTTTTGCATGAGCCAGATACTCGTAGGCAGAAGCAAAAGCGGCCGGTCCATAATAGTCGTCGGCGTTGATCACGGCGAAGGGCCCTTCGACTAAGGGCTTCGCCTGCAGAAGCGCGTGACCGGTGCCCCAGGGCTTCTTTCGCTCCGGCGGGATAATGGTACCATCTGGCACGTTGCCGATCTCCTGGTAAGCGTAACGGATCGTCATTCGGCGGGCTGCGCCCCGATCCATGATTGCCTTGAAATCCGCCTCGATTTCTTTTTTTATGATACAGATGGCTGTATCAAAGCCGGCGCGCCAGGCGTCGTACAGGGAAAAATCGATGATCAGCTCTCCGCTGCCGCCGACGGGATCCATTTGCTTCAATCCGCCATAGCGGCTGCCCATCCCGGCAGCCATGATGACAAGTACAGGTTTTTTGCCCATAAAGGCCTCCTATTGGTCCTGTACAAAAGGACCTTTGCCATATAGTATAACATAGAGCCAAAAAATATTTGAGCGAGAATGTAAAGGAGATGTTTCATTGAAGAAGGCGATCGATATCCGGGACTGCTGGATTTTCCTGCTCGGAACGACAGGATTCATTATAACGGCATTGCTCATGTTGAACGGCAGCCTGGAGCGGTTTGACGCGGCGATCCAATCAGCTGTTTTTTCCCTGCGCAATCCCGCTTTGACAGCCTTTATGGTGCCGTTCAGCTACAGCGGAAACTGGCAGGCAGTGACGCCGCTGTGCTTGCTGTTATTGCTGGTTCCTAAGACCCGGCGGGCTTACGGAGTCCCGCTGACGCTTTCCGCGATTTCCGCGGTTTTGTTTTACCAGGTCCTGAAGCATCTGTTCATGCGTGTCCGCCCCGAGGTGTCGCTGCATCTTCTGGAACAGCACGGATACAGCTTTCCCAGCGGGCACAGCCTGACCAGCTTTCTCGTCTGGGGCATGATGGCGCTCCTTCTTCTGTATTATTATCGAAGCGGGGGAGCCCGGCTGCCTCTTTATAAAAAAGAAACAGGCCCTGTTTCCTTCATTTCTTCGGAAAAGCGCCTGAAGCCGGTTTTGGTTCTGTTGATCCTGTATATTGTCTTAATGGGCGTTTCCAGGATCTATGTGGGCGTCCACTGGCCCAGCGACGTGCTGGGCAGCTGGTTTTTATCCCTGCCGATACTGGTTGCCCTGAAAAAGATCATTTGGCGGTAGACGCATCCAGGTGATCTGCTAAAAATCCGATCGCTTCTTCGTAGCCTGCCGGGCCGTGGCCGGCAATGGTGCGAAGGCAGGCCTTGCCGGCGAAGGAGATCCTTCGGTATTCCTCGCGGGCGGAAATGTCAGTCAGGTGGACTTCCACCGCGGGAATACCCACGGCCCGCAAAGCATCCAGGATGGCGATGCTGGTATGGGTATAGGCTGCCGGATTGATAACGATCCCCTCGAACCTTCCCCGGGCTTCCTGGATCTCATCCACGATGGCCCCTTCATGATTGCTTTGAAAACATTTGCAGCCAAAGCCTCGTTCTTTGCAAGTTCTTTCCACGCGACGTACCAGGTCTTCGTAAGTTTCCCGGCCGTAGAGCTCCGGCTCCCGCAGGCCCAGCAAATTGATGTTGGGCCCGTTGATGATCAGCAGGTTTTTCATTTTCCGATCCTTTCCCGAATATCTCCGACAACATCGGCAATGGGGCAATTGCTGTTGATGCGCAGATCCGCAAAGCTTTCGTACAGTCCGATCCGTTCTTTATGCAACGCCAGGACCTCTTCTCTGTTCTTCGAAAGAGGGCGTCCTTTGATGGACAGCAGCGCCGGATCCCTTTCAAGCAGGAAGATCAGCCCATTCTGCTTCAGCCTGGCGTAATTGCCCGGGTCTTTAACGATACCGCCGCCGGTGGCGATCACCAGGCGGTTTTCTTTTCCAAGCTTTTGGGTTTGTTCCGACTCAAGACGGCGGAAGGCTTCTTCTCCGTAACGTTCAAAAATATCGGGGATGGACATGCCTGCGGCGGCTTCCACCTCTTCGTCGGTGTCTGCAAAGTCCATGCCCAGCTCTGCCGCCAGTTGTTTTCCCACAGTACTCTTGCCGCAGCCGGGCATGCCGATCAGAATCGCCGACACGAGTCCGCCCGATACGCCGCCGATGTAGATCCCGATCAGCATCGAGATACCCGTCACGGCCCCTAGACCGTATGTTGCGGGAATGAGCACGACAACCGCCAGGGTCGCGGTCAGGCCGGGGATCATTCCGAAAATGATGCCCCACACGACTCCGAGGACGATGAGGAGAAGATTCGTCAAGGTCATGGTAGAAAGTACGACATCAATCATATCTTTTCACTCCGACGGATTGCAGAGATCCGTGCAA
>CALLHZ010000065.1 GCA_938009115.1 uncultured Clostridia bacterium
CGGCAGGTCCAGTTCGGCAGCGGCTTTTCGGATCTTTTCGTTGCTTTCCGGATGAGACAAGGTTTGCGGGAAGGCGTCACAATAGGAAAATTCACATTCCAGGCCATATTCTGCAGCATTCTTTCTGGCTTCCTCTTCCAGTTTTTCCTGCAGCGCGTCCATTTCTTCTTCGTACTCGCCGCGAATAGTCATTAAAAGCTTTCCTTTACTTGCCGATACGCCGAAGGCTTCTTTTTCGCCTACGTCGATTTGGACGATCGTGGCCAGCACAAGGCCTTTGTAATTTTCCGGGGCAGCAATCCTTTCAGACGCCAATGCAGTCTTGGCGATGGCAAAAGAAGGATTCTTGCCGTTTTCCGGCTCGCTGGCATGAGAAGGCGCGCCGGTCATGGTGATGATCATGCCTTTTGAGGCGCAGCAGAGCAGGCCGTCCCGGATCATCACCGTATACTTCGGATGCCCCGGCTCGTTATGAAATGCAAAGATCTCAGGGATCTGGTTGTCTGTAATGAAATCAGTACATTGAGCGGCGCCGCTGCCGTTTTCCTCTGCCGGCTGAAACAGGAAGTAAATGTCCCTGTCGGCGCCGTTTTTGTCAATTTCCAGCGCAAAAGCAGCCATCGTGGCGGTATGTCCGTCATGTCCGCATTTGTGGGCGACACCGTCGGTAACGGATTTATAAGGCTTCTCGATGTCATCGTATACCTTGATGGCGTCGTTGTCGCTGCGAAAGGCTATGGCTGGCCTCTGAGGATTTTTCGCCCGATACACTGCGTAGACATAATGGCCTTTGTCCATTACTTCGATATTCATTGTGTTCTCGTTCAAAAACCTGATGATCCGCTCCAGCGTAGGCCTCTCTTCATTGGAAAGATATGGGTGCTGATGGAGTTCGTGGCGGAACTCGATCGCTTTGGCGAGTGATTTGTGATCCATGGAATACCTCCTGATGAAAGAGGGGGAGATCCTCCCCCTCTGCTGATGATGCCAATTATTTTTTATATACCACTTTGCCGCCCACCATGGTGAGCACCGGCAGGATGTCCTTGATTTTCATGGGATCCACGGTGAAAATGTCCTGGTCCAGCACGATCATATCCGCGTAGTGACCCGGCTTGATACGTCCTTTTACATCTTCCTTGAATTCCATGTAGGCGCTTTCCACCGTGTACGAGTCGATGGCCGCCGGCACATCCACGCATTCATTCGGAAAGAATCCTCCTTCGGGAAATCCGGTCTGATCCTTCCGGTTGACTGCGCAATATACGCAAGGCAGCGGATTGCAGTCCTCTACGGGCGAATCTGAACCGTAGGATGCGCGGATCCCAAGGTCCATGGCTGTTTTCATGGCCAGGAATGTGGCGCTCATCTCTTTTCCGCAGCGGCTTTCAACAGCATGAAGATCCGTCTGCAGGAAGATGGGTTGATAGGCGATGAGGACGCCGGAATCCCTGATACGTTCAAGCAAGGGCAGATCTGTGATCTGGCAGTGGATCAGGCAGTGGCGCAGATCATTTTTGCCGTCTTTAAAGCTTTTTTCATAGGCAGCCGTTGTTTTTTCGATGGCGTCATCGCCGATCACGTGTGTCACGACCTGCAGTCCGTGAGCGGCGGCGTAATCCACCATTTCCTGCTGCTTTTGGTCATCCGTGGTCTCCACGCCGTAATTGCCCGGGTCATCCAGATATTCGTGGCGAACCGTAGCCGTCCGGGCGCCCAGAGAGCCGTCCTTGAACATTTTCAGAGGACCCACGGAAAACCATCCGTCAAAGGACTCTTCCAGGAATTCCGGGCTTTCGATATAAGCCTTCAGATCTTCCATGGTGGGGCAGCCGACCTGGGAATGATAGCGCAGCAGCGCTTTCCCCTCTTCGTACAGTGACCGCACCATTTCGTAGGCCTGCTTCCGATCCGGAATAATGGTGCCCACGTCGTTGGACTGGACCGACGTGATGCCGTGGGATACGGCGTATTCCATGGCTTTCAGAAGCGCCAGCTTTCGTTGTTCGATGGTCAGGGGCGGAATGATCATGCGTGCTGCAAACGCCGCATTCTCACACAGGTAGCCGTTGGGCGTACCATCCTCTTCCAGGATCACGTCTCCGCCTTCGATTTTATTGTTATCCTTCGAAAGCCCTAACATTTCAAGAGCCTTGGTGTTGGCCGCGGAGGAATGGCCGCAGATCCTTGCCAGGACTACCGGGATATCCGTGGCGATCCGGTCCAGGTCATGGCGATTGGGCAGCCGGCGCTTATCGGGATCAAAATGATCCTGGTTCCAGCTCTGAGAGAAAAGTCCGTTCTTCGTCACTTCCGGATTCTCCTTGCGGAACGCGATGCACTTCTCTACCATCTCTTCCACAGAGCGGCAGGTGCTCAGGTCCACGTTCATCATGGATTCGCCCACATAAGCCAAATGCATGTGAGAATCGTTGAAGCCCGGGATCACCGTGCGTCCCTCGCAGTCGATCTTATCGGCGTCACCGGCCATTGCAAGGATCTCCTGGTTGCCTCCCACTGCTTTGATCCGTCCGCCCTCTACCAATACCGCTTCGGCAAACACATCGCGGTCCACATATACTTTTCCGTTGTACAGTACTTTTTTCATCGTCGTTTCCCCCTACGCTTCCCTGACCAGGCCCTTAAAGATCTCGGTGGCCGATTCGATCAGGTCATCATCAAAATCAAAATGAGCGGTATGAAGTTCCGGTCCATCCATTCCCATACCGAGGAAGAAGGATGCGCCTTTTGTGAGTTTCGTGAAATGACCGTAGTCCTCCGACCCGCGGAGCGCCTTGGGCATCTCGATGACGGGATAACCCAGCTTCCCCGCAACGATGCGGATCTTTTCATTGCTTTCGGGATGGGAAATGGTCTCGGGGAATGCGTCGCAATAAGAGAATGTGCATTCCAGCCCGTAATCGGCAGCATTCTTCAATGCTTCTTTCTCCAATTGCGCCTGCAGATCGTCCATTTCCGCTTCAATAGCTCCGCGGATCGTCATCAGGAGCTTTCCTCTGCTTGCGGCCACACCGAAGGCTTCTTTTTCGCCCACGTCGATTTGCACGATCGTGGCCATGACAAGACCCCGGAAATTGCCGGGCGCCGTGATGCGTTCCGTGGCAAGCACGGTCTTTGCGATGGCGAAGGATGGATTTTTCCCGTTTTCCGGCTCGCTGGCATGGGCGGGAGAACCGGTCATGGTGATCGTCATACCTTTTGATGCGCAGTTCATAAGGCCGTCACGCACTGTAACAGAATTTTTCGGCGCGCCCGGATGATCGTGGAACGCGAAGATCTCGGCAATGTGGTTGTCGGTGACGAAATCCACACAAGTCGCTGCGCCGGATCCGTTTTCTTCGGCAGGCTGGATCAGAAAATAGATGTCCCGGTCGGCTCCCTCCTGATCGATTTCCATGGCAAAGCCGCACATGGCCGCTGTGTGGCCGTCATGGCCGCATTTGTGGCCGACCCCGTCCTTGACAGATTTATAAGGTTTGTCGATATCGTCATATACTTTGATCGCATCGCAGTCGGCGCGGAATCCGATGGAAGGCTTCCGGGGATCCGAAGAGTGGTAAACAGCATACACATAATGGCCTTTATCTACGATTTCCAGATTTTTCGTGTTTTCCCGCAGGAAACGAAGCACCCGCTCCAGCGTGGGCCGTTCTTCGTTGGAGAGATCGGGATTTTGATGGAGCTCATGCCTCAGGACTGCCGCCTTTGCAAAGTTTTCAGCTTTCATCGTTGATAGACCACCTTTCCGTTCACCATAGTCAGCACCGGCTTGATGTTGATGATATCCATGGGGTCTATTGTGAAAATATCCCGGTCCAGTATGATCATGTCCGCGTAATGCCCAGGCTTGATGCGGCCTTTGCGGTCTTCCATAAACTCGTGATAAGCGCTCTCCACGGTATAGGCGTCGATCGCTTCATAGACGTCGACACACTCCTGGGTGTTGAAGCCGTCCTCCGGCTTTCCTTTCAGATCTTTACGGTTGACCGCCACGTAGATGTTGGGGAAAGGATTGCAGTCCTCCACCGGCGAATCTGTCCCGTAGGAAGCGTGAATACCCATGTCGATGGCAGTTTTCATGGCGTAGGATGTGGCGCTCAGCTCCTTGCCGCAGCGACTCTCCACTGCGTACATATCACATTGCAGGAATACCGGCTGATATGCAATCAGCGTGCCGGACTTATGGATCCTTTCCATCAGCGGACGATCGGTGATCTGGCAGTGGATCAGAGAATTGCGCAGAATGTTTTTACCGTTGCGCATCACTTTCTCGTAGGATGCGACAGTCTTCTCAATGGCGTCATCGCCGATCACATGAGTAACAGTCTGAATGTCTCTTTCTGCAGCCATGCCGACCAGCTCATCCATCAATTCATCGCTGAGAGCTTCCACGCCGAAATTGCCTGGATCGTCCAGATACTCATGTCGCATCGTTGCGGTCCGGGCCCCTAAAGAACCGTCTTTAAAAAGCTTCAGCGGTCCCATCGACAGCATGTCGTCATATTGATCTTTGTTACGGTATTCGCCCTCAAGGTAAGTCCGAAAATGCTCCTTGGTCATGCAGCAGACCTGATGCCGGAACCGAAGGGGCGCCAGGCCGTCCCGATAAACTTCTTTGTACATCTGAAACAGGGCGTCCCGATCCTCGGCCATTTCGCCGATGTCATTGGCCTGCACCGAAGTGAGACCGTGCTCCACGCAGTATTTCATGGCTTTCAGCAAGGATTTTTTCTGCTCTTCGATCGTAGACTGGGGAATGATCTTGCGGACTTCATAGACGGCGTTTTCCGTAAAATAGCCGCTGGGATTTCCATCCGCTTCGAATTCGATGGTTCCGCCCTCATAGATCTGCGGATGATTTCTTCCTATTCCCAATAGCTCCAGCGCTTTGGTGTTGAGCGTGCAGGTGTGGCCGCAGACTCGTTCCAGCATGATGGGATATTCCGTGGATATCTTGTCCAGATCGTGACGATTGGGCAAACGTACCTTTCCTTTTTCGAAGAGATCCTGATTCCAGCCCTGGCTGTGCATGCCGTTTTTCACCAGCTCCGGATTTTCCGCCGCAAATTTTCTGCAGCGCTCGATCATATCCTCAACGGAAGTGGAATCGGAGATAGGTGCCTCTGAAAGCACTTCGCCCACCATCAGCAGATGCATATGGGAATCGTTGAGCCCGGGGAGCACCGTTCGGCCCTGACAGTCGATCTTTACCGCGTCGCCGGCCGCCGCAAGCACGTCCTGATCAGATCCGACCATTTTAATAACGCCGTCCTCTTCCAGCACAGCCTCCTGAAATACGCCCTTCTCCACATAGATTTTCCCGTTAAACAACACGGATTTTGCCATTTCATCCTCCTCTTTCTGCTGTATTATATTGCTTGGCGGACGAATACACATTCGCCGCCGACATAGGTCCGTTCGACCTTCACGTCCTTTATTTCTTCCGGGGAAACATGGAACAGATCTCTGTCCAGGACGGCGAAATCAGCCAGCATGCCCGCACGGATCTTCCCTTTTACATGTTCGTGCCCCGAAGCGTAAGCGCCTTCCGCCGTATAGGCGTAAACCGCATCCTCCACCGACATTGCCTGCTCCGGCAGATACGGTCCGTTTCCATGCAACCCCTTCCGGGTGACCGCACAGTAGATACCCAAAAACGGGTTGAAGGATTCCACAGGGCAGTCTGTACCAAAAGGATGATGAATGCCGAGCTCTTTATACTCCTTCCAGGCATAGGAGCTCTCAGCCAGATCCCGGCCGACCCTGTCATAAATAATGTTCATGTCGTAGTCGATGAATACCGGCTGGATATATGCGACCACATCCAGCTCCTTAAATCGGCGGATCATCGCTTTGTCCGTCACCTGGCAATGAACGATCCCGTGCCGGGGCTTCAGATATGGCATCGCCTTTTGGGCCCTTTCTATGGCATCCAGACACATCTGGATGGCGCCGTCGCCGATGGCATGGATGATGGCCGGTGTATTATTCCGATGGGAGATGGCCACCATTTTGTCCAGTTCCTCCTGACTGAACATCAGCAGGCCACGCGTGGAGGGATCGTCGGCATAGGGCTGGCGCATATAGGCTGTCCGGGCGCCCAGGGAGCCGTCGGCCAAAAGCTTTGTGGCCGAAATGTGAAGCGTGTCGTTTCCGAAGGTGTGATCATAACCCTTATTAAAAGCATGCTCCAGGGCTTCCGGCTTGAAGTACAGCGCCTGACTGGACAGACGCAGCTTCAGCCGCCTTTCTTCGGCGGCAATGCACAGAAGCTCCTGGAGCGTAAAGAAAAACCCTTCCGGAACATAATTGTATTCATCGCTCTGCACGCTGGTGATCCCGGCTTCGAACATGTCTTTCTGATATTCGATCATCATGTCAGTCAGCGTTTCCACGGAGGGCGCCGGGAGTTTTGATTTGAAATAATCAAACAGATTTTCTTTAATGACGCCGGTATAGTCTCCGGCTTCATCGGTTTCCGCATACTTTCCATATTCCACAGCCTCCTTCGTGCTCATGTCAAAGAGCTCCAGGGCTTTAGAATTGAGGCAGCCGATATGTCCGCAGGCACGCTGGATCATCACCGGATGCTCTGTGGTGATCTTGTCCAGATCCCGGCGTGTGGGAAAGCGCTTTTCGTCCTCGAAATAATCCTGGTTCCAGCCTTCGCCCACGAACCAGAGCCCGCTGCCCGGGTCGTAAGAGCGGTAGCTTTCCCGCATCCGTCCGATCAGCTCAGCCATGGAGGACGTGCCTACCAGATCCACATGGATCTTCGTTTTAACGTAGTGAAGATAATGCATGTGAGAATCGTTGAAGCCTGGTATCATCAGCTTGCCCTGAAAATCGACGGTTTGAACAGCCGGGTCCTTCAGACTCTCGAGGCATGCTTTTGCACCGGTTTCATCACCCACATAGGCGAAGTACTTTCCGTTGACCACGGCAGAACCGGCCCTCGGATTGTCGGCATCCATGGTGGCGATGTTTGCATTGGTGATCCACTGGACCATGATGATTCCTCCTGAATGATTAGCAGCGCAGGGCTATTCCCGCCCGAGACGAGCCTTCCAGAACGGCATGAGGCTTTCTTTGAGCAGTTTGAAGTCCTGATATAATGTCTTGTATTTTTGGTGATTCTCCATATCTGGAACAAAATGATCGGTTCGGGAAGACAGATCCGAATCGATGCCCAGGGCGCTCTGAATCAGACGGCAGACGCCGATGAGTCCCAACTCCTTTTGCTCGAACCGATAGGTGTCCGTCCCCATGCAATCGCAGATCATCTGGCAAATGCACTGGCTTTTTGCGGCGCCGCCGGCCACGTATAATTCGGCGTCTCCCTTAGGCAAGTGTTCATAACAATCATACATCGAAAGAACCATGCCTTCGAAAGAGGCTCTGGCAAGATGATATTTTGTATGGTGGGTGCGAACGCCGTAATAGCCGCCCGATGCGGAATTCAGCTTGAAAGGAGCCCGTTCCCCGTACAGATACGGCGTGCTGAGAACACCTTCCGCGCCAATAGGGATCTTCAGGATCTCACAATCGGTGACAGCATAAGCCTCATCGTGCAAGATCTCCCGGCGCATCCAGTCCAACGAGGAGGATCCGGACAACGCTGCCATCAAACGGATATAGGTGCCCTTTTTTGTGTGGCACAGGATACTTCCGTTGGTGGCAATGCAGCCTCTTGCCGTAGCTTCGTCCATCACCACATAGTTGGCCAGCGTTGTTCCCACGATCGTGCCCCGCTGCCCTTTTGCCGCGAGGCCGCAGCCTGTAGCGATAGCCATCACGTCCAAGCATCCGGCAATGACCGGGATCCCAGGCGTGAGGCCCAGGGATGCCGCCGATTCTTCCAGCAAATGACCGATGATATCTTCCGATGCGCTGATGGGCGCAAGAGCATCCCTCATTTCGCTGATCTTAAGCTTGTCCAGCAAATCATAAGCATATTTCTTGGTATAGATGTCCATCAGCGCCGTGGAGCCGTCGCTGGCATCGGTGCCGATATGACCGGTGAGCTTGTAGTTCAGCCAATCCTTGCAGTGGAAAATATGCGCGATCCGCCCATAATTTTCCGGCTCTTTGGCCTTGAGCCAAGTGAGGATCGCTGCGTTGGCCCCGGGAAACAGTGCGCAGGTATTCAAGCCCAGGCAGAGTGGATTGATCTCGTCGTAATCCATTACCGTTCTCGTATCGTTCCAGAGAATGGCGTTACGGACAGGCCTCCCATCCCGGTCCATCATCCAAAGTCCGTCGCCCTGGGCGCTGATGCCGATGGCCGACACCTTCGCCCAAAGAGATGGGTTTGCAATGCGCAATTTGTTCAGGACGGCTTTGACCGATGACCAAAGGCCCTCCATATCCATTTCACAGGCGCCGGCGAAAGGCATCAAAACCTCCGCCGGCTCTTCCTGAATATCCATCAATTCTCCCGATGCGGATACGATAGCCGCCTTGATGTTCGTCGTGCCTGCATCCATCACAAGAAAGTAAAGATGTTCGCTATTTGACATGGCTGAATGCCCTTTCCAAATCGGCAATGATGTCCTTGGGATCTTCGATGCCTACAGACAAACGGATCAGGCCGTCGGGCACGCCCATAGCCACCCGCTTTGCCGGGTCGATTTTTCCGTGGGTCATGGTAGCAGGCTGTTCGATCAAAGTATCCAGGTCGCCAAGACTGACGGCCAGCTTGCACATTTCCACATTATAAAGAACTGCTTTGCCGGCCTCCATGCCGCCCCGGATCACGAAGGAAATCATGCCTCCGTAGCCCTTGTCTCCCATCATTTTCTTAGCCAAGTCATGATCCGGATGGCTTTCCAATCCGGGGTACATGACGCTTTCCACTTTGGGATTGGCTTCCAGCCAGCGGGCAACTTCCATGGCGCCCTCGCAGTGCGCTTTCATTCTCAGAGGCAACGTCTTGAGACCTCTGAGCATCAGCCAGCAGCTCAGGGGGCTGGGCACCGGCCCCAGCTCCTGATAGATGGATCCCCGGATATTGTCCACGAATTTGAACGTGCCGCAGATGCTGCCGCCGATCAGGTCTCCGTGGCCGTTGATATACTTTGTTGTGCTGTTCACGACGACGTCCGCGCCGTGCTCAAGAGGCCTGTAGAGATATGGCGAACAGAATGTGTTGTCCACGATCAGTGTCAGCCCTTTTTCCTTGCTCCATTTCCCGATGGACTCAATGTCGTTCAAAGTCATGGATGGATTGCAGATCGTCTCGGTGTAAACGGCTTTTGTCTCCTTTTTCAAGGCTTTTTCCAGCGTGGCTGCGCTCATGTCGTCCACAAAAGTCACTTCGATCTTCAGTTCTTCGAAGATCTTCGTAAAAAGCGCATAGGTTCCGCCGTATACGGTTTTGGAGCTGATGATGTGGTCTCCGGGATGAACAAAGCTCAGGATGGCCAGCGAAATAGCCGCCATGCCCGAAGCAGTGATGAGGGCCTGTTCCCCGCCTTCCAGCATGGCCAGCTTGTCCTGCAGATCGTTCTGCGTCGGGTTTCTGGACCTTCCATAGGTGAAGATGCCTTCCCTTTCGCCTGCAAGATAGCGCTCCAGTTTATCTTCCGTCCAGGAGTACGTGCTGGTCATAAACAAAGGCGACACCAGCGCTCCGGTCACGGGATCGCCGTGCTGTCCAGCATGTACGGCCTGGGTGATAAAGCTTGCTTTTTTTAAATCCATGATATTCCTCCCTGATCCTGGCGGATCATTCATTGATACGTATCAGTACTTTAACATGTTGGCTGGAATGGCGGATCAGTTCTTCGAACCCTTCCTCCACCAGATCCTCCAGCAGGATCTCTTTGGTGATCAGCTCATCAGCATGGATTTTGCCCGCCGCCATATATTCAAGCGTCTCGCCGATCTCGTTCACATGGGCCTGAGAAGTGAATATCCTTCGTTCAGCTTCCTGCAGGGTATTCAAATCCACTGTCGGAGGCTTTTCAAAGACGCCCATCACCATGATGATGCCACCGGGCTTGCAGGCGGGAATGCACAGGCCCATTGTTTCCTGAGTGCCGGCGCATTCGTAGACCACGTCGGCCAGATCTCCGCTGCTCCAGACCTCCAGAAAATCCATAAAATCTTTCTGCGCAGCGTTCAGATACACGCCCCCGATGGATTCGACCAAAGAACGTTTGTGCTCGCTGCGACCCACGACCAGAATATCTTTAGCTCCTGCCAATTTTGCGCCGTACAGCGCGCCGATCCCGATGATGCCCGCGCCCACCACCACGGCCCGCTTCCCGAACAGATCGCCGGCCAGGTGTGTGGCATGGAGCCCACAGGCCAGGGGTTCGGCCACGGCGGCTTGCCGCTGGGTGACACCTTCGGGGATGCGAAAAACTTTATCGGCATCCACCGTAAGATACTCTGCAAAGCAGCCGTCATCGCCTACGCCGACAAAACCGAGCTTTCGGCAAATATTGTAACGGCCGCTCCGGCACATTTCACAGGTGCCGCACGCGAGGCTGCCGTTGGCGGTGACCGGTTCGCCCAAAGCATACTGCTTGACATTTTTGCCGAAAGCGGCTACTGTGCCGGAAAACTCATGCCCGATAATCAAAGGCGCCGTGCGTCCTGTCAGACGGTGAGGCTTAAAAGTCGGAATGAAATTCGGACCCACATATTCGTGCCGGTCGGTTCCGCATATCCCGGCATAGTCCACGCGGATCAGGATCTGATCCGGACCCGGTACAGGAACAGGAACCTCCTGGATCCGTACGTCTTTATGACCGTGCCACACTGCAGCCTTCATCGTATCGTTCTTTGCGTTCACGATTTCCACCTTATTGCTTGTATTCATATTCCAGCGGTTCTCCCGCCAGATAATGCTTTACGTCGGTGACGAACTGGCGGGTATGATTGGTGATCGCGTCCCAGGTCGCGCCGGCGATATGAGGCGTGATCACGACCCTGTCACCCATTTCAAAATAGGGATGATCGCTGGCGATAGGCTCGCTGTTGAACACGTCGATGCCGGCACCGGCGATCTCGCCGTCGCGCAGAGCCTGGATCAGCGCTTCCTCGTCAATGACCGCCCCCCGGGATGTGTTGATCAGAAACGCGGTCTTTTTCATTTTCTTGAAAATTTTCGCGTTCATGATTTTTTCTGTTGCGGGGCTGTCCTTCAGGTGCACCGTAATGATATCGGAACGCTCCGCCAATTCTTCCAGGGGAAGAAGCTCAATGTAATCGGGCAGCATATCCTGGGTAAGGAATGGATCGCAGCCCAATACAGTGCAGCCAAAAGCATGGCACAAGGCTCCGACTCTCCTGCCGATGCCGCCGCACCCCACAATGCCTACGGTATGGCCTTTCAGCTGAAAACCCTTGTAGGTGACATAGGGGCTTTCCGT
The DNA here is from genome assembly GCA_938009115.1 of uncultured Clostridia bacterium. Taxonomy (GTDB): domain Bacteria; phylum Bacillota; class Clostridia; order Peptostreptococcales; family Anaerovoracaceae; genus UBA10908. Next base: position 11,403 of record CALLHZ010000065.1, read on the forward strand.
TCCTGTAGACCAGGTAACATCCCGTTTGACGCTTTCACTTTCCTTATTTGACATGGCCTCAGCCACGAAAATCCCGTTGTGAAGATCCCTGAATGCAAAGGATACTTTTCTGGAGACGCTCAGCATCAGCGCCATGGTAAATTCTGCGGCGCTGTCGCTGTTGCGGTCTACTGCATAGCTCACTTTAATACCTTTTTTCGCCGCATAGCGGGTATCTACATTGACAGGCGTCGCCCGGGTGCAAACGATCATTCCCAAATTCGGCGCAGCATCGATCACCTCTTTTGTCACGGGATCATAGCTGGTGACCAGCACGTCCTTGTCAGCCACCATCCGCTTCATATCGTCCACAGACAGGATCGCCCTGTCTTCCGCATACTGAATGTCCAGGTATTGTTCCAGCTCTTTTGCTACTTCGTAGTCCATTTCCGCGGATACAAATGCTTTTTTCATTTCGACCTCCTATATCTCATCGTGCTCTTCGATCCGGCGTCCGTAATTCTTGAACCGCTCGATCATGTGTTCCATTTCCTCCTGGGGAAGCAGGACGGGATCGCCCAGGGAACCCATGGACATTGCGCGGCAATAGATTTGACAGCACAGCTCGATTTCTTCCGTGACGGCGAAGGCGTCGTTCAGATTTGCGCCGCCTGCCAGCAGGCCGTGATTGGCCAGGAGCACCGCCTTTTTTCCCTGCATCGCTTCGTAAGCATTCTTGGCCAGCGCCACGGTCCCGTAGGTGGCATATTCCGCACAAGGAACGCAAAGGCCGCCAAAGGCCACCAGATAGTGTATGGCGGGAAGCGGTTTGCGAAAGCAGGACAGTGTGGCCGCATACGGCGTATGCGTGTGGATAATGGCATTCAGGTCAGTACGGTATTTGTAGAAAATGCGGTGCATATCGCACTCGCTGGAGGGGATCGCCTCGCTGTCCCTGATGTCACCCGTGATGACGTCCAGCAAGACGATGTCTTTGGGTTTGATTTGCGCATAAGGGATCGCAGAAGGCGTGATCGCCATGAGGCCGCTTTCCCGGTCGCAGGCGCTGAAGTTGCCGCCCGTCCCCGTGGTAAGGCCCTCCCGGATCGCGGACAGTCCGCATTCGATCAACTCTTCCCTCAATGATTTCAACAGCATACAGTTCCTCTTTCTTCGTCGACAGACGTATTGTTTTCCAAGGGGAATTATACTATAGACGTGCGTCGATAGGCAAATTTGAACAACGGTTCAAGGCATTAACCGTTGTCCTCCGCCTGATCTTCTTCGGCCCATTGCATTTCCAATGCCTTGATCCGCTGCCGCCGCGCTTTACGCTTCTCCTCGCGCAGCATCTTACGCTCGTCGATCATCGAATAGATCGCAGGCACCAAGACAAGCGTAATGGCTGTGGAAGCGGTGAGCCCGCCGATGATGGAAATCCCCATGGGCGCCAGCATCTCTCCGCCCTCGCCGATACCAAGAGAGAGCGGGATCATGCCGATACAAGTCGTTGCGGAAGTCATGAGGATCGGCCGCAACCGAAGCTTTCCGGCCATGACCAGCGCCTCGGTCTTCCCCAGTTCCGCTTCGTTATTGCGTATAAATTCAACCAAAAGGATCGAATTGTTCACTACGATACCTACCAGCATGATCAGGCCCAGGAATGAGGTCATCGACAAGGCGACACCGGTCACGAACATGGCCAGGAAAGCGCCGCTCATGGCGAAGGGCACCGCCATCATGACGATAATGGCCATGAGAGGCGATTCAAACTGCGCAGCCAGAAGCAGGAACACAAGGGCGATGGAGACGATCAAGGCCTTTGCCAGGCTCCCGAAAGCGCTGACCATTTCTGACGCCAATCCGGACATTTCGTGATGATATCCGTCCGGGAAGGCATAGCTCGCCACAACCTGTTCCATGGCAGTGGATGCGCCCTCCAGATCGCTTCCGACCACTTCAGCATTGATGGTGATGTAATTCTGCTGGTTGTAACGATTGATCACCGAAGGTGCGTTGTCGTATTCAAACGTAGCGATTTGTCCGATGGCTACAGGCATTCCATAACTTCCAGTGACGACGATCTGTTTCATGTTCTCCACGGAACTTCCGTAATCGTCCCGCAAAGAAAGATTGACTTCGATATCTTCCCCATCGATGGTGACATCCGTCGCCTTGACCCCGGAGAGAGAGGAAGAAAGTCCGTTAGCCAGCTGATAGGCGGTAATGCCGTAATGCGCCGCGGCATTGCGGTTGATCAGTACCCGTATCTCAGGGTTCCCTTCCTTGACATCAAGCTCCGCATGAGCGATTTCCGGAAGCGCTGTGATCCGCTCTAAAAGCTGATTTCCAATGACCTCCAGTGTTGTGTAGTCTTTGCCGAGGATCATCAGGCTGATATCGTTGCTTCCAAACATGGATGTAATGGAAGAATCCGCCGAAACAGTCAACTTTGCGCCGGAGAGCTCGGCAAGATGGTCCCGGATATCTGCAGCGACTTCTTTGCTGCTGCGATTCCTGTCGCTCCGATCCACCAGCGTGACCGTCAGTCCTGCATTCTGGTTCATGGACATCATGCTGACGCCCTGCGTACTCATGGATACGTGCTCCAGCTCCGGCAATGACAGCACATAATTTTCTATTTCGGCCATCGTCGCGTCTTTATCAGACAGTGCTGTACCGTAAGGGACTTCCACATCGATGGAGACGATCCCTTCGTCGGTTTGCGGCAGCAGTTCCCATCCCACAAAAACCAGAAGCACGGAAGAGATCAGAAAAGCCCAGACAGACCAGAGCAGTATTTTTTTTCTCATGGTCAGAGCCTTCCGGATCAGTATTTCATATCCCTCGGTGATGCGTTCCAGATATACCGCAAAACGCGGCACCAGTTTGTAGATATAACGCTTTTCACCGATCCGCAGATAGGTGGTGGAAATATTGCCCCGCAGCAGCTTGGAGCAGAGCATAGGCACAACAGTCAAGGCGACGAACAGGGAAGCCATCAGGGAGATGATCATCGTGAAGCAGAATTCCGAAAACATCATGGATGCCATGCCTTCGGTCAACGCGATGGGCAAAAACACCATGACAGTCGTCAGCGTAGAAGCCAGGATCGCCAGAAAGATCTCGGCAGACCCTTTTTCGGAGGCTTCTTCCGCAGAATGCGCCTGGGTCCGCAGACGAAAGATATTTTCCAGCACGACGATGGAGTTGTCCACCAGCATGCCCACCGCCAGCGTAAGGGCGCTGAGCGTTACCAGATTCAGCGTAATGTTCCGCAGACTCATCACCGCAAAGGTCGCCAGCAGCGAAACCGGTATGGAAATGGCGATCACCAACGTGCTTTTGATATTGCGCAGGAAGAGAAACACTACGAAAACAGCTAGAAGACCGCCGGTCAAAGCAGCCTGAGCGACAGAAGAAATCGAGCTGTTGATGAAATCAGCCTGATCATACCCGATGGAGAAATTAAGCTCCGGATAAGTCTTCTCCAGCTCTTTCAGTTCTTTGTTCAACCCCTTGGAAACCTGTACGGTATTGGCGTCCGATTGCTTGGAGACCATGATCCCGATAGCGGTCTGGCCATCGATCCTTGTGATGGATTCGACCTCCTTGATTCCTTTGGTAATGGTGGCCACATCGCCCAGCCGAAGGATGCTGCGGTCTGACACGGTGATGGGCAGATTCATCAACTCGTCAACAGAAGAAAACTCTCCCAGCGTCCGCACGATCACCTGAGTATCGCCCTTGGACACATCGCCGCTGGGCAGATTGATATTTTCTGCGGCAAGGATCTGAGAAACAGTGCTCAGGGTCAATCCGTAGCCAAGCAGGCTTTCCTGACTGAATTGGATCGCGATCTCTTCTTCAACACCGCCATAAGCAGAAACCGAAGCCACGCCGGCGCTCCGTTCAAAATACGGTACGACCTGATCTTCCACGCGTCTTGTCAATTCCTCCAGCGGAATATCGGCAGACACATAGATCTGCATCACCGGCATCGTATTCATATCCAGCTTCATCACCAGCGGATCGCCGACCCCTTCGGGTAGGTAGTCGGAGATAAGCGCGATCTTTTCGCGCATGTTCAGCGCCGCAAAATCCATGTCCGTATCCATCTGGAATGCGATGACCACGACCGACATGCCTTCCATGGAATAAGACATCATCTCGTCCAAACCTTCCACAGAGGCAAGAGACTGTTCCACCGGGGCGGTGACCATGGTCTCCACCTCTTCCGGGGATGCGTTGGAATAGTTTGTGATCACCATCGCCACAGGAAGCTCGATGTTCGGCATCAGATCCCTGGGGATACCCAGGATCGCCGAGATCCCAAGGACCACCACGATCAGCGTGACCATGATCGTGGCCACCGGCCTTCGGATCGTAATTTTCGACAGACTCCACTTCATTCTGCGTCCTCCACCACGTGGACCTGCACGCCGGGCACCACAAAATGCTGGCCGGAATAGATGACCCGTTCGCCTTCCTCCAGCCCGGATACGATCTGAACGATCGTTCCGTTGTCAACCCCTGCAACGACCTCCCGCAGCTCCGGCACATCCTCAGGACCAAGAACGACGACCTCCGCCCGCCCATCGCGTATGATCACCGATTCTGAAGGCACGCACAGAGCCTCCTGGATTTCCTCGGACACCAGGCGGACTTCCGCGAACATTCCGGCAAACAGCGCCTCGTCCGGCGCCATGGTGACCGTCACAGGATAAGTGAGCATCCCCATGGACGGAATCGGGGAAAAAGCAGTGATCGTTCCGGGAAACTCCTTCCCAAGGCTGTCGATATATACCTGTACGGCTTCGCCGACCTCTACCGATTGAGCCAGTACTTCGCTGACGGTCGTTTCGATAATGAGCTCGTCCACATCAGCCACCGAGCCTGCTGCGGCGCCTCCGGCGATGCTCCCCACCGTTACATTCAAGGCGGTGACATAGCCGTCGATGGGTGATGTCACAGTAAAGTTCGCATACGCGTCCGAAGCCATATTCAATGATTCCCGTGCCGCGGCATACTGGGCCTTGGCTGCTTCGTAATCCTGAAGGGAAACTGCGCCTTCGCGGTACAGCAGTTCCATCCGGGCAAAGGTAGACGCAACGGCGTTGTAAGCTTCCTTTGCCTGACTGTACGTGGCCCCCACCTGCCCTTTATCGATTTCAAAGAGGACGTCGCCTTTGGATACACGGTCACCGACCTTTACGTAAACAGCCGTGACCTGACCGGAGCCCAAAGGCACCAAAGCGACTTCCTCCACCGGCTTCAGACGCCCTGTAACCGGAGAAATCAAATCGATGGGCTCATACCGGGCTTCCGTGACGAGCACATTGACAGCCGGCTCCGCTTCTTTGACTTCCGGCACCAGAAAAAACTTGCCGGCCCGATACAACACCAACAAGGCGAACAAAATCCCAAGGATACTCACGATCCGGTGATTTTTCCAAAATGATCGGATCGCATCACGCTTATTCCTTTTACCGTTTTCCATCTCCATACCCCAATTCTTCCAAAAGTTCAATAGTCTTTACTACGATATTGGGACAGACATCGCGAAACAATCCCATTTCCGCGGCCATCCGGCGGTTGTCTCCGACAGAGGTGTCGATGCCGAGCAAAGCTCTGCATGTGATCTCGCCGTGCAATTCCATGAAGCGCCGGGACAGCTCCGCTGCTTTCTCGTCGCATACGGCCCGGGCTTCCGGCGGATCTTCCTGCGAAGTCCCGTATTTAAAGCCCGACACCAGGAGCCCGCCGACCAGAGCGCCGCAGGCCTCCCCTGCCCGCAGGCCTCCGCCCAGCGGCCGGGCCATGCGGAGTCCCTCCGCCAGTGGAATTCCTAGCGCCTCACAAAAACTTCCGACGATTTTCTGGGCGCAATTCAGCGTCCCATCGCCGATGATGTCATTATTTCTCTCATATGATTCCATGCTTCATCCTGCCTTGATTCAATCATTTGTACAAGTGAATATTATACTGCAATAGACTTGCTTTTGCAAGAAAAGCACATTATACTGGTAATTCCGGAAGGCTGTTTTTCAGGAGCTCCGGAAGGACGAATGGCCATGAAAAATCTTCTCATCATCATCAACCCGGTCGCAGGCAAATTGCTGGCCCGAACAGAGATGTTCGGGATCATTGACGTGTTTTGCAGAGCGGGATATACGGTCACGACTGCCATTACGCAATATGCGGGGCACGGCGTTGAACTCGCCGGACGGGCTGCTTCCGATGGTCACCACATCGTCGTGTGCTGCGGGGGCGACGGAACGCTGAACGAGGTCATCACCGGCCTTCTGCAATCGGAAGAGCCCCTTCCCATCGGCTATATTCCGACCGGAAGCACTAACGATTTCGCCAGAACGCTTCAGCTTTCCCCCTACCCGGTGAAAGCTGCCCAGGCCATTGCGGAAGGCGCGCCCCGCATTATCGACATAGGGTGCTTTAACGAAGAGCGCTACTTCAGCTATATCGCCTCCTTCGGGGCCTTTACCGCTGCTTCCTACAGAGCGCCTCAGGAGATCAAAAATACCCTGGGTCCGATGGCCTATGTGCTGGAAGGTGTTCGCGACATTGCGCATATCAAGCCATACCATGTTCGCGTCCGGACCGAATCCCGGTGCTACATGGGCGATTATGTGTTCTGTTCCGTCACCAACAGTACCTCCGTCGCAGGGATCGTGAAACTCAAAAAATCTATCGTAGACCTGGAAGACGGGCTTTTCGAGGTGATCATGGTCCGCACGCCGAAAACTCCTTTGGATCTGAACCGGATCCTGACGGGAATCGCCAATGCCAGCTTCGACAATGATATGTTCGAATTCTATAAAGCCAATGAACTGGAATTCCAAATGCCGGAAAACGTTAACTGGTCACTGGACGGTGAAAAAGCCGAAGGCGGTGAGCGGGTGCTCATCCGCAACCTTCCCCACTCTCTTACAATTTATTGCTGATCGATCCATCATAATCAGGAGGTTAGAGGTTATATGTATTTTCTGCAGGGACTGACCATGGGATTGGCCTATGTGGCGCCGATCGGAATGCAAAATATGTTCGTGATCAATACCGCCCTTACCCAAAGCCGGCGCCGGGCCTATCTGACAGCGCTGATCATCATTTTTTTTGATATTACACTGGCCCTCGCATGCTATTTCGGTATTGGTGCAGTGATCGAACGCTCCAGGCTTATCGAAATGGCGGTTCTCCTGGTCGGAAGCCTTGTCGTTATATGGATCGGCATCGGACTGCTTCGAAGCAAAGGCGAAATAAAAGAAGGCGCTAATGTGGATATTCCGCTGTTGAAGGTCGTCACTTCCGCCTGTGTCGTCACTTGGTTCAACCCTCAGGCCATCATCGACGGATCCCTTTTTATCGGCGCCACACGGGCTACGTTGCCGGAGGGTGTGGACGTACAGTTCATATTGGGCTTCATGGCCGCGTCGGCGCTTTGGTTTACCGGACTTACAACAGTGATCACGCTGTTCAGCGCAAAAATCACCCCGAAGGTCTTACGGGCCATCAATATCCTCTGCGGATCGGTCATTGTATTCTACGGCTTCAAATTAGGCTACAGCTTCATCGAAAAATTCCTTTAGCGCCACTTCGGCTTTTGACTCGGAACAAACACAAGGCCCCCGGTTTTCGGGGGCCTTGTTCTATGTACATGTGTTTTGATTGATCTATTGGGCCTGTCCGGCGCTTTCCGCAGGCAATGCTGCAGGGCGCGGCAGCGCTGTGCCCGCGCCGGCATCCTTGCCGAATTTCGGCTTTGCTTTCCACGCGTGCATGGCCAGAGAGAGCGCGATGACTCCATAGCAGATGAATACACGGAAGTATTCGCCGATAAGCGCGCTGCCGAACATAGTGCTGGCCGACAATGGCGCGACGACAAACAGCGTATGGAACAGGAATACGCCCAGGATCGCCTGCTTGTTGTTGGCCTGCTGTACACTGGCGCCGCCAACAAGAAGGGCTGCGATGGCATATTGTCCGCACATCGTATGAGCACCGTAGGTTGCAAAGGTGCCCAGATTCTGCAGATAGATGATCTGCCCCCAGGCAGCCAGCGTAGTAGACATGCACATGGCAATGATCCGGGTGCGGTTCACATTGATTCCGGCAGCATTGGCCACGGTGCGGCTCTGTCCGACCGTTCTCATGTCCTGCCCCATCTTCGTGCTCAGAAGCCAGCTGTTGAATACGCACAGCAAAGCGATCAGGGCGTAGGTCATGACCGGAAGGTGCACGGCCCAGAGGATATTCTGGATCGCAGGTACGAGAGAAAGGCCCAGGACCGCCGCCGCAAGCAACGACATGGTCAGATTTCTCTTTCGGAACGCTTCGTCTTCTTTCTTCGTTTTGACAACGAAGACACGATACAGACCCAAAAGGGCTACCAATCCGGCAAGGGCCGGAACACCTTTGGACAGCTGAAGCCGGTCCGTAGCCATAAATGTATTGACAAAAGGTATAAATGTCAGGGCAAAAGCAGTCGCGGCGGCAATCAGACGGTCCTTCTGCAGCGGGGTCTGCAAATTTGCAGACTTTCTGCGATTCAGCACCCACAACAGAACGGACACGATGCAGTAGATCACCGCAAAGCCCCGAACAACCGAAAGCATGCTGATCGTGTCGATGGTGTACTTGAGATTCCCTGTCAGGTCGATGGTATTTTTGACCCCGGTCCCACCGGCGATGATCATCGTCGGGTTGTCCATGGGGATCACGCCCCCGATCAGAAACAGGAAGACAAATTGATATAATCCATCCGCAAAATAGGCCAGGATTAGGCCAGTGATCATCTCCGCGCCTTTAGTCTTGTTATAGAGCTTCCCGACCATCCAGCCGAACAGGATCGCTACGGGAGTGGCCAGCAGTACGCAGATAAACAGTCCTTTCAGGCCGGTAAAGCCCCAGTAGACTGTCCAGAATATAGCTACCTGAGCCGCCATAGCCCCTACGACGATACCGAAGTTCAGGCCCAGACCGGCTAAGACAGGGATGATGAGCGCAAGGACCAAAAAGGTGTTGCGTCCGAAGCGCGTGAATACCTCGACCACTGTATAAGAAGCCGGTTTTCCCGTAGTAAGGATGCCGAAAGTACACAGCACCACAAACATGAGTACGACTTTGTTCGCATACAATGCCTTCAATCCGGATACGCTGCGGTCTTTCAAGTATAACAGGTAATCATTCTTCATTGGAGGCACCTCCCTTCGCTTTGGTAAGAGCATAAATGATGATGCCGTTGGATATGATGATGCGCATGATATCCGAAAGGTCCGTGCCGACAAACAGTTTATTGGCGACGGGAAGAGCGATCACCAGGATGCCTTGGAACAGAAAAGTACCTATGACCACATTGCTGATCCTTGCCTGGACCGTGCTGGCCCCGCCGATCAGGACTGCCGCAACACAGGCAAAGCCCATCATCAGGGGCGCATTATACATCTGCAGGAATCCAAAGGCCTGGGCATAAGTGATGATGCCGATGGCGCCAAGAGCGGTGGAAACAGCTGTTCCCAAAATGCGCATTTTGTCAACGTTGATCCCGCTGGCTCTGGCGAAAACCGGATTAGCTCCGGCAGCGCTCATTGCCTTTCCTGTCTTGCTCTTCATGAACAGGTATACGACAAAGCACATTGCAAAGAAGAAGACCAGCAGTCCGGTGGGCACATACATTCCCGTATCGCCCTCACCGTAAAGATAGAATCCGCCGGTCCTGTTCAGCAGTTCGCCAAAGCTGGAGGCCAGGTTGATCGTGTTACGAGCTCCTTCGCCGGCGATCGGCCAGTTGATTTCACCGCTGCGGAAAGGCAGCGTAACCCACCAAATGTTCATAAATGCGATGGCGGAAAATCCAACATAGGTGGATACGGTCATCTCTGACCCCTTGACACGGTTCAACAGCAATCCGTATCCTGCACCGACCAGTCCGGCCACTAACGCGCTGATCAGCATAGCTGCGGCGATGGCGCCCCAGGGGCCGATGGAGGCGGTCAGGTTAAATTCGATCACCAGCAAAGATCCCAGCAAGCCGGAGACAATACCCAGGCTGACGCCGAAGTTGGGGCCGATGCCGCATTGGATGGCAGGGACCATGGCAAGGACCAGCACACCGAACATGCCCCAGCGGCGCAGGACGCTGCCGAAGAGTGCCGGAAGCCCTAAACCAAAATGGTATGCGCCAAAGACTACCAGAAGAAAGAAAGCGAATATGATGATGCGCGGCAGTCCGATCGCTTTGATCACTTGAGAAAACTTGTCTTTCACGATTGTTTTCCCCCTTCCTTGTAACCCGCCATGGCAAGCCCGAAGGCGGCGTCCGAATCGTCTGGATTCATGATCCTTGCGACTTTTCCTTCTGAGACGATGGCGATCCTGTCGCAGATGCTTCTCAATTCATTCAGTTCCGAACTCACAACAACGACGGTCATGCCTTCTTTGCGGTTCAGCATGGCCAGGAGTTCGATCACCAGCTTTTTTGCGCCGATATCAATGCCTCGCGTCGGCTCGGACACGATGAGCAGCTTCGGGTTCAGCGCCAGCGCCCGGGCAAGACATACCTTTTGCTGGTTGCCTCCGGAAAGCGCGCCCACCCGCTGTGCGGCGCTGGTGCAGCGGATATCCAGCTGACGAATCATTTCGTTCGCATGAAGCCTGCCGCTTTTCCCGTCGTACAGCTTGCCGACACCGATGCTCTTCAGGAACGATCCTTTGATCTGCATGGCGGTGAATGTGATATTGTGTTCGATGGATTCTTCAAGAAGAAGTCCCACACCGCGCCGGTCCTCCGAAACAAACCCGATGCCTTTTTTCAATGCGTCTCCGAGCTTGGACGGATCGATGGCCATGCCGTCCAGAACGATTTCGCCTTCGGCGTCATACAAGCCCATAACTCCGTTGGGAATTCCAAGCTTTCCCTGACCGGCCAAGCCGCCGATACCGAATATCTCACCTCTTCGGATACTTAAATCGATCCCTTTGACTTTTTCGCCCGGCATATCGACATAATAGTCCTTCAGGCTGAGAATGATATCCTCATCGTTCAGGATCCGCTGGTCCTCGCTGTCATCCAGCAGCTTTTCCACTTTTCTGCCGATCATCAGCTCGGCGATCTCCACGGCGCTTGTATCCTTCGTATCCAGCCTTTTTACAAACTGGCCGTCCCGCAGGATCGTCATACTGTCGGTCACTGCGATCACCTCATCCAGCCGGTGGGTGATGAAAACGATGGCGATCCCCTGAGAGGCAATGACACGCATGGCCTCCAAAAGCTTGTCGGCTTCGCTTTCCGTGAGCACCGCCGTGGGCTCGTCGAATATCAGCAGCTTGATCCCGGTTTTATCGATTTCCCGCGCAATTTCTATAAATTGCATGTAACCGACCGGCAATCCTTTGACTTTAACGTACTCTTCTATGTTAAGTCCGATGGTATCCAGCGCTTTTCTGGCATCTTTGCGCATGGAATCCGTGTCCAGCTTTTCCAGCGTTTTCCCAAAGATACGGCTTGCGATACCTGGTGTCGTCTTTTCGCGCCCTATTTTAATATTTTCCGTTACAGTGAATCCAGGGATCAGCATGAATTCCTGATGAACCATTCCGATGCCCAATTCCATGGCTTTCTGGGGATTGTCGATCGTAACGGCTGTTCCGTCCACCTCTATGGTGCCGGAAAATCCGCCTGTATTATGTATAACGGGCATCCCGAACAACACGTTCATCAACGTGGACTTCCCTGCTCCGTTTTCACCCATCAGGGCATGGATCTCGCCCGGACGGACGGACAGGTTCACGTCATTGAGCACGCGATTGCCAAAATACTCTTTGGTGATGCCCCCCATTTTCAGTACATATTGGGAACTCATAGGCCTCCCAATCCTCCTTTCCACGTCGACGCCGGATGCGCCGACGAAGTGGGATAACGTCCAAATTACTTACAGTCAGAAAGTGCCTACAGTGTTACCCGTAGGCACTTTCATCTGATTTAGTTAAATACTGTCGCTGATCAAGTCGTCTCTATGACTAAAAATCATAGAACGGGCAGAGCAGCATGTAGAAGTTGTCCAGCTCGCCGGCTGCTTCATCAACAAAGTTACTGATGGAAACAGTTTCACCGCCGATAGCCTTGATTTTCTCGAACAGGACTTCTTCGTCCAGCGCGGCTGCAGTCTCGCCTTCGCAGAATGCGATGGCATATTCAACGCCGGCTTCGATCATCAGCATATTGACGGGGATCGCCCATGTGGACATCCGTCCGGTATTTCCATATTCGGCAACCTTCGCTTTGATGGCTTCGAGCATCCAGGCAACGTCGCCCTCATGACCGGCTACGTCGATGCCGAATGCTGCCGGATATCCGTGATACGGAGAAGGACAGCACTGCTGCGGGAAGATCGCTTTCTGCTCGGCAACCGTACGGATCAGCGGTTCCTGCATTGCGCAGTTCGTGCTGAAGAATGCGGTGTTGGGACCATATTCCGCTACAAGAGCAGGAACGTTTTCGATGATCCACTGCTGTGCGCCGGAAACGCCTGCATCGCCTGTGGGATCGGGTGCGGTCGCTTCAACATATTCGATGCCCAGTTCTTCGCAGGTGGAGATAAAGAGCTCTCTGCGGGCTGCGATGGTGGCATAGGACAGGTGGCGAGCGAAGGAAACATGTACAAAAGTCTCAGCTCCCTGCTTGGCGGCCTGTTCGATGACAGCGGTACCCATGGAGATTTCGTCCACGAGCATGCAGATATCGGCCTTGCTTGCGATGGTTGCGGGATCTTCAGCAACAACGCCTGCGATGAACAGCATATCGGGGCGGGTCTCTCTGACCTTGTCGATGGCTGCTGCGGCGCCGGGCACTGCCTGGACAAACACGATCGCCTTGACTTCGGGGTCGCTGGCAAGTCCGACGACCTGTGCGATGGTCGCTTCGGTTTCAGTCGAGAAATTGTCCGGATACGTTGCGGTGACGATCATGTCGCCATACTTCGCTTTGGCATTCTGGGCAGCCTGGTATTCCTCTTCGCCCTGAGAAACCGTTCCGGTGATGATGCCGATTTTATAGGCATTCTCTTCTGCGACTTCTCCGCCGCCGCCGCATGCGGCAAAGCAACCCATGATGAGCGCCAGCGCAAGCAGCAAGCTTACTAATTTTCTCATTTTTGTTTACCTCCAAAAATTTCATGATTCCGTCGGAGCGATGCTTATGTTAGACTACTGTCTCCGACAACTCAGCGGTGTCATTTTACCATACCGTGAAAGAATGATGCAACAAAAACTTAACACACTCTTAACAATCCCGTCACAGCATCTTCATGATCGTCTTCGATCAACCAGCCAGCGCGATGATGGCGTCGGCCAGCATTCTTGCGTTGAACATCAACTGATCCACTGTGATGTATTCGTTGGCCACATGGGCCGAAGACTCGCAGAGATAGCCTTCAGGACCAAAACTCACTGCATTGGGCAGCGTTCGCGCGTAGGTCCCGCCGCCGATTTTTTTCGGGGGCATAACTTTGCCTGTTCTATCTTTGAATACCTGAAGCAGCTTCGTTACGATCTCCGAATCGTCAGGCAGGCAGTACCCCGGCTTGAATACAAAGCTCTTCAAAGCGGCCCCGGTAGGCTCTATGGCGTCACAGAGCGCCTTCTTGATCCCTTCAGATGAAAGTGACGTGGGACAGCGAAGGTCGAAAGTCAATTGAAAACCGTTCTCATTCCAACGCATTACACCCATATTCAATGTAAGCCGCCCGGATTCGTCGGCTTTGTCCAGACCGATGCTCTGACCGTAATACTCCATTCTGAATTTTTCTTTTAACCCGAGGACGATACTCATGTCGTCCTTTTCCAGCGGCAGCAAAGAAAGGAAATTGAACATGCCCTGCAGCGCGTTCAGTCCGTCTTCGGGCATGGATGCGTGGGCAATTCTGCCGATCGTTTTGATCTGGGTGCCATCCTCCAGGGCTTTAAGCGTGAGCGCGCAGTCGCTGTTGTTTCCAAAACGTTCGGCAACGGCTTTGACTTCTTCTATGGTCAGCGGAACGACAGCAACCGCCTCGCCGGGCACCACATTGGCCACGTCTCCTGCCCTGACCGTGATCGTGGAGTGGAACTTGCGCTCGAATACCGCGTTGACAATGCTCTTTTCCGAATTCGTCAACGGGTATTCCCCGTCCGGAGAAAAAGAAAGGTCCGGGATCCTGTCGTTCTTTTTGTAATGCGACATGCACTCCATGCCGCTTTCTTCGTCACATCCGAAAATGACTCTCACCATACGCTTCAGCGGGATGCCAGCCTCTTTGACAGCCTTCAATGCGTAGATCGCAGCGATCGCCGGCCCCTTATCGTCCAATGTGCCTCTTCCATAGAGCTTTCCGTCGACCAGATCCTTTCCAAAGGGATCATAATCCCATCCGGTGCCCTCCGGCACGATATCAAGGTGCACAAGGACGCCAAGCATCTCTGCCCCGTCTCCGGCCTCGGTATAGCCATAATACCCCTGCTGGTCTTTCGTAACAAAACCAAGTTTATCGGCAACACCTAATGTGTAAGTCAGACATTCCTGTACTTTTTCTCCAAACGGGGCTCCCGGAGCCGGTTCTGCCTTCAGACTGCGGATCGCAAGGCAGCCCTGAAGATCCCGAATCATCTCTTCTTCGTGATCCTTCAGCCAATTGTCAACTCTCTCGTTCATCTTGTACTCCCTTTCCTTTGTCGGTCATCAGTTTGACATCCTGTGTAGTATACAACAAATGAACCTTTGGTTTCAACGGATATCTGTGCTACAATCATATCAGTGCGATCTGAACCAACCACAACATCGACATGAGGTAGAAAAATGGAGAACAATTACGAATCACTCATCTCCCTGTGCCAAAGCCTTATAAGGGCAGGCACATTATCCGGGAAAGAAGAGCCTGTCGCCCAGCTGATGATCCAATACTTTCGGGATCATGATTTCGATGATGTTCAAACTGACATTTACGGCAATGTCATCGGGTGTATCAAGGGGAACCGCCCCGGAAAGAAGTTATTGTTTGACGCGCACATGGACACTGTTCCCGTATCGGATCCTTCCGCCTGGACCGTAGACCCTTTCGGCGGAGAAATAAAGGATGGAAAGCTCTACGGGCGCGGCGCCACCGATATGAAGGGTTCCCTGGCAGCGATGATGTGCGCCGCGGCAGCCTTTGCCAATGACACGCAGAAAGACTTTGCCGGCGAGATCTACGTGGCCGGCGTCGTGCACGAAGAATGTTTTGAAGGCGTGGCGTCCCGGGAGATCAGCAAAGCCGTGCAGCCCGATTATGTCGTGATCGGTGAAGCATCGGACCTGAATCTGAAAATCGGGCAGCGGGGCCGCGCGGAAATCGTCCTGGAAACCTTTGGAAAACCGGCTCACTCGGCCAATCCGGAAAAAGGACTGAATGCTGTTTATAAGATGGCTGACGTGATCCAGGCCGTCAAAACATTGATACCCACGGAGCACCCCGTGCTGGGCAAAGGCATCCTGGAGCTCACGGACAAGATCGGAAGAGCGTCGTGTAGGGAAAGAGTGTAGATCTCGGTGGT
>CALLHZ010000066.1 GCA_938009115.1 uncultured Clostridia bacterium
CCCCAAGGCCCTCCAGCCCTACATGGGCGGGCAGACGGCGCTCACGCCGAAAAAGGCTTAGCCTTTCGGCAATTCCATAAAAGTATAAAAAAAGAGCCTTCCGCAAACGTGCGGGAGGCTCTTTTTGCGATGCAGGATTACAGTTCTGCGACGGCTTCGATCTCTACCAGACCACCCTTGGGCAGCGCTGCGACCTGTACGCAGCTTCTGGCCGGGAAAGCGCCTTCTTTGAAATAGGTGCCGTAGATCGCGTTGACGGCGCCGAAGTTGGCCATATCCGACAGGAAGACAGTGGTCTTGCAGACCTTGTCCATCCCGGTTCCGGCGGCTTCCAGGATCGCCTTGAGGTTTTCAAGAGCCTTCGTGGCCTGCGCCTCGACGCCGGGGCCGGCGAAATCACCGGTGGCCGGGTCCAGACCCAGCTGACCCGATGTAAAGACCATGTTTCCTACGATCTGTGCCTGGGAATAGGGGCCGATGGCTCCGGGGGCATTTTTTGTTGCGACTGTTTTCATACTTTGTTCCTCCTTTGGTATTATCGTATATGCAAGCCCGGCTCTGCCAGGCGGTTTGCCAATGCGGCGAATTCATCAAGGGAAAGGGTCTCGGCCCGGCGAACCGGATCGATCCCGCAGTCCTGCAAAAGCTTTCCGGTGGCCTCCTTGTCCAGGTCGCCGATGCCGGTCAGGGCGTTGTGAAGGGTTTTGCGACGTTGGCCAAAGCCTTTTTTGACACATTCAAAAAACAGCTTTTCCGATATAAGCTCCACCGGCGGTTTTGCCCGGAGCCGCAGATGGATCACAGCCGAATCGACCTTGGGCGAAGGGAAAAAGGCTTCCTTTGGCACTGTGCACACATAGTCGATCTCGCAAAAATACTGGACGGCCACGGAAAGGGCCCCGTAGGTCCGACTGCCCGGCGGCGCCGCGATCCTCTGGGCGACTTCCTTTTGCACCATGATGGTGATGGAGGCGACGCCGACCCGCTCTTCCAGCAGCTTCATCAGGATCGGCGTGGTGATATAGTAAGGCAAATTGCCCAGGATGCGGACCTGCTCCGCCAAAGTTCCGTCGGGCAACAGGCGTTCCTGTTCGATGATGGCCGGAAGATCTGCCTTTAGCACATCCTCGTTGATCACGACCACGTTGGGATAGGGCGCCAGGGTCTCTTTCAGGATGGGGATCAGCTTTTCGTCCACCTCGATGGCCGTTACTTTTCCTGCGGCAACGGCAGTTCGGGCGGTCATAACACCCATGCCGGGGCCGATCTCGATCACCAGGTCGCCGAGGCCTGCCTGGGAGCTTTCCACGATTTGATCCACCACGGAAAGATCGGTCAGGAAGTTCTGCCCCAACCGTTTGGCCGTATGAAAATCAAACTTTTTTCCTATTTCCCGGATCCCTCCGGGGGTATGGAGTTTTCCCATGCCTGTTGCAGCGCCTCCCGTGTGATACCGAATCCGTTAAGTTTTTTTAAAAATGCCGCGGCGTTTCCATCGCCGATCCCCAGAACCTTGCCCAAAGCAGTCCGCCTCGCCCGAGCCATGGGATCGCCTGTCAGGCCCAGATCCCAAAGGTCCTGGACTGTGTAGCAGGCAGAGGGCGTTTTGGTGGCGGCGCCGGCGGCATCCAGTGCTCTTCGGATCGATGCCGCATCGGCGTTTTCAATGCCGATATCCCCGTTTTTCCCCGCCTCCTCCGCCGTCAGATAGGCCTGCCCGGCCTCGGGGAAAAGACGGGTGAGGCGCCGCCGGATCTCCCGCCCCGCGTGATCCGGGTCTGTAAACAGGATGATCCCCTGTTCTCTATAAGCCTTCCCGATCAATTCAATGGTCCCGGGCCGGATCCCGTATCCGTGAGTGGCGATGGTCAAGGCATCCACCGCACGGTGGACCGCTGCTTCATCATCCCGTCCCTCCACCACGATGACCTGTCGGATCGAAGGCCGATTCTCGTTAATCATCGGGTTTCGCGTCGCTTTCTTCGGCCGGGGCCATTTCGACTGTCTCAGGCGGGGCCACCGGGATCACATACATGATCTCTCCCGGAAAGATCATATGAAGCTCGGACCGGGCCTCCTGTTCGATGTATTCTTCGTTGTCCAGCTGGGACAATTCGTTTTCCAAAGCGTTCTGCTTTTGGACCAGGGCGTCCAGTTCTGCCTGGGTCTCCTGTTTTTCCTTGTGCAGATTCCAAAGGTTGATTCCGGCAGACACCACGACGGCCGCCACGAACAATACGCCGGCGGTGCAAAAGATCACAAAACGCCGCCGTTTGGCTGCTTTTCGCCGGGAAAAGGCGTCCTTTTCTGCAGGCTTTTTCTTTTCCAGCTTCTCTTTTCTTTTTTCCCGGCGCTCTCTCCGGACGGCTTCGAAGTCGATCACTTCGTCATATGCCGGCGCGCCGCGCTTGCTGGTATCCTTCATGGCCTCTGCCGCCCGGCGGCTCATTCGATGTCGCGCTTTCCCCTGCGGGACGCCAGGGGGATCTTGATCATGATCTCGGTCCCTTCGCCGTCCCGGCTCCGGGCCTCGATCGTGCCGTGGTGCTCCTCCACGATCTGTTTGGTGATAGCCAGTCCAAGCCCCGTGCCGCCCATGGCCCGGGAGCGGGCTTTGTCCACCCGGTAAAACCGCTCGAAGATCCTGGGAAGCTCTGCTTCGGGTATGCCGATCCCGTTGTCCCGGACCACGATGTGGGCCAGGGAGTTCTTCACGTAAGCGTCCACGTCGATGCGGCCGCCCCGGTCGGTGTATTTGATGGCGTTGGACAGCACGTTCATCAGCACCTGCTCAAACCGGTCCCGGTCGATCAGGACCCGGATCTCTTTCTCGCTGTCGTAGGTGAGATTGAGCTGCTGTTTTTTCTGCCGGACCGTCATGTCTACTTTCGTGGCCACGGTATTGAGCAGGGCCAAAAGATTGCTCTCTTTGATATTCCACTTTTCCTGACGGTGATCCAGCCTGGAGAGCTGCAGCAGATCCTTGACCAGCCGGTTCATCCGGTCCGCTTCCGTATCTACGATGTTCAGGAATTTCACGGCGGTCTCCCGGTCGTCCAGGGCGCCGTCCAGTAATGTTTCCGTGTAGCTTTTAATGGTAGTCAGCGGTGTTTTGAGCTCATGGGACACGTTGGCTACGAAGTCTGTCTGCATGTCCTCCAGCTTCTGGCGCTCTGTGATGTCCTGCATGATGATGATGATACCCACGTCTTTGCCGTCGTCATCCTTGAAACGGTCATAGCGTACAGCCAGTGTGGTGGCGCCGTAATCGAAGGTATCCTCGCCACCTTCGGTCCTGCAGTTTTCTTTGATATAATCCAGCTTCATCCGGGGGGAAATGTGCCCCAGCAGGGCGTCATAGGATACCTCGGTCAAATCCTCCTCTTCGCCGATGCGCAGGATGTCCCGGGCGGCCGGGTTGGCGTGGATCACCATGCCCTCCAGATCGATGGCGATCAGCCCGTCAGCCATGTAGGTGAGGATCGTCTCCAGCTTGTTCTTTTCGTTGGAAATCTCCGATAAGGTATAGTCCAGCTTCTCCCGGAGCAAATTGAACATCTGGGCCAGCTGGCCGATCTCGTCATCGGATTTCACCTGGACCTGCTGGCTGAAATCCCCCTGGGACATGCGCTGCACCGTGCGGGTGACGTCGTTGATAGGCACCGTGATGCTTCTGGCAATCACAAAGCCAAGCAATACCGTTACGAGCAGGGCAATGAGCATGGCCTGAACGAAGATCAGCTTGGACTGGAAAAGAAAGCTGCTGATGCTGGACAGATCGGCCCGGACGTACACCAGGCCGGACACTGTGCCGTTCTGCCCCGAAAGAATAGGATAGCAGAGGTTTTTGACCGGTATGTCCCCCGAAATGACCGAATCGGATTCGCTGTTTTCACCGGACACAAAGGTGTTGAGCAGAATGGCGGGATCAAAGACGTCCCGGGCGTCCCGACCCACGATATTGGGATTCGTGGAGGCGCAAACCGTAAAGTCCCGGCAAACGACCGACAGCTCCTCGGCGAAGCTGCGGCTCCAGTTTTCGTCCAGATTGGCTTGGATCTCGGCGGTGTTGTCCGACAGCTCTTCGTAGCGCCCCAGGGACGTGAGCAGATTGCTCTCGTGGATGGTTCTGGTGAGATTGTCCCGCACGGCGTCGATCTGATAGGTTTTCATCTGGTCCAGCAGAAAGACGGAAACGATGGTCATGGCGATAAAGACCAGCAAAAAATAAATCAGTACGATTCGCCATCTGACACTGCTGCGCTGCCTGACCCTGTTCATCCGTTACGGTCTCCTGAAATGATAGCCGATCCCTCTTTTTGTCATGATATACCGGGGCTCGCCGGGGTCGTCCTCCAGCTTTTCCCGAAGTCTGCGGACCGTGACGTCCACGGTCCGGATATCTCCGTAATATTCGTATCCCCAGACCTCTTCCAGGAGCTGTTCTCTGGAAAAGACCTTGTCTTCGTGCTCGGCCAGATACTTGAGCAGTTCAAACTCCCGGAGCGTCAGATCCAGAGCGCTGCCGTTCTTGCGCACTTCGTAACGATTCATGTCGATCTCCAGATTGCCGAAGGTCTGGATATCGGCGGGGGCGTTCATCTTGTCTTCCAGAAAATCGATGCGCCGTATGTTGGCCTTGATCCGGGCGATCAGCTCCCGCATGCCGAAGGGCTTGGTGATGTAGTCGTCGGCGCCCAGCTCTAGGCCCAGGACTTTGTCCACTTCCTCTTCTTTGGCCGTGAGCATCAAAATGGGCGTGCTGCTGGTCTCCCGTACTTTTTTGCACACCTGGAAGCCGTCCATCAGGGGAAGCATCACGTCCAGTAAAATCAGATCGGGATTGCCTTCCAGGGCTTTGCGGAGCCCTTCCTGCCCGTCGTAGGCAGTATCCACCTGATATCCTTCTTTGACGAGGTTGAATTTGATGATATCGGAGATCGATGTTTCATCTTCGATGATCAGGATCTTTTTCGCGATGTTGTCCGTATCCATACGCTCCTCCTTAACGATTAAGTATACCATACCCTTCAAAAAAAATACACTCCGGAAAGGCTCCCTTCCGGAGTGCTTCGTGGGCTCTTCAGTTTTTATTCAGCAAAGCTTCGGCTAATCCGTCGTCGATGACCAGAGAATTGATGTACCCGGCCCGGACAGCGGCGCTCACGGCCGCAGCCTTTCGGGCCGAAACGGCGATGCCGATGGTCCAGCGGATTTTTTTGAGGGTGTCCAGGGGCGGCGATACGGCGTTTTTGCCGGGGATCGGGATTTCTTTCCCCTCCTCGTCGAACATTCGGGCCAGCAGATGGCCTTGGGCTCCTTTTTCCTTCAGCATTTTCCATTCATGGGGAAGCACGCTCTCCGTAGTGGACAGGATGGAATTCTTGTCTCCCACGGAACCGATCCCCATGATGGCGATATCGGCGATGTTGATCTTCTCCATGGTGGAAACGATCCGGGGCTCTTCCAGAAAATGAGCCGCCATGAGCTCGCTGTTCACAAAGACCGGCGCAAAGATATTGGAATATCCGGCGCCCAGCTTTTGAGCGATCTTCATGGAGATCTCGATGCCGTCCTGCTGCGGATTGCCTGCAGCCAGGCAGCCGACCATCTGGACCACGTGAACGTTGTTGTAGGTCCTGGGCTCCAGGACCTGGGCCAGATAGGTGATGGCGCTGCCCCAGGAAACGGCCAGCACCAGATTGCTGTCCAGCACGCTGTGCAGGAAGTTGGCGGCTGCCGTGGAACAGCTTTTCAGCGTGTCCTGATAGCCTGCCCGGCTGTCGATGACGATGCAGTTCTTGAGCCCGTAGGCTTCCCGCACCGCTTCCGACAGCTCGTAGTTTTTCGCGATAGGGCTGTGGATGATGATCTCCACGATCTTCCGCTGCCGAGCCTCTTCCAGCAATCTGGACACCGTTGGCCGGGATATGTTGAATATCTTTGCGATCTCCTGCTGGTTCAGATTCTGCTGATAGTAAAGCTCGGCGACCTGAACCAGGAATTCATCTTTCTGGCTCATACCCGCTCCTATTTTCTTGTCACGAGGTCTTTGGGAATGGTCGGCGTTCCTTGTCCGTAGTACTTGAATACCTCGATGGATTGCTCGATCTGCTCCGGGGTCATTTTCTTCGTTTCACCGCAGGCCCGGGCTGCCAGATAGCACTTGGCGGCTTCTTCCAGGTAGACAGCGGCGTACAGCGACTGCTTCAGATTCTTGCCGATGGTCATAACGCCGTGGTGGGCCAGGATCACAGCCAGACCGTCGCCGATGTACTTGACGGTGTCGATGCCCATGTCGATGCTGCCGGCGGAGCTGTAAGGAGTGACGGGAACGGGGCCGGCAGTGGCATTGGCCAGAGTGGTCAGGTTCACCTCGAATTCATCCTGCACAAGGCCCACAGCGGTGGCATAGGGCTGATGGGTGTGGATGACGGCGTTGACGTCGGGACGGTTCTGGAAAATATAAAGGATCGCTTCCGTATCCGAAGAAGGCTTCCGGGTCCCTTCGATGATCTTCCCCTGCAGGTCCATCACCAGGATATCATCCTCGGTCAGGTCTTCGTAGATCATGCCCGAGGGGGTCACAAGGATCTCTCCGCTTTCCATGCGGACGGACACGTTGCCGCCGGACAGGGCGATGAGCCCATAGCGGTCCAGGTTCATGCCGGCTTTGATGATTTCTCTTTTGGTTGCTTCAAACATGGTGGATTTCCTTTCTATACAAACGTGTAGTCTTCGAAACGGACGGCTTCCAGCTCACCCTCTTCAATACCCAGGTCTTTGCCGATGAGTTTTTCCACGGCGCCGATCAGAGAATAGGCGTCCATCTTATATTGCTTGATCAGGTACATCTTGGATGCGCCCTGAGCGTACTGATCCTGGAGCCCCAGTTTCAGGAGTTTGGTGCTCAGCCCGTGCTCGGCGATCACTTCGGCCACGTTGGTCCCAAGACCGCCCATGGTGGTGTGGTTTTCGTAGGAAATGGCACCGTAGCGAACTTTTTTGAGGGCGTCCACGACCTGCGGATCCGTAAAGGGCTTCAGCGTCGATATGTGGAGATGCTGGACAGAGACCCCTCTTTTTTCCATCACTTTGATAGCTTTGAGCGCTTCTTCGGTGCAGATGCTTTCCGAGAAGATAGCGACGTCGGTGCCTTCGGAGCAGATCCTGGCGTGGTTGAAGCGGATGATCTCATTGGCCGGGAAAAGCCGGGGAACTTCTTTGCGAAGCATCCGGATAAAAGCGGGACCGCCGGCCTCGTGGGCCATTTTCAGGATCCCTTCGATATCAGTGGCGTCACCCATGGAGTAAATACGCATATTAGGCACGGCCCGCAGCACGCCCACGTCGTTGATCATCTGGTGAGACACGCCGCCGGGGGTCATGATCCCGGGGAGAAAGCCCACGAAGGTGACGGGCAGATTGCTGTAGGCTACGGACATTTCCAGCTGGTCCAGCACCCGGCGATACAAGAAAACGCCAAAGGAGTGCAGGTAGGGCAGAAAGCCCTCTCTGGCAAGGCCTGCGGCCCAGCCCACCATGTTCTGCTCTGTAAGTCCCATGGAAAAATATTGCTTAGGCAGGACGTTTCTGAATTCCTTGACCTCGCAGGAGCTGCCCAGATCGGCGGAAAGCACCACAGCTTCGGGATGTTCCTGGGCCCAGCGTATCATGCTGGCGGAGTGTACGTTCAATTCCATTTTCATGTCAGATTCCTCTCTTTCCTGTGACCCTACATCGATTCCATGAATGCGATGGCTTCCTCGACCTCTTGGCCTGCCTTGAATCCCACAAAGTGCAGATTGGGTTCTCTCTTTTCCAGGAACGGCATGCCGCAGGAGGGAGAAGTTCTGCAGATGATGACCAGGGGACGGTCCGGATGCTCTGTTTCAGCGGCGTCCCGAATGGCTTGAATGTCATGGCCGTCCACTTCCACCGTCACGGCGCCAAAGGCCTCGAAACGGGTTTTGAGTGGCTCGATCCCCATGATATCCTGGGTAAAGCCTTCGATCTGGTGGCCGTTGGCGTCACAGACGAGAACGAAATTGCCCAGTTTATACTGAGAAGCTACCTGGATCGCTTCCCAGGTCTGGCCTTCCTGAAGCTCTCCGTCGGACATGTAGCAGTAAACAATGCCTTCTTCGCCCTTGAGCTTCCGGGCGTGGGCTGTGCCGCAGGCTACACTGATGGTCTGCGCCAGGGACCCGGCGTTGGTTTCAAAGCCGGGGGAGTGCTCGGCGCCGATCATTTCGAAGACCCAGCCGTCTTCGTTGAAGTGCTCCACGGCTTCCCATTTCATTCTGCCGCAGGCTGCCAGTGTGCAATACAATACGCCGGCATAATGGGCGGGCGACAGGAAAAAGCGATCGTAGCCTGCCGTAGTCGGTCCATTGTACAAGGCCCCTCTGGGATAAGTCATATTATCGGCGCTGGGCACGCCGGGGAAACGGATCCCGTCGGGATTCCCTTCGCTTTCGCCCAGATTCATCACTGCCAAATAAAGCGTAGACAGCGCATCGGCGGCGGAACAGGCCTGGCCCAAATAGCATCCGCCCCGTTCGATGGCGAATTTCAGGACCTGTTTGCGCACTTTGTTGGCGACTTGCTTGATCTCTTCGTTCGTATAGGTTTTCTTTACCATGAATAAGCCCCCCTTAGGTTCTATTTGTGAATGAACAGATGTTCATATACAGAACGTATGTTACATCTGGATTATGGCATACCTTCCGGGGTTTGTCAAAACGTTTTCCGAAAAAGTTTGACAAATTTCAAGGTTTCTTTTAGAATTGGCTTGAACATATAGTAAATAATGTGAAATTTTGTTCACAAAAAAGGAGACCCCTCATGAAAGCATTGAAACTGACCGCGCCAGGCAGCATGGAAGTCCAGGACGTTCCTGTCCCTGCGCCGGGACCGGGAGACGTAACGATCAAAGTGGCCTACGCAGGCCTTTGCGGCACAGACCTGCACGCTTATAAAGGTGAATATTCCAAAACCCGCTTTCCCGTGGTGCTGGGTCACGAGCTTTCCGGCGTGATCACCGCCATAGGGGAAGGCGTCACAAAGCTCAAGGTCGGCGACCGGGTCACCTGCGAATCCACCTACAAGGCCTGCGAGGAATGCCGTTACTGCAAGAGCAAGGACTACAATCTCTGCGGCACCCGCATCGGCATCGGCACCAACAAGGATGGCGCCTTCGAAGAGTATATGACCATGGCCGAAAGCCGCGTCTGGAAGCTGCCTGACAGCATAAGCCTTAAAGCCGGCGCCATCTCCGAGCCGTTGGCTTGCGGCACCCACGCCGTGCTGGAAGTAGCCGACGTGCAGCCCGGCGACACGGTGTGCGTCTTCGGCGCCGGCGCCATCGGCCTCATGGTCGCGCTGGTGGCCGTCACCGCAGGTGCCACAGTGATCCTGGCCGGCCTGACCATCGACGAAGAGCGTTTCGCCGTGGCAAAGGAAATGGGCGTCCAGTATACCGTGGATCAGCAGAAGGAGGACTTGGCGGCGCTGGTCCGTTCCATCACCGACGGCGGCGTGGATCACGCTTTTGAATGCTCCGGGGCCATTCCGGCCCTGCACAAGGCCTTCGAGATCGTCCACAAAAAAGGCCAGGTGATCCAGATGGGCATGTATCGCCAGGACATGAACCCCATCTCCATGGAATACTTGCTCCATAAAGAGATCCGTTACATGGGCTCCCGCAGCCAAAAGCCCAGCTCCTGGGCCCTGGCCATGGAACTGTTCGAAAAGAACGGGATCCACCCGGAGAAAGCCGTCAGCATGGTCGTCCCCGTGGAGCAATGGCAGGAGGCTTTTGACAGCGAACCCGGCGGAAAGAAGCTCATCGTCTTCGACACTTTCGGCGAAGAATAGCAACAAGAAAAACTGCGCCCCTCAGGGCGCAGTTTTTGATTGCATCCGGGATGCAGCGTTTCAGGCTGCGCTACCGCTTCTTATCGTAATACTTTCTGACCTCGCCGACCAGCTCTTCCTTCGAGGGAATGATCGATACCCATTTCTGTTCGCCGTCGATGCACATGGTGGGCAGATTCTCCAGCCCCATTTTTCTTGTGCGGGCGATGTCCTCCCGAATGAAATATTTATAGACCTTGTAATCGGCGATGTCCTTGATCTCGTCGTAGACATCGGCGACGCTGTTCACCATATAAGTACAGGCGGCGCACTGGTCGGGATCCAGGGTGAAGAGCTCGATCAGTACCTTGTCCAGATTTTCGTAATCTGGGATCTCCACCTCGATGTCGTCCACGACGGCTGTGTAGTTTTCGATCATTTTTCGGGCATCGTCGGGATTTTTGACCGCCTGAGCCACGGCTACGGTGTTTTCCAGCGGTGTGCTGTAGGGCATGTCGCAGCCCGGGCTGATGATCAGGTTGTGGTGATCCATAGCGTCCAGGATATCGATGACCGCTTTCATGTTGTCCTGCTGGGTCCCCCAGAGCATGGTAGTCGTAAGGGGGATGTTTCCGCCGATGGTGATATTGTAGCGATCTGTGATCTCCTTCGCTGTCTTCAGGTCCACGTTCTCGTCCACGGAGATCCCGTCTGGATTCATTTTGCACATCACTTCGATCTGCTTGGAAGCATTGCCGCAGACGAAGAAGCAAGACAAGGCGCCCCGGCTCCTTATAAAGTCAAAGGCCGCCGTAAAACCCTCGGACAGCATGGCTTCAATGTGCTTGGGCGAGATCTGGCTGACCAGAGGATCTACCACGGCGATCACGTCCATGCCGGCTTCGATATAAAGATCCGACATCTGGATGCAGATCTCCGCGCAGTAATCCACCAGGCTTTTGACATAGGCCGGGTCTTTGATCATATCCATGAATATGTTCGTTCCCCGAAGATGGGAGGCCAGGGTGAAAGGACCGCAAACCAGACCGTAAAGGGCCGTCTTGTGGCCGATTTCCACCTTGAGCCGGCGCATCACGTCCAGGATCATGGGAATCCGGCCGGATTCCTTTGTAGGGATCTTGCAGCGGCAGGGGATCGATTTTTCAGCCGAAAGCGGGTGGGATTTTACGGAGGGGGGATTGTCCTTGGACCAGAGCAGATCGCACCCCAGGATCTCCGCCTCGATCTGCAGATCGAACACCACCGGCATGCCGTCGGGCATATACAGCTTGTTGACCTCCAGCAGGGATTCCAGCAGCTTGTCCGGATCCTTCAGGATCTCTTCTCCGGTATAGCCTTTCAGCTTTCCGGCGTGAACGCCGGCGAAGGGAACCCAGGGCACCCGGTCGGTCTTCTCGTGGCGCAAGGCCTGCAATACCAAATCTCTTCCCATAAATACCTCCGTCGGTTTACATTCCAATTTTGATCTTATCTTTCAGCTCTCCGTCGAGCTCTTTTGTAATGCGGCTGACGATCTGGATCCCCACTGCAGAAATCACGACGATCTCCGTGCCGGAAAAAGCGCCGGTCCAGGGCTCGATCTGTAAATGGTTTTTCATGCCGCTGATATAAACGATGCCGTCTTCGACCCGGGCAAAGCCTTTGATCCGGTAGGTATGGGCTTTGATCCGGTCCAAAAATGCATAAAGAAATTCCGCCGGCAGAGGCTCCTTTGCCGTCAGCACGACGGTCTTGGGCCGGCTTTCCGGCGTGTTGGATGTCTCCGCGTCCGAAAGATCAGGAGTATTGAGATCCCCGGTCAATCTGCGAAGGTCTGTCCTGCAGTAGGTGGTCACTTCGATGGCCGCGGCGGGATTGATGCTGCGAACCCGCTCCAGCACGTCGGTCAGGGCTTCTTCGCTCACGAGATCCGCCTTGTTCACGATGACGGCGCCGCTGCAGGCCACCTGCTGATGCAGCGCCGGAAGCAGGCTGCAGTAGTCGCAAAACGTTTCCGCATCTGCGATGCAGATCGAACCCCTGTAGTCGTAGGGCGTTCCTGCCTTAGCGTTGACTGTGCGCAAGATCTGGGGCATGTTGGCCGGATCGGCCAGGCCCGAGGCTTCGATGAACAAGCAGCTGATTTCCCGATTCGACAACGCGATAAGACTGTCCAGAAAATTTTCCTTGATACAGGAACAGAAAATAGACCCGTTGTTCAGCTCATGCATCAGAATGCCGTTTTGAGCGACGAGGGTCCCGTCGATGCCGATCTCGCCGAACTCGTTGACGATGACACCGATCTTTTCGTCATGAAATTCCGTTAATAATTTTTGAAGCAGCGTGGTCTTGCCGGCGCCCAGAAAGCCCGTCAGCAGGAACAGTTTGATCATCGTCTAAAATCCGATGATCTTGGGGGACACGCCTTCCAGTTTATCCAGCTCGCCGCACATGGCTTCCGCCACATCGTCTTCGCCGAAAAGCTGCAGGATGATGACGCCGTCCATGGCGCAGTGGGACTCGCTGGCTTCGTGGAAGCCCACGCGGGTCTTGATGTTGCATCCGTACTTGGTCAGGATCTCCTGCACGTGGACTGCATTGGACGTCCGTCCGTCCACTTTAACTGCCAAAATCGAATTCATTTTCTTCCTCCTTATTAACTGTGCGATATGCTTTCCGCCCTATTTTTCCGGGCGGTAGCGCTCGGCAAGGCGAACGATGCGCGCCGCGGCGTCCATGGCGTTGTCGTGGTCCTGGGAGAAGTTGATGCGAAACCAGTTGGTGAATTGGGGGCCGAACTCCGTGCCTGGTGTGACGGTAACGCCTGCCTGGATGCGAAGCAGCGCGATAAATTGCTCCGGACTGACTTCCAGCCTTGGCAAATTGACGAAAAGGTAGCTTCCGCCCCGCGGCGTCACGGCTTCCATGCCGGCCTGGCGGAAGATCTCCAAAAGCCCGTCCCGAATAGCCTGATGGGCGGCGACACGGCCGGCCAGCCAGCCTTCGGGCTCGCTGAGCCAGTCGGCAAAGACCGCTTGATTATATCCGCTGCAGCGCAGAGTCATGATGGCCTGAAGTTTTTCCATGCGCCGGATCAGCGAGGGCGAGCCGAAGGCCACCCCCAGGCGGAAGCCGCTCATGGATTCTGTCTTGGAAGGTCCAATGATGGTCAGCATGGTTTCCGGCCGGTTTTCCAAGCTGGAAAAGTGGGTGAACCGGGCGCCGTCGTACATTTGACGGGAATACAGTTCATCGGCGATGACCGTTACGCCGTAGGTTCGGCAAAGCCCGGCGATTTTTTCCAGCTCTTCGCGGGAACAAACCGCGCCGGTGGGATTGTTGGGATTGGAAAAAAGGAATAGACGCGCGCCAGCCTGAAAGGCTTCTTCCAATTCATGAAGGTTCAGACCGCTTCCCTGCTCTTTTTTCGTCCAGGCCATATAAACAGGCATTTTTTCGCCTTCGAAAAACTCGACCATTTTCCGGTTGGCAAAGTAATCCGGTTCCACGATGGCCACCTTGTCGCCCCGGGCTACGCAGGCCCCCATAGCCAGAAACAAGGCGCCCTGGGTGCCCGGCGTCAGGATCAGTTCTTCTTCGGGATCAATGGGGCGGCCCGTCAGGGCCGAGAGCTTTTCGGCCAGGCTCTTGCGGATGGAGGCCTTTCCCCGATATTCGGTATAAGCTTGCTTTCCGCCCTCGTAAAAACCGTGAACAAAGGTCTGCAGCGCTCCGGGGATGGGGGGATGCGCATCCACGTCGCCATGGGAAAAATCCACCGGAACTCCCGGCAGGGGATCTCCTTTGACAGGCAGCTCTTCGTCTCTGCGCCGTATCTCCTGGCCCGGCGCGTGGTCCACACCCAGCATTTCAAATTTTTGTTCGATCTTCATTTTCGCCCTCCGGGCCGACAAGCGGCCGCTGTTACGATATCAAGGCAAAGGGATCCAAATGCTTAGAACGCCGACGGAAAGTCCGATCAGGAAACCGACAAAGACCTGAAAACCGGTATGGCCCAGGACTTCCTTGATCACATCGGTATCCAGGGCGATCAGGGCTTTGAGTTCCTCCTGGATCCGGTTGAGGGTCCTGGCCTGCTCGCCCACAGAATGCCGGACGCCCGCGGCGTCGTACATCACCACCATGGCAAGGACTGCGCTGACCCCGAAAAGAGAGGAAAAAAATCCTTCTGCGATGGCTACGCGAACCGTTGCGGCGGTCACCAGGGCTGTATGAGAGCTGGGCATGCCGCCGGAAGTGGTCATGACGGCAAAATTGAACCAGCCGTGCTCCATCCGGTAGTAAATCAGTTTGATCAGCTGGGCAGCCAGCCAGGCTGCCGCTGACGTCAGCAGTACATCCATGAATGTCCTTCCTGTCGTTTTTCTCATTCTATAACACCCGGGCGCAGCCTGTCTATCAAAAATTCCCGCGCAGGCATGGGCATAGGGTCAATTATTTTTCCCTTAAACACATAATGTGTATATCTATTTATATAAATTACTTGACATATTTTCGGACTTTGCTATGATATCTTCAAAAGGAACAATGGAGGTCATTTTATGGAAAAAAGCCTGTACAGCCTGATGCTGATGGACAGCGTCGTGGCGGAGATCGACAAGATCGCCCTCCGGGAGAATACAAACCGCTCCAATTTAGTGAATCAGATCCTGGCAGAATACGCGTCTCTGATGACGCCGGAAAAGCGGATCGACAACATTTTCCGGAGCATCGAAAAGCTCATTGCGGAAACCAGCGAGCTGGTGCCTTTTGTGGCGCCCAATCAGCTGACCATGTCCATGAAAAGCAGCCTGGAATATAAATACCGCCCGACGATCAAGTATATGGTGCAACTGTACCGGATCCCCAACGGCGCCATCGGCGAGCTGAACGTCAACTTCCGAACCCAATCGGCATCGTTGCTTTCAGACATCACCGCCTTCTTCCGGCTGTGGAAACGCCTGGAGGATGCCTATATTGCCCGGCACTTTGCCCCGGGGGCCATCCGCTATGAGCTCTATGACACGCGCCTGGTGCGGACCATCGCTGTGCCCAAGGACCGGGACTACACCAATGAAGAGCTTGGCTCGGCCATTTCGGCTTATATAAAAATGTTTGACGAACTGATGAAAGGGTACCTGAGCGGTGCCTGTACGCCTGCGGAGCTGGAGAAAAAATATCTGGCGTATCTGAACAAGGGCATCGGCCTGATCTAGGGCGAAAAGGAGGAGATCGGATTGAATACACAAAAATTAACGCAAAAATCGCTGGAAGCGCTGAACAGCGCCCAGAACATCGCCCTGGAAAACCAGAACCTGCAGGTCGTGCCCGAGCATTTGCTCTATGCCTTGCTGGACCAGGACGGCGGACTGATCGGTTCGCTGTTCGACAAAATGGGCGTCGATACCAACGCTTTTCTTGGGGCTTTGAACAATAAACTGGAAAACATCCCCCGGGTGACGGGAAGCGGCCGTGAGCCCGGAAAGATCTACGTGTCGCCGGAGTGTGACAAGGTGCTCCTAGCGGCGGAAAAATCGGCCGCCTCCATGGGAGACGAATATGTCTCGGTGGAGCATATTTTCCTGTCCCTCATGGAAAAGCCTACGGCTACGCTGTCGCTTCTGTTTAAGAACTTCGGTATCCGCAAGGATGATTTTCTGCAGGCGCTGGCTACGGTCAAGAGCGGCCGCGTGACGGGAGATAATCCCGAAGAGACCTACGATGCACTGAACAAATACGGCTTCGACCTTGTGGCTCAGGCCCGGGAACAGAAGCTGGACCCCGTGATCGGCCGGGACGACGAGATCAGAAATGTGATACGGATCCTATCCAGAAAAACGAAGAACAATCCCGTCCTGATCGGGGAGCCGGGCGTGGGCAAGACGGCCATCGCCGAAGGACTTGCGCAGCGGATCCTCCGGGGCGACGTCCCCGAAGGACTGAAAGACAAAACCATTTTCGCGCTGGACATGGGCGCGCTGATCGCAGGCGCCAAATTCCGGGGTGAATTTGAGGAGCGCTTAAAGGCCGTTCTGAACGAGGTCAAGAACAGCCAGGGAAGAGTTCTGCTCTTCATTGACGAGCTTCACAACATTGTGGGCGCAGGAAAGACCGACGGCGCCATGGACGCGGGGAATTTGCTGAAACCCATGCTGGCCCGGGGCGAGCTGCACTGCATCGGCGCCACGACCCTGGACGAATACCGTAAATATATCGAATCCGACGCGGCGCTGGAGCGGCGGTTCCAGCCCGTCATGGTTCCGGAGCCCACCGTGGAGGACACCATTTCCATCCTGCGGGGATTGAAAGAGCGCTATGAGATCTTTCACGGCGTTTCCATCCAGGACGGAGCGCTTGTGGCGGCGGCAACGCTTTCTCACCGCTATATTTCGGACCGGTTTCTCCCGGACAAGGCCATTGACCTGGTTGACGAAGCCTGCGCTTCCATCCGCACGGAGATCGATTCCATGCCCACGGAGCTGGATGCGCTTCGGCGGAAGATCATGCAGTTGGAAATCGAAGAAATGGCGCTGAAAAAAGAGCAGGATAATTTGTCCAAAGAGCGCAGGGAAAAAATCACGGAAGAACTGTCGGAGCTGAACGATGCGTTCAACGAGCTGAAATCCCGTTGGGACGTGGAAAAGTCCAGCGTGGATGTGATCAAAGAGATCAAGGCGGACATCGAACGTGTAAACGGCGAAATCGAAGACGCCCAGCGCAATTACGAATACGAGACCGCTTCTATGCTGCGCTATTCCACCCTTCCGGAGCTGGAGAAGAAGCTGGCTGAGGCGCAGAAAGCGACCGAAGAACGAAAAAATGAAAATTCTCTGGTGCGGGATACAGTCACGGAAGAAGAAATCGCCCAGATCGTTGCCCGCTGGACCGGCGTACCGGTCTCCAAGCTGATGGAGGGAGAGCGGGAAAAGATCCTGCGGCTGGACACCATCCTCCATCGGAGGGTCGTGGGCCAGGAGGAAGCGGTCCAAAGCGTTTCCCAGGCCATCCTGAGGTCCCGGGCCGGCATTGCCGATCCCAATCGTCCCATCGGTTCCTTCCTCTTTCTGGGTCCGACAGGTGTGGGAAAGACCGAACTGGCAAAAGCCCTGGCCGAAGCCTTATTTGACGACGAGCGCAATATCGTCCGTATCGATATGACCGAATATATGGAAAAATTTTCGGTATCCAGGCTTATCGGCGCGCCGCCGGGCTATGTCGGCTACGACGAAGGCGGGCAGCTGACAGAGGCCGTACGCCGCAAGCCCTACTCCGTCGTGCTTTTCGACGAAGTCGAAAAGGCGCACCCCGATGTCTTCAACATCCTGCTTCAAGTCCTGGATGACGGGCGGATCACCGATTCTCAGGGCAGGACCGTGGATTTCAAAAATACGATCATCATCCTGACGTCCAATCTCGGATCCCAATATCTTCTGGAGGGCTTATCGGCCACCGGACAGATCACCCAGGAGGCCAGAAGCGCTGTGATGCAGCTGCTCCAGGCCACCTTCCGGCCCGAGTTCCTGAACAGGCTGGACGAAGTGGTGTTCTACAAGCCGCTGTCGAAGAAAGATATCCGGCAGATCGTTGACCTGCTGCTGATCCATCTGGAAAAACGGCTCAAGGATCAATCTCTGGGACTGCGCATCACCGAGGCGGCCAAAGACCACATCATCGAGAGCAGCTACGATCCGGTCTATGGCGCCCGGCCCATGAAACGCTTTATCCAAAGCAAAGTGGAGACGCTGATCGCCCGTGCGATCCTGTCCAGCGAATTGTCGTCGGGGGACACCCTTCAGGTGGACCTGGAGGACGGAGTGCTCACGGTAAAAGCTGAATAAAGAATCAAAAAGCCACGCCGGATCTGTCCGGCGTGGCTTTTGTTTGATTATTGCTATTGCAGCGGACCGGAACGTATGCAGTTCCGACCGCATTTTTTTGCCTCATACAACATGCGGTCTACATAATTGAACAATTCCGTATCGGTCCACACTTGCCCGGCCGAGGCAAAGGCAATGCCGATGCTGATCGTGACAGCCACCTCTGCGCCGCTTTCATGCAGGATGTTAAGATTATTGACAGCGGCCCTCATGCGTTCACCGATTTGAACCGCTGACTCCCGGCTGCAGTTCGGGATGAAAGCCAGAAACTCTTCGCCTCCCCAGCGGCAGAACCAGTCGTTCTTTCGCAGACAGGCTTCCACAGCCAAAGCCACCTTCGCCAACACGATATCTCCGAAGGCGTGGCCGTAGGTGTCGTTGATCGCCTTAAAATGATCGATGTCCAGCAGGATGGCGGCATTTGGATTCGCCTGAAGCTCCTCCGGGATCATGGCCGTCCGCTGCTCGTTGAACCAATGCCTGTTGTGGACTCTGGTCAGTGTATCCGTCACGGAAAGCAGCTCATATTTTGTCCTCAGAGTATGCAGCTCACGACTGGTCTCGTCGCGGATCTTTTCGAAAATGTATCCGATGGCAAAGAAAAACAGGTACAGGAACGGAAAGCGCATTTGGAAATGCGGCGTATAGTCGTATTGAAGCAGGGCCTGGCCTGCGGGGAACCACAGCAGGAACACGATGATGCCCAGCATCACGGAGCACATGACGATACCCCGCTTGAGTCCGGAGAACAGCATGCCGCAGGCGGGAAGAAGGCAGATCCAAATAACGCTGAAGCCCTCGGCGCCTCCTGTGATCAGAAAAAATGTAAAAAGCCCCAGGATCGACGCCTGGATCATGAAAAAGGCCAGATCGCTGGCTTTTTTTGCTCTTCTGATGATCCAAAGGTTCAGCAGGCTGACCGCAGCAAAAATAAAGGTGGCGGCCATCATCTCCCGCTCGCCGGTCAAGTAGTTCATGACTGACATCACGATCGACGTTATGATGACCAGGACAAGGATGTACTGCATTTGGACATAATAGCGGTACTCATCCTCCACCAGCTTGCTTAAAAATTTTTTCTTATCGGTCATTTTCAGCATCGCGCTTTTCCGTTACACGGCTTATGCGGTGTAATTGTCGAAATATCCCTGGATCCAGACGATGGGGGTTCCTTTGTCTCCGCTTCCCGAGGTCAGATCGCACAGCGAACCGATCAGATCTGTCAGGCGACGGGGCGTCGTGCCCTGGGAAGCCATTTTGCCTGTCAGATCCCCATCCTTGTGCCGAATGTATTCGGAAATTGCCTCCTTGAGCGCCTCGCCCTCAAGATGGGCGAACTCGTTGTCGGCCAGATATTTCAGCTTGACTTCGTTGGGTTGGCCTTCCAATCCTTTTGTGTAGGCCGGGGAAACGACCGGGTCAGCCAGCTCCCAGATTTTCCCCACGGGGTCTTTGAAA
Source organism: uncultured Clostridia bacterium (assembly GCA_938009115.1). GTDB lineage: Bacteria > Bacillota > Clostridia > Peptostreptococcales > Anaerovoracaceae > UBA10908. Next base: position 19,194 of record CALLHZ010000066.1, read on the forward strand.
GCGCCGTCGCCGTAGATCATCACTTCCACTGTTTTGCCTGTGGCTTCCGCGAGACGTTTTTGGATGCCGGCAACCACCGGATCGCAGTCCCGGGGAAACAGCTTCACCGAGTCTTCGGTGGCTTTGTTGCTTCCCAGAAGCCCGTACATTGGATTGTATCCGCTGCCGTCCACCGGGCAGGTCATGATATCGTCCAGGCCCAGGACTTTGCCGGCCCCGGCAGCGGACAGCAGCCGCTTGCTGCGCTCCCGGGTATGGATGTCGCAGCACAGCACCTGTCCGGTATACCGGAGGATCGTTCGGCAGTCGTTTGCCAGGATGATTTCGACTTCCGCACCCTGCTCCCGGATCAACTGCTTATAATATTCTATATAGTCCACACCGGTGAATGTATGAGTCTTATTCCCGAAATGGCTGCGGAATTCGGCTTCGGTCAGCACATCCTTATACGGATCGATCCCTGCATTGTCCAACTCGTCCATACTGATCAGATGATTGCCCACCTCGTCGGAGGGGTAGCTGAGCATGAGCGTGATCTTCCGGGCGCCCTTTGCGATCCCTTTTAAGCAGATAGCAAAGCGGTTCCGGCTGAGGATCGGAAAAATCACACCGAATTCTCCCTCCGGAAATTTCGTCCTGATATCCTGAGCGATCTGATCGATGGCGGCATAATTTCCCTGAGCCCTGGCAACCACCGCCTCGGTGACGGCCACGATATCCCGGTCGTAAAATTCGATGTTCCCGGACTTTGCCGCAGCAAGAACGCTGTCTGTCACGATCTCCACGATGTCGTCGCCGCTGCGAATGATCGGCGCCCGAACGCCTCGTGATACTGTTCCAATGAGTCTTTCCATTTCCGTTCCTCCTCGGTTTGCTTTACAAATAATCCAGCGGATTTTTGGGATTGTCGTTGTACCGGATCTCGAAGTGCAGATGGGGGCCGGTGCTGTTTCCGGTATTTCCGACCAGGGCAATGTTCTGTCCCTGGTATACTTTTTCACCGGCGCTCACCAGCAGCTTGCTGCAGTGGGCGTAATAGGTCTCATACAGAGATCCGTGGCTGATGATGACCACATATCCGTAGCTGCCCTTCCAGCCGGCAAAGGTGACCGTGCCGCCGTCGGAAGCATAGATCTTCGTACCCGTAGAGGATCCGAAGTCCACGCCGGTATGCATGCGTCCCCACCGCATACCGAAACGGGATGTGATGGTGTAGGTGCGGATCGGATAGGCAAAGGTACCGGTGCCTTCCTTGGGTGGGATGGGCTTGGTGCCGCGGTACAATACTTCGTCCACCGGATCCGACAGCTTGTCGGTAGTCAGGATCTTGCGACTGATCTCCACGCCGTTGGCGCGAACCACTTCGGCCACGATCTGGTTCTGCCCGTAAACGCCTCTGGACTTTACTTCGGTCTCACCCTGATAGATCGATGCGTTGTCGATATATTGGGTGCCATAGCTGATCTTTTCGTAATAGGTAGCTGTTTCCGTGCTGTGGACCGTCACCAGCGGAGCGCCGTGGGTCAGGGACAGCTGCTGGCCGATATAGATCTTATCCTTGTTGACGCCTGGATTGGATGCCGCAAGTTCTTCGGTGGTCAGCCCGTATTTTTTGGCGATCTGTCCGAAAGTCTCGCCCTGGGCCACCACATGAGTCTTTTCCACTTTGGAGCCTGTCATCAGGTAATGCTGAGCGTCTTTCTGATTCCAGATCTCGCCCAGCTGCACGCCTACTTCCTGGACGGTGATTTTCTCCCCGAAGGAAATCGAATCATAGATGACGCCCTGACGGGACCCGGCATAGGCGTTTTGGATGTCCTTGAGCAACCCTGATGCCGCCGCCTCGTTCTCCAGCACGACGACCATATTGTCATTGATGAATACGCCGTAGGCCCGGACCTGAAGATCCTTCATGTAGGTCAGGGTGTTCAGGATGTCTTCGTCCGTATCGATATCCAGATTGAAGCCCATGATCCGCCGGAATTCGATATCCCGCTCCACATTCAGGGAAACATTGGCCCCGGAAGCCTCCGAAAGTTTGTCCCCCAACACTTCGATGGTGGTATAGACCTCGTGCTGGCTTTTGGCAATACCCAGCACCTTGCCATAGTATATATATTCGTAAGCAGTAATGCTCCCGATAAAGATCGATGTCGACGCCACTGAAAACACGAATATGACAAAACGCTTCAGAAATACGATTTTGTTGGCCTCGATCCAGTAACGTATGTCCCACACCAGATCCCAAAGCGTCAGGATGGCGCTCCACAGATAGAATGCGGCCTTCACTGCTGTATCGCTGATAAAAAGGCAGACCGCCCAGCCGTCCCTGCCCACAGTGGTCAGAAAATTCCAGCTGGTCTCCAGGAAGTCCTCCCAGGCGTCACTCAGCGGGGAAAAGCAGTCGGTAAAGATGGCGCTGTATACCGCCCTCCTTTTTTCTGCAGTGTAATATTCTTTCCCCTTCATCCGGTCCCGGCGTTTGCGGATGGTTTTCCAAAAACGCCTGATTCGGCGAAGCGCTCCTTCTCTCCGGCGAACGGGTTCTTCCTGAGGTCCTTTTTCCCTTTCGGCGAACAGGGCCAGGCGGCTCTTCTTTTTCTCAGGCTTTCCATCCCGGCCGGAATCCGCATTTTTTCTGCCCAGACCGGTCTCTTCCTTAACGAAGGCTTCCAGACCAGCAAAAGCATGTCCGATTTTTTTTACGGCGGCGCCGGCGGCGTCGCCCAGGGCAGAAGGCTCTGCTTCGCTCCGCTTATGGGCAGTTTTTTCCTGGCGGGCTTGCTTTTTTTCTTCTTCGAGCCGCTTTTGGTTTGCCAGGTCCCGGGCCTTTCGGCGTTGATCCAGATCCTTTTTCGCATACTTCCTGGCTTCTCTTTTTTCCTGAAGCTGCGCCTTTTTTCTGGCTTTTTCCTCTTTCTTCGCTTTGGAGGCTTCCGCAGCCGCATCCATCCGCTCTTTTCGCTTCTGAGTGCTGCGCTTCCGCTCTTCCCGGGTTTTGTAATAATCCTCCCGCTCCCGCTCCCGCTCTTCTTTGCGGCGCTGCAAAAGCGCGTCCAGGTCGGATTCCACGTCCTGGGCGCTGATTTTTTCGATGCTTTTTTTCAGGAGCCTTTCCAGCTCCATCCTGGCTTCGACCGATTGAATCGTTTCGCTTAGGTTCTTGTCTTTACTGTTGTTGTTTCCGGAATCCAGCTCCATCCACAAGCCTCCGTCATTCTGGGTTTGCCCTCTCGATGCTACGATGCTTCCGACAGCAAGCCCTCGGCTTTTTCTTTAAAGCAGGAACAGCGCTCCCCGGATTCCAGGAATCCGGAATCCTTGCATTCCTTGCAGGTGTATACGGTTTCGGTGATATCCGGCGCAAGGCCGTGCTCGGCCAGCAGGCGTTCTTTTTCCGACAGCAATCCGTCGATCGTTTCCTGTTCCCGCCGGACAGCGTCCTGGCCGTTGACGCCCATGAGCATAGCTTTGGACATCCGGTAACTGGCTTCCCGCATTTCCCGAAGGATGTCCTGCACTCTGGGTACCTTTTGAAACACTTGTTCCAGATTTTCCCGGGTACGGATCTCGTTGTTTGTCCGTTCTTTTTCATAAAGCGCCATCACGCGCTTGTAAAGGCTATCGGATTCGCCTGCCGGAGACGCTCCGTTCTCTTCTTTGTTCCAGGCCACCAATACGCTGTTGATGTAGTTGATATTGGGATTTGAAATGCCGCTGGTCTTGCGGCAGGCCTCCAGGACCCGGTCGATATCGTAGTCCATATCGTCGAACCAGGTATCCATGATCCGGCGTTCCTCCTCGGTGGCATTTCGGGAAAAGCCCAGCGACTTTAGCACCCGCTTATGCAGAAAATGGCGGGCATCCGTATCTTCCAGATGGCGCTCCACATCGGCCACGGTCCGCAGGCCCTGCTGGACCCAATCCTTGAGCACAGTTCCCACATAGCGGTACTTGCTGGTCTTCCGGTTGCGCATGCAATATTTGTAACACAGCAGGATCACATCCGGCGCAACGCTGTAGTCCGTGAGCCAGGAAGCGATCTCCTGCATTTCTTTTCCTTCGAACAGCCGCCCGGTGACGGCTTCGATGTCCCGATACAACTGGGCAAGCTCCTGATCTGTCAGTCTGACAGCGCCGGTCTTGAGCCCTGAAGAAACCGGCGCCTTGCCGAAGCGTGCTTCCCGGATATTCAAAAATTCCACCGTATAGCGGAGGCGGTTTTCCGGGTCCGGATATTTTTTGAGAATAAGCCCCAGCTTTTCCCAATGGTTCCAGGCCAGGAGCACTTCTTCCACGGTCATATCCAGATCCCGGGCCAGGGTCTCGTTGGTGCAGGGCACGCTCAGACCGGCGTACATCAGCGCCAGAAGATAAGCCTTGACATATTCTCCCGGCGCCGTCGCCATATATTCGGCAATGAACATGTTGTCCACTGCGGTGTCGTACAAATTATAATTTGTGATGTTTTGCTTTTGAAAGTTCATGAGATCCTCAGAAGATTTCCTTGCGCATAATGGTAGCTTCCCGCTCCGGGCCGACGGAAATGCTGATCACCGGAAGACCGGTCATCTTTTCGATCTCCTCCACATAGGCTCTGCAGGGAGCCGGAAGATCCTCGTAAGCCCTGCAACCGCTGATGTCTGCGTTCCAGCCCGGCATCTCTTTGTAAAGCGGTTTGCATTCGGCCAGGAAGTCCAGATCCGCCGGATAATGATCCACCCTGGTACCATTGTGCTCATAGGCGTAACACACTTTGATGGTATCAAAGGAACTGAGCACGTCCAGCAGCATCAGGGCGATGGACGTCATGCCGTTGATCCGGGAAGAATAATTGACGATGACCGCGTCGAACCAGCCGATCCGGCGAGGCCTGCCGGTGGTGACGCCGTATTCGTGGCCGATCTCCCGGATACGGTCTCCGGTCTCGTCGAGAAGCTCGGTGACAAAGGGTCCTTTTCCGACCCGGGTCGTGTAGGCCTTGACGATGCCCAGCACGTCGGAAATGGTGCCGATGCCGATGCCAGAACCGGTGGTGAAGCCGCCGCTGATGGGATGGGAACTGGTCACATACGGATAAGTTCCCAGATCGATATCCAGCAGGGACCCCTGGGCGCCCTCGAAGAGCACTTTTTTACCGCTGCGGATCGCTTCGTAGACGAGCACGCCGGTATCTCTGATATAGGGCGCCAGCATCCTGGCATATTCCAGGTACTCTTTGATCGTGGCCTCTTTGTCCAACGGCGGCGCCTGATAGAGCTTCTCCAGGATTTCGTTCTTCGCATCGATTTGGTCGCCCAGCTTGCGGGCGAATTTTTCCGGATCCATCATGTCGCAGGTCCGCAGTCCGCTGCGCTGGACCTTGTCCATGTAGCAGGGGCCGATGCCTTTTTTCGTGGTGCCGATATCTTCCTTGCCGCGACCCTCTTCGTAGAGCGCGTCCAGCATATAATGATAGGGGAACACCACATGGGCGCGGTCGCTCACGAAGATCCGGTCCGTGGCGATGCCGTCCTCAGCCAGCTGGCGGATCTCGGCAAAAAACACTCTCGGGTCAAAAACGACACCGTTGCCCACGATGTTCACGGCTTCGGGATTCAGGATGCCCGAAGGGACCAAATGAAGAGAATGGCGCTTCCCGTCGATCACCACGCTGTGCCCGGCGTTGCTTCCGCCCTGGGCCCTTACGACCATGTCGGCTTTTTTGCCGAAATAATCGATCATTTTTCCTTTGCCTTCGTCCCCCCACTGAGAGCCCACGATTGCCAGTGTATTCATGTTTACTCCTTCTTTCTGCTGCGCGGCTGTGAATGTCTATTCGAAAGCCATGTCTGCGAACTTCGTAACTGAAGGGATCCAGGTAAGCTTGACGGTCCCGGTTTCCCCCGTACGCTGTTTGGCGATGATGATCTCGCAGATGTTGGACTTTTCTTCTCCGTCTTCTTTATAGTAATCGTCCCGGTACAGGAACATGACCACATCGGCATCCTGCTCGATGGCCCCCGATTCCCGAAGGTCCGACAAAAGAGGCCTGTGGCTTCCCGGACGCTTTTCCGAGGCGCGGGAAAGCTGGGACAGCACCACCACGGGACATTCCATTTCCCGGGCCAGCTGCTTCAGATACCGGGAGATGGTGGTGACCTCCTGCTGACGGTTCTCCATGGAGCGATCCGAGGACATCATCTGCAGGTAGTCGATCAGGATAAGGTCGATCTTCTTTTCGGCGGTGATCCTGCGGCACTTGTTGCGGATCTCCATAACGCCGATGCCTGGGGTGTCGTCGATGAGGATATCGGCCTTGGCCAGTTTGTCCAACGCCCTGTTGATATCCACCCAGTCGTAGTTTTTTTCATCGCCCATCCGCAATTTTTTGCTGTCGATCCGGGATTCCATTGACAGCAGCCGGAGTCCCAGCTGCTCCCGGGACATTTCCAAAGAAAAGATCACCACTCTGGCTTTTTTCTTGACGGCGGCATTCTGGGCGATGTTCAGCGCGAAGGCTGTTTTTCCCATAGAAGGCCGCGCCGCCACGATGATCAGGTCGGATTTCTGCAGTCCTGTGGTCATTTTATCCAAGCCGGTAAAGCCGGTGGAAAGTCCCGGGATGGCGCCGCCGGTCCGCTCGGCCTCCTGGATACTGTCGATGTTTTTGTTAAGGACCTCCCGAAGGGTGGCATACTGGCTGCTCTGCCGGTTTTTTGCCACCTCGAAAATGGTCTGCTCCGCATGGTCCAGCACCTGCTCGGACTCCAGCTTTTCACTGTAGCTTTTTTCCACAATGTCTCCGGCCACCTGGATCAGGCGGCGAAGCATGGCTTTTTCCCGCACGATCCTGGCGTACTGGACCGCATTGGCTGTCGTGGGCACCGCGTTGGAAAGCAGGGCGATATAGCCTCTGCCGCCCACAGCTTCCAGGCTTTTTCGCCGATTGAGACTGTCCGACAGCGTTACGGCGTCGATGGGCTCGTCCCGCTGATAGAGATCTATCATGCCCTGGTAGATTTCCTGGTGGGCATGGCTGTAGAAGTCATCGGCGCCGATAACCTCCGACACCTGAAAAAAGACCTCTTTGTCCAGCAAAATGGCCCCCAGTACACTCTTTTCCGCCTCGTCATTGTGAGGCGGAATGCGTTCCAGCTGTTGTTTCATACCTGTCTCCCCGCCAGACTGCGGATCACTGCGCTTTGACGTCGACCTTGCATAGGGCGCTGACGCCCGGGAACAGCTTGATCTCCACCTCCGAAAGTCCGGTCTGCTTGATCGGAGAATCCATGGCGATCTTTTTCTTGTCGATGAGGATGCCAAAGTCCTTTTGCAGCGCGTCGGCAATATCCTTGGAGGTGATGGCACCGAACAGACGGCCGCCCTCTCCGGCTTTCGCCGAAAGGCTGACGGTCTTGCCCTGGATCTGCTCTTTCAACTCTCCGGCCCTGGCCTGATCCAGCTCCCGCTGGGCTTCTATTTCCTTTTTCTTACGCTCCAGGGTCTTCAGATTTGCGGGCGTGGCTTCCATCGCTTGTTTCTTCGGAATCAAAAGATTCCTGGCATGGCCGTCGCTGACCTTGACCACTTCGCCTGCCCGGCCGATCCCTTTCACGTCGTGTAATAATATTACCTGCATGTTTTCGCGCCTCCTATAGCATCTTCATATCCCGCATGACCCGGACCACCTGATGGATGGCCTCTTCGGGACTTGCGTCCAATTGGGCGCCGGCAATGGTCAGATGACCGCCTCCGCCCAGCTTTTCCAATATCATCTGCACATTCACCTGTCCCATGGATCTTCCGGAGATCATG
>CALLHZ010000067.1 GCA_938009115.1 uncultured Clostridia bacterium
ATTTTTAGAAGACAGACGGATCGCCCGATCCGGTCCGTACTGCCGGATGAACATCGTAAGGCTCTTGGATTGGGTGTGCAGGCCTTTCTTTACCTCGATGGCGGTGATGACCCCTTCTTTCTGAACCACAAAATCCAGTTCAGCAGTGTTCTTGCTGGTCCAGTAGTACAGATCGTATCCGTTGGACGCCAGAGCCTGGGCCGTATAATTTTCAGCGACGGCGCCCAGGAACGGACTGTCTTCGCCGGTCAGGACCGCATGCTGGGAAATGCCGCTTTTCATCGTCAGCATTCCCACGTCACCCATATAAAGCTTAAAGTTTGCAAGATTTGCATAAACAGCAATAGGATCGTTTCCCTGATCGATGTTGCTGCATTTCTGCACGATCCCCGCCAACGCAAGCCAGTCGATCGCTTCGCCAAACAGTGCGGCTGTGCCCCCCCGGCGAACGACTTTATATTGGAATTTGTGATTCTCCTTTGCAAGCTGGGCCGGTATGGAATCGTAGCAAGCGCGGATCTTTACCGCCTCGCCGGGCGTCGCATACCTGGCCATGTCTGCAATATAGTCATTCATGATCTTGCGCTGCACATCCGGCACAAGGATCAGACTGCTGGTATCGATATAAGCATTCACAACAGCGGGCATTCCCCCGGTCACCAGATAGGTGCGATAATACTCCAGCGCCCGCTCGTGGAAGACCTGAGGCATTTCCAGTATCTCGTGACAGTGCTGCCGGATCATGTCTGCCAGGGATCCTTCGCCATTTGCCCACAAAAATTCTTCAAAGTCCATGGGATGCAGCGTGATCGTATCTACCTTGCCGACCGGGTAGGAATACTTCTTCCGGTTGATGGCGACGCCCAGCAGACTGCCTGCTGCTGCGATGTGGTATTGCGGCGCTTGTTCACAAAAGTATTTCAGGGAAGTGAGGACGCGTTCCGCAGACTGTATCTCGTCAAAGAAGATCAGTGTTTCCCCCGGAAGGATGCGCTCCCGGGAAAAAGCCTCCAGATGCTGTACGATACGCTCCGGATCGATATCTGTTTCAAAAGAGTTGGCGATAGACGGATTGACTTCCAGATTGATATAGACCATGTTCCTGTAGTGTTCCGTGCCGAACTTCCGCAGAACATAGGTCTTACCCACCTGCCTTGCACCGTCCACGATGAGTGGCATCCGGCTGCTACTGTTTTTCCATGCCAGGAGCTTTTCTTCGAGCTTTCGTTTCATGGTATTGTCCTCCGTGCGTCAAGAGTAGCACGAAATGATTAAGTTGTCAAAAAAAATCATACGCCTGTGATTTTTTCTGACAACTTAATTAAAATTAACTGATATTAGCAATTATTTGGATCAGCGGCTCTCTTTGCGTTTCACCAAGTCCCCCAACAGGGAGAGCTCTTCGATTTTGAACAGGTGCAGCAGGAGGAGGTAGGCCGAGGCGGCCGCAGCCACGGCGGCTCCCAGGGCCACGAAGGCGTGGAGCCCGGCGAGGCGGCCGAGGCCGGCGTACACAGGCCACGAAAGAGCTACCGAGGCCAGGGCGGCAGCCAGGATCTTTGCCGTCTTGGCGCTGCTTTCCACCACCCGGACCTCCGGGTGTTTTTTCTTGAGCAATACAAACAAAGCAACCGTATTCACAAGGGCGGCGATGCTGGTGGCCAAAGCCAGGCCCCGCTGCTCCATGGGCCCCACCAGGGCCAGATTCAGAACGATATTGGTGACAGCCGCGGCCACGCCGCACAGCACGGGTGTTTTCATATCCTGAAGCGCGTAAAAGATCTTTACCAAAAGGGCATTCAGAGCGACAAAGACCAGCCCCAAGGCATAAAACGCAAAGGCGCCCGTCGTCAATTCCGTGGAGGCCTGATCAAAGGCGCCCCGTTCGTAAACCATCCGAATCACCGGCTGGCTGTAAAGCATTGCGCCCAGGGAACAGGGCGCGGACAGCATCAGCGCGATGGAAAAGCCCGCGGCGCAGGCCCGGTTGAACTGAAGATCCTCGCCCGCCGACTGAGACCGGGTGAGCCTGGGATAGATGATCGTCACCACCACGGTGATCGTGAGCGTCGTGATCATGTTGATCAGCAGATAACCGTAATTCAGCGCCGAAACGCTGCCGCTCTCCAGCCCAGAAGCCAACATCTTGTCCACGAAGGTATTGATCTGGTTGACGGTGCTGCCGATGAACACCGGGATCGCCAGCGCCACGATGGTCTTGGCGGCCCGGGTCAGCTGACCGCCGGGGCGCCATTCAAAGCCCCGCTGCGCGGCAAACAGGACCAAAGCCAAGGTCCGCAGGATCGTGCCAATCAAAAGACCCAGGGCCAGCAGCCGGTAGTCCAGCAGGGCGCTCACCACGATGGCGATCAGCACAAAGCCGCTCTGGAGATATCCGGCCAGCACCGGCTTCAGGAAGGTGCCGTTGTACTGAAGATAGGACTCCAACAGTCCGGCGCCGGCATTAAAAACGATATATGAAAACGTGATCCGCAGATAGAACGCCGTCAACGTAGCCGTTTCTCCCTCGAAGCCCGCCGCAAAGACGCTCACCAGCTGATCGGCGAAAAGGATCCCAAGGACGGAGCACAACGCGGCCAGGCCTGCGGACAGGGTGATCGCCTGGCTGGTAAAGCGGTTGCCGCTCTCCCGCCCTTCCCGCTCCATGATATCCGAAAAAAGCGGCATATAGGACACGGACATGGACGTAAAAACGCCGGCAAAAAGGATGCCGGGGATCGCCCCGGCCATCACATAGGCGTCGGTCACGGGACTGGTCCCGAAAAACCCCGCTAAAAAAACTTCCCGAAGGAATCCTAAAAACTTTGTGCCCAGTGTCAGCGCCGCCATCATGGCGGCAGTCTGTGCGGCAGTGCGCATCATTCCGTCTCCTTAAAATAGTCCGCGACAAAATCGGTAAAAAGCTTTACCGCCGGGGCCATATAGCGGTTGCCGGTGGTGATCATCACCACGTTCCAGGCCGAGGAGCGGTGATTGATGTCCACCGTCACCACATCGGGCTCGGGATAATATTGCAGGATCGGCCGGGGCAGAATGGAGATCCCCATGTTTTCGCGGACCAGCTTGAGCACCAGGTCCCACTGGGAAAGCTTCAGCAGGATCCGCGGCTCGTAGTGAGCGTCGAAGCAGCCGGTCATGATGTTGCGGTACAGCGTGTATTCGTCGTTCAGCGTGATGAAATTTTCATTCTTGAGGGCGCCGTAGCCCACCGATTTGCGCCCGGCCAGCCGGTGGCTCCGATGGAGGACCAGCACGTTTTTATCTTCCACGATGGGCGTGATCCGAAAGGCGTCGGATATGACCGGCGTGATCGTAAAGCCGGCGTCCAGCTTATTTTCCAGCACGTTGGTCTGGACGGCATTCGCCGCCCGCTGGTCCACCCGGAGCCGGATCCCGGGATATTTCTGATAGAA
>CALLHZ010000068.1 GCA_938009115.1 uncultured Clostridia bacterium
ATCGGCCAGCATAAAATGATCGAATTTTCCCTGGTACTCGATATTATGGATCGTGAATACAACGGGCAGGTTCCGGTATCCCTCGCGCTCCCTGTACAGGGTTTTCAAATAGACGGGCACCAGGGCAGTCTGCCAGTCGTTGCAGTGCAGAAGATCCGGAAAAGGATCCATCAGAGGAAGCAGCTCCAGCGCCGCTTTCGAAAAAAAAGCAAAACGCTCTCCGTCGTCGTGCTGGCCATAAAGCGCCTCTCTGCCGAAATAATATTCATTATCGACAAAATAGTACGTCACACCCTGGCGCTGCAGTTTGTAAAGGCCGGCATACTGCTTTCGCCAGGACAATTGCACGGTTTTGGAGCCTAAAAAGGACATCTCCTTTCGGCAGGACGCATCGATCTGACGATACAGCGGAACCAGCACCGAAGCCCTGACCCCTTCCCGGACAACATACTTAGGCAGCGCGCCCAGCACGTCGCCCAACCCGCCGCTTTTTATGTACGGCGCACATTCGGATGCGATATATAAAATATGCTTCATGAAACCCTCTTCGTCCGATGCTACACGATGGTCATCTTCGGCAGCACAATGGGATAAGCCGGATGTCCGATCACCTCTCTGCCGTCCCGCACGATCACATCTTTATCCAGGATGGCGTGCTCGACCCTTGCATGGTCCATGATCTCCGTGTCCTGCATGATGATGCTGTCTTTTACAACAGCATTACGATCGACGTGGACACCTCGGGAGACCACGGAATTGATCACAGTGCCCATGATCTGACAACCGTCGGCGATCATGGAGTTTCCCACATAGCATCCGGGGCCGTATCGCGCCGGCACGCTGTCTTTGACCTTCGTATAGACGGTTTTTTGAAATACCTTTGCGGAAAAATCCGGATCCAGCATAGCCTTGTTGGCTTCCATGTAAGAAGCGATCGTGCTGATCTCCAGCAAATGGCCGTTGTACTCGTAGCCGAATACTTTCAGCGAAGGAGACAGCCTTTTCAGGATGTCGGTGTACAGATCGTACCGCTGGTGCGAAATGGCATCGGCGATCAGGGATTCCAGCAGCGTCTTGCGGATCACGCCCGCGCCGATGCACCAGGCCCCTTCTCTGTTGTTTTGCTCATCCTCCAGGATCTCCACCTCCAGGATCTGCTTTCGCTCATCCATGCGGATCATCGGCACCCCCTGGGGAACATGATTCGTTCCGTTCATTTGCTGCGTATACGCCACTGTGATGTCGGCGCCGCTCTCCTGATGGGCGCGGACCATGTCGCGGTAGTCTATGGTGTAAAGGATCCTGGACCCGGTGAGGATCACATACTCTGCCATTGATTTCTTAATGGAATGGAGATGACTGCCCAGCGCGTCGATCGTCCCTCTGTATATTTGAGCGCCTTCAGCGGCTTCTTTATTGGCGAAGGGCGTCAGGACTCTCAGTCCGCCCCGCTTTCTGGACATATCCCATTCGGCGCCGGAGCCCAGATGCTCGATCAGGGAATGGTAATTGGTCCGGGCGATCACCGACACTTCAAAAATACCCGAATTGACAAAATTGGACAGCACAAAATCGATGATCCGGTATTTCCCTCCGATGGACAACGCCGCAAGGGCCCGGGTGCTTGTAAGCTCCCGAAGGTTTTCCTTATCGGAATAGGAATAAATGAGACCCATGTAACTCATAACGACCTCCTATCGATCCGCATCGACGACCGTACCGGCTTCGATGCTTATGCCTCTGCTGATCCGCACCCCGTCGGCTACGACGGAAATAGCCGGTATTGCAGAGCCCGTTTCTTTGCCCACTGCCGCACCATCGCCCACAGCCACCCCTTCTGCCAGGATGGCATAATTCACTTCGGCGTTTTCGCCGATGGTCGTGGACGACATGACCACTGAATTTCGGACTGCTGCGCCTTTTTTGACGGTGACATTGGGGAAAATGATGGAATTTTCCACAGTCCCTTCGATAAAACAGCCCTCAGACACGTGAGATCCCCGCAGGGTTGCCTGCCGTCCTATGTACTGCGGCGGCAGATTGGCATTGCGGGCGTAGATCTTCCACCTGGGGTCATACAGCTCCAGGGAAACGTTTTCCTTGAGAAGATCCATATTGGCTTCCCAGAGGGATTCTATGGTGCCTACATCCTTCCAATAGCCGAGGTATTTATAAGCAAACATCCGTTTGTTGTCGTTGAGCATGGCGGGGATCACATCTTTTCCGAAATCCTTGCTGGAACGGGGATTTGCCTCATCCTCCTCAAGGTATTGCCTTAGGATCGGCCAATTGAAAATATAAACTCCCATGGAAGCCAAATTGCTTTTCGGCCTGGCCGGCTTCTCTTCGAATTCGGTGATGCGCAGATTTTCGTTGGTGTTCATGACACCGAAGCGACTGGCCTCTTCGATGGGCACTTCGATGACGGCAATGGTGCAGTCCGCATCCTTCTTCAAATGCTGGTCCAGCATCCAGCGGTAGTTCATCTTATAAACATGGTCTCCGGACAGGATGATCACATAATTGGGATCATATTGTTCGATAAAAGGAATATTCTGGTATATGGCGTTTGCCGTGCCCTTATACCATTCCCCTTCCTTTCCCCGCACATAAGGAGGGAGGATCCTGGCGCCTCCGTACATTCTGTCCAGGTCCCAGGGTTGTCCATTGCCGATATAGGCGTTCAGCTCCATGGGCTGATACTGCGTAAGGACACCGATGGTGTCGATATCCGAATTGATACAGTTGGAAAGAGGAAAATCGATGATGCGGTATTTCCCGCCGAAAGGAACCGCAGGTTTGGCGACATCCTTCGTCAGGACACCAAGGCGGCTTCCCTGGCCGCCGGCGAGGAGCATAGCGACCATATCCTTCTTTTTGATAAAACTCATAGTGACCTCCCTTCGCTGAAACGCTCTGCAGATGCTTCCGACAAAACCAGAAATGTAAGAGGCGGGACAGTCATACAGAGAGAAAACCGGGCCTCTCCTGATCCCTGCCGATCGGTTCGCACGGAGGTGATCGGATGCCCTTTTCCTCCGAATATTTCGAGATCCGATTGAAATATCACTTTATACGGGCCCTTCCTGGATACTTCAAAACGATACGCTTTTCTTTCCTCAGCAGAAAAATTGACCACACAGATCAGCTCATCGCCTCGCCGGTTCTTTCGCATGTACACAACGACATTACTCTCGTAGTCGGAGGCCTGGAGCCACGAAAAACCATCCCAGCTGTTTTCGATCTCCCACAGCGGTGAATTCGAACGATAGAAACAGTTCAACGCTTTGACGTAGTCTTTGAACCGGCTGTGCATGGGAAAATGAAGAAGATTCCAGTCCAGCTCGCTTTCGTAATGCCATTCGTTGAACTGGGCCAGCTCTCCGCCCATAAACAGAAGTTTTTTGCCCGGATGGGTCCACATGTATCCCAGATAGGTTTTCAGATTTTCAAATTTCTGCTCATAGCTTCCCGGCATCTTCGTGATCAGGGAGCCCTTCATATGGACGACTTCGTCGTGAGACAAAGGCAGTATATAGTTTTCCGTGAAGGCGTATTCCATGGAAAACGTCAGCTTATGATGGGCATATTGGCGAAAGAACGGATCGGTCTTCATATATTGGATCGTATCGTTCATAAAGCCCATATTCCATTTGTAATTGAAACCGAGCCCCCCGCACGCAGGCGGCAGAGTCACCATGGGCCATGCAGTGGATTCTTCGGCAATCATCATGACCTGAGGATGTTCGGTGAGGACGGAGCTGTTGAGCTTGCGGAGAAAGGCGACGGCCTCCAGATTTTCCCTTCCGCCGAAGCTGTTGGGCTCCCAGTCGCCCTCTTTTCTGTCGTAATCCAGATAGAGCATCGAGGCCACGGCATCCACCCGAAGGCCGTCGATGTGAAACTGATCGATCCAGAAGAAAGCATTCGAGATCAGAAAGCTCTGAACTTCGGTGCGGCCCCAGTCGAATACCATGGTGCCCCAGCCTTTGTGTTCCTGCTTTGCATTTGCGCTGTACTCATAGCAAGGCTCGCCGTCAAACCGGTATAATCCGTGTGCATCTTTGGGGAAATGGCCCGGGACCCAGTCCAGAATCACCCCCAGGCCGGCCTGATGGGCACAATCGATAAAATACATCAAGTCTTTTGGTGTTCCGTAGCGAGAGGTGGCCGCGTAATAACCGGTCACCTGATAACCCCAGGAGCCGTCAAAGGGATATTCCGACAACGGCATGAGCTCTATGTGCGTAAATCCCATATCGGCCAGATAGGGAATCAGTTCATCAGCAGTTTTCCGGTAATCGAAGAAGTTTCCGTCAGGATAGCGGCGCCAGGAGCCGAGGTGCATTTCATAAATGCTGACGGGTCGGTCATGGAGCGGCTTTCTGGTCCAGGACCCGTCGTCCCACGGGTATCCGCTTAAGTCGAAGATTTTTGAACTGGTGCCCGGCCGGGTTTCGGCATGAAAGGCATAGGGATCGGCTTTGAGCGCTGCTTCGCCCAGCAAATCGATGATCTCGTATTTATACGACTGATACGGCTGCGCCCCTTCCGCAAAAGCTTCCCAAAGC
Organism: uncultured Clostridia bacterium; assembly: GCA_938009115.1. Classification (GTDB taxonomy): domain Bacteria; phylum Bacillota; class Clostridia; order Peptostreptococcales; family Anaerovoracaceae; genus UBA10908. The sequence continues at coordinate 4,572 of CALLHZ010000068.1, forward strand.
CCCTGTTCGCTGATCCGCGTCATGGGATGTTTCCGGCTCCAGCCGTTGAAATCTCCTTGCACGAATACTTCCCGGGCATGGGGCGCCCAGACGCGGAACACACACCCCGGTACGCCGTTTTCAGCGCAGAGGTGGGCGCCCATGAATTCGTAGGCTCTTCTTGCCGTCCCTTCATGAAACAAGTGGATCAGATAGCCGCTTATGCTGTTCATCGGGGAACCCCCAGTCATTTACAGCTCTTCACTTTTAAAAAGGTTGTAGTATTCGTTTCTCAAAATAGACATCATGTGAAGATTCAGATACATCCCGTTTTTCTTGCCGCCGTGACGGGCGACTCCTTCCTTCTTGAAGCCAAGCTTCAGATACAAGGCTTCCGCGGGATAATTGCCTTCGAGGAAATCCAGTGTGACACGCTCAGTATGAAGCTGAATAAAGCAATATTCCAGGATCAGCCGCATTGCTTCTTCGCCCAGTCCGCGCCGGCGATGCCGGTCTTCTGCAATGTATATCCGTGTGATATCAAGAGAGTCATATTCCGGATCGATCCGACTGACCTGGATGCGGCCGATGGGTTCTCCGGTCTCCTTGAGCAGGATCGTCATCTGCAGGCGGGTCTTGTCCTGACTGTGCAATACAAACTGCGGAGCAATATGGTTGTAATCCCAGTCGTCGTTCATCGTAAAACTGGCCCTCACCGAAGGCAGAGCCTCCCACTGCGCAAAAAGCTTGCAGTCTTCGAATATCGACGGTCTGATCTTTAATCTGTTTGACTCCATTGTACCCTCCTTATGTGTTGATCTATATTCCTACCAGCAGAACCAGGTAAAACAGTGTCGTCACCCAATGTGAAACGATCACGAGCAGGATCGAACCTGATTCCGCAAACAAATATCCGTACGCCAGTCTTCTGAGAAAAAAACCCATTAGGCAGAGCGCGGAAGCTTCGTTGCCATAAACGGGCACTGCCAGCAGTGTAATAGCCGCAGCCGGCAGCAGCAGCGCCGCCGCCGGTGGAAAGTTCCGGCCGATATTCAGCTGATAATAGCAGCGCCAGGGAACCTCTTCCAAAATCGTCATCAAAAGGATGTGCAGCACCAGGGTCGCGCTCCCGGTGAAGATCAGCTGCCGGTCCAGTACGGAAAGGCTGCACTGAATATATTGCTCGTGCTGCGTTACGCCGATCCATACCTCAAAGGACAGAAGGATCAGCGGGGTGAATGCCAACAGCCGATTTTTTCTGGCCGCAAGCGAAGCAAACGCAGCTGAAAGGGAAAACCCGCAGGCGCTAAAAGGCGTTCGTCCGGAAATACCACTGCCCAAAACGCCCAGGATGCCCGCGACTGAGGCCAGTATATACCATATGCGGCCAAAAAGCGATGCGATGGCGGCTGCAGTCATGATAACAAGTATAGATACTGTGATTTTTTTCATGGGCTTTCAGCTGCTCCTCTTATTAACTATACCGCAACTACCCTTGTATTGTCACCCGTTTCCGCGGTTTACTTCCGCTGGTTTTTTCGGTATGATGGCGTTAAGGAACCCTATGCTGAATTGGTCATAGCGAACGGAGGATGGCAGAATGAGTATGCTGATGGATTATATCGACCCTTTACTGCTGGAAGCCGCCCAGAAGATCTTCGAGGAGCACTTTCGGCGGGACCCGGAGCTGGAAAAGGAAATGGACATCCGGCGCCGCAAGCTGATGTACGACGATATCATCTATAATTTCAGTTATTTGCTGACGGCTGTCCATTTTAAGGACGGCAAGATTTTCGAAAATTATGCCCGCTGGCTCTACGAGCTTCTCTGCGGCCTGATGAAAGATCTGGATCGGGACCGTATCGCCAGACAGATGACCGACCACTATACGATCCTTTCCGAGCAGATCGCAGCGCTTCCTCCGCACATTTTGAGCGAGGAAAACTTATCGGACGCAAGATCTTATCTTCAAAGAGCCATTCTGATCACCCGGGACGCCGTGACCGATGTTCCCTTTACGACTTCCTTTGAACAAGGACCCTATGCGGCGCACCGGAAAGAGTATCTGGAAGCGCTGCTCAAGAGCGAAACGGGCCAGGCGCATCAGATCATAGAAAACATCCGGCGAAGCGATTCTTCCCTGCCCCAGATCTACGAAGAGATCCTGGCGCCTGTCATGCGCGAGGTCGGGGAACTATGGCATCAGAATCGCATCACCGTGGACAAAGAACACTACATCACATCGGTGACCCAGTCTGTATTATCCCGTTTTTATGATGAATTGTTTTATCGCCCGAGGATCGGACGTACCCTGGTATCCTGCGCCGTGGGCAGCGAGCTCCACGAGATCGGGACGCGCATGCTTTCCGACATTTTCGAATATTACGGCTGGGACACCTACTATTTAGGCGCCGCCCTGCCCCGCGCCGCGCTGCTGAAAGCACTCTCTGAGTACAAGCCGGACCTTGTGGCGCTGACGGTCACCATGCCGCCCCATCTGCCGGAGTGCGAAGAGACGATCCAAGCCATACGCGGCCAATTCCCGGATATGCGGATCATCGTCGGCGGACAGGCATTTGCCAGCACAGAGGCCCTCTGGGAGAAATGGGACGTGGACCACTATGCGCCTACCTATTCGGGGATCATCCGCTGGGCGCAGTCTGTTTATGGCGAACAGCATTAAACCACGGAGGCACTTATGCAAACAGAGAACACCGCTTTCCTGATCGCCTGCGGACAAGACGGTTCCATCCTTCGTCCCTACTGGTGTCAGCCGGTTTATCTTCTTTCTCCGTATCATAAAAAAATCACGGATCTCTTTTCAACGGCGGATGCTCCGTCATTAAACGCCACGATCCGCAAGGCCTTGAACCAAAAGGAGCTTTTCTTTTGCTCCGAACGGCTTGAGCTGGTGTGCTCGGCATGCCGTTTGTCTGTTTGCATGATCGCAGCGGGAAATTCTTTGCTGATCCACGGCTTCGATGCCTCTGTTATAAAGGACCCGGCAGATGTACCGGTACTCAAAGCGCTGGCGCACCAATTTATGCAGAGCATCGCCTCCTTCGAAGAGGAATTTGCGTCGGGCAGCGAAGAGATGGTCCGGCTTCAGTTCGAACAGATCCAAAAGCTGAACAACACCCTTCTGAATACAGAGCGCGAATTAAAAAAAGCCAACGCAAAACTCAATCAAGTCAATGCTGATCTGAACAACCGACTTGTAAAAGATGCTTTGACCGGCTTGGTGAGCCGATATCAATACCGGACAGAAATCGACATGCTGATCCGGAACATGCCGGAAAAGCTTGGTATTTTCGCATTCATCGACATCGATGATTTTAAAAAAATCAACGATCGTCACGGACATCACAGCGGGGATATCTATTTGCAAACTTTTGCGGAACGCCTGATGCGGCTGCCCTATCCCAACGGGATCTTTATGCGTATTTCCGGAGACGAATTTGGCGTCTATATTCATGGATTTGACAAAGTGGAAGCGCAGGACATCGAGGCCGTTTGGGACAATATCGAAGAAATCGTTCTCAAGGAACCAGTCGACGTGGGCGGCGCTCTGGCCGCCATCGCCTGCAGCGCAGGAATGGCTGTCTACGGCAAAGACACCCGCGAGGTTTATGAGCTCATCGAATATGCGGACTTTGCCATGTATCAGGCTAAGAACAGCGGGAAGCACGGGTACAGAGTTTTTGATCCGGAGGCTTATCTTGTGAAAAACGATAAGAATTGAATCGGTTGCAAAGCAACCGCTTTTTCATCTCAGTATTTTTTTCAGCAAATTTATACTCCTGTGGGGCGGATACCGCAACGGCACATCGACGCGATTGGATTTCCGCAGTACGCTCTTGTAGTGAGAGAAAGTATCGAAACTGGCTTTTCCGTGATATTGTCCCATGCCGCTTTCACCTACACCGCCGAAAGGCATATGGGAACTGGCCAGATGCATCACGGTATCGTTGATGCACCCGCCGCCAAAAGAAATCCGGCTTAGAATGTGTTTTTCACGATCCTTGCGCGTCGTAAAATAATAGAGGGCCAAAGGCTTCGGATGGGCATTCACCTGGTCGATCACTTCTTCGAGCGATCCAAATTCCAGGATCGGCAGGATTGGCCCGAAAATTTCTCTCTGCATCAGGGGCGAATCCCAAGTGGCCTGATCCACCAGCGTGGGTCCGATCTTCAAAGAAGCCCGGTCGGCACATCCACCGAAAATCACCTTCTCATTCTCCAGAAGCCCCAGCAGACGGTCGAAATGTTTTTCATTGACAATCCGCGGAAAGCTTTCCGGCATGTCGCAGCCAGGGCCGTAAAAGGTTTCGGCCGCAGAGCGGATCTCGGCGATCAGCCTTTCTTTGACGTCGCGATGGACCATGAGATAGTCCGGCGCCACACAGGTTTGCCCGGCATTAAAAAATTTACCCCAGACGATCCTCCGGGCTGCCATCGCGAGGCTTGCGCTTTCATCCACAATACAGGGACTCTTTCCGCCCAGCTCCAGCGTTACCGGCGTCAAATGCCGCGCGGCCGATTCCATGACGGTTTTTCCCACAGCGACGCTGCCGGTAAAAAAAATATAGTCAAAGCGCTCCTCCAGCAAACTCCGGTTTTCCGCCCGTCCGCCCAAGACCACCGAAACGTACTCTTCCGGGAAAGTCGTCCGGATCATCTTTTCGATCACAAGAGACGTGTGGACAGAATAGGCCGAAGGTTTTACCACGGCACAATTTCCTGCCGCCAAAGCGCCGGCTAACGGTAAAATCGCCAGTTGAAACGGATAATTCCAAGGTGACAAGATCAGCGCGATGCCGTAAGGCTCCGGATAAATCCGGCTGGATCCCGGGAAGTTTGCCAGGGAGGTTTTGACCCGCCTGCCCGCAGCCCATCTTGGCAAATGCTTCGCCAAGAAGCTGATCTCCTCCAGAACGATGCCTATCTCTGCCGCATAGGTGTCGAAATGATCTCTGTTAAGATCCTTTTTCAGCGCATCCAGAATCTCCTGTTCATGGCTCAGTATAGCTTTCTTCAATAACCCAAGCTGCCGCAGCCGAAAATCAAGGCCACGCGTCACACCTGTGTCATAAAATCCACGCTGCATTTCCAGCGTTTGATGAATGCTGTTCATTTGGATCTCTCCCTTAAAGAGTTCTTTGGCAATAAGCCTTATCATCTTTATCTTGGATTTTAATTTATAAAACTAAAAGCGCGCAGCAATTCATAATAGTCCTTTGTAGAAAAACGTATGGTATTGTC
>CALLHZ010000069.1 GCA_938009115.1 uncultured Clostridia bacterium
GCATCACTTTCCTCCGGCTCCGATGCCGCGGTCTTCCAGGTGGTCGAAGTAGCGGCCGGCAAGAGCCTGATCGGAGGCGCTGGCACAGAGCTGATCCTTCGGGGTGGAAAAGCTGCTGCCATCGACAACGGTGTCGACGGCATTTCGGATCTGACCGCCGGAAAGGATTTAAAGACAGGCGATATGGTTTCACTCAACCACCTGATCCTTGTGCCCAAGGATGACGGGCGGGGACTTGCCTGTCAGGCGCGCAGCTGGGTCATGGTAAAGGGCGCATATACGATATTGTAAGGCATAAGAAGCGGGTCGGCGACCCGCCGTTCAGGGGGAACGGGATTGATGAGAAAAAAGAAAACGATCAGCAGGGGGATCAGCATTGTACTGGCTGCGGCCATGGTTTTGGCGGGGCAGCCGCTTTTCGCGTACGGCGCTGCGAGTCTCGCCGAGCTGAAAAGCTCTTCTATTGTTATCAACGAACAGATGACGCTGCATCAGGGGATCTATTTCAACAGCGCCAGCTCGGCCAATGCGGCGGAAAACTATCTGGTCTACGAGCCGGGAGCGAAGATCACGCCGTTCATCTCCTATGGGAATGACGTATACGGCGCAGCCGGGGTCTCCCGTATATATGAAATCGAGGAAGAAAAGGGACGCCGTATCGTGGCGGCTACCAACGGCGATTATTTTACGATGGCCACAGGAGTCTCATTGGGTACGGTGATCCGGGACGGCGTCCTGCGCACCGGCGAACACAGCAGCTTTGAGACCGTGGGATTTGACGAAGAGGGCAACGCCATGATCGGCCGGCTGAATCTTTCCGTCAATGTCCAGGACCAGAACACCGGCAGTTCTTTGAAAGGTATCGGATTCAACAAGACGATGTCCCAGAGCAACGGCGTCATTCTTTATACCGAAGATTTCGGCGATACCAACGAAGCCGGATTTCCCACAAAGAACGTGATCATCGACCTGGAATCGGGGATCGCGGCGCCCGGTGAAAGCATTGTGGGGACCATTTCTCAAAAAGTTGATGCCACCGGAAAACTGGCCCTGGAGGAGGATCGGCTCGTGCTGTCCCTTTCGTCTGCCAGTCCGTATGTATCGGCGATGGCCGCAATGGATGCCATGCAGGTCGGAGATACTGTCGTGATCGATTTTACCACCGACGAGAAATGGCACGGCGTGGCCCAGGCGGTGGGCGCCGAAAAACGGCTTATCACCGACGGCCAGATCCCTGCCTTCACCGATACGGGGCGGGCGCCCCGGACAGCGATCGGTGTGCGGGACGACGGATCAGTGGTTTTATATACGGTAGACGGCCGCCAGAGCGACTACTCCATGGGAATGACTTACGCGGAGCTGGCAGAGAGAATGCAGGACCTTGGCTGCCGCGATGCAGTGAACCTGGACGGCGGCGATTCCACCATGATGTTCACCACTTATCCCGGTTATGAAAGTCAGACCCAGGTCAATCGAAGCTCCGGCACATCGCTGCGGCGGTGCGGAAATTACATCCTGTTTGAAAATAGCGAAACGCCTTCTTCGACCCTGCGGCATCTCCACGTCTATCCCTACGACACCTGGATTCTGGCAGGCGCCCAAATGACGCTGGATGTGCGGGCCAGCGACGGAAATTACTATTATGTAAAAGCGCCCGCTTCCGGTATCACCTATGGCCTCAGCGCAAAAAGCCTGGGGTCGGTATCCGATCAGGGTGTATTCACCGCAGGCTCGCAAACGGCTGCCGGAAAAGTGACTGCACGCTATAATTCTGTGAGCGGATCGGCAACGGTTTCGGTCATTGCAGAGCCGGACAGCGTTTCACTTGTTGCTTTCGACACAGGCGCGGCGCTGCCCGATACGCTTTCCGTCGCTGCCGGCGAAGCTCTGCAGCTTTCGGCAAAGGCGCTATATAAAACCCTGGAATTAAAATCCGACGCTTCGGCTTACGAATGGACGGTGGAGGGCGGCATCGGAACGATCGATGAAAAAGGCCTGTTCACCGCGACGACTACGGATCTTGGTACCGGTATTGTCACCGCGACGGCCGGCTCCAGAAGCGATTCGGTCAAAATCACCGTGGTCACCGACGGCAAGGCGCTTGAAAGCTTTGAGAGCGATGCAACACTCACCTTGACTCCGGGCGAGTACGGAGGTCTGACTGCGGCCGTGCAGACTGATCCTGCCTATGTTCACAATGGCCGCCGGAGCCTGTCCCTCGAATACGAATATGACTTGCGAGATGCTGAAGTTACAACGGAGGGCGCCGTCTATATCCCCGAAGACCTGACGCTGCCCTTGAGCTATACATTTACGGATAAGAATCCTACGATGGTCAGCGCCTGGGTGTACGGAAACGGATCCGATGAAGCCCTGCAGCTGACCGTGACGGCAGCAGGACAGCAGCAGACGGTCCTGCTGGCTGAGCTGAAGGAGCCGGGATGGAAGCTGGCCTATGTGCACCTTCCCAAAGGTGTTACCAGCATTGACGGTCTTTCGATTCGCGCCACACAGGGTCTGCGGGGCGCCGGCGTCGTTTACGCCGATCAGCTGATGGCGGGCTTTGGATATTATTTGGATGAAACGCCGCCGGTCATACAGGCTGACGTGGCTGCATCGGTCCTGGTGGGCACCGTCACCGATGATCTAGACAGCAGTCTTTCCGCTGCCGGTATCAGTGTGACCTACGACGGAAAACCGCTGGCCTTTGAATACAACACCAACAATAAAAGTCTCTCTGCGCTTCTGCCTGACGGCGACGGTTACGAACACCGGATCGTGATCCGGGCCGCGGACAGGAGCGGAAACATCGGTCGGATGGGCTTTGCTGTGGCTACGGCGTCCATCGAAGAGGATTTTGTTCCGACGGCAGCGTTTGCAGATATGGCGCCTGCCCACTGGGCGACGCCTTTTGCCGAATATTTGTTCCGGCAGAATATTATTACAGGGCGGCTTTCCGGTGACGAGCGGATCTATGACCCGGACAAAACCATGACCCGGCAGGAATTTGCCGCAGTGATGGTCCGCTGGCTTGGTATCGATGCCAGCCTGTATACGGAGACGGCGCTGAACTTTGCCGATGCTTCCCGCATCCAGGATTGGGCTGTGGATTCCGTGCGGGTGGCCGTGGCGCAGGGATTCATGACCGGCAAGGCCGTTTCGGGCAGCAGCAAAGTCAACTTTGATCCCGCCGGGCCCATTTCCAGACAGGAAGTGATGACCGTGATCGGCCGGATCCAGGAGAAGGGTTATGCCCGGGCAGAGATGTCCTTTACGGACGCGAACCTCGTGGCGCCCTGGGCGCTTCCCTACGTGAGCACGCTGGTAGGGCAGGGCGTCATTTCAGGGTTTAATGGAAAACTGGATCCGACCGGAAGCGTGACCCGGGCTCAGATCGCGAAAATCATCGCCGGCTTGAATTAAAGGAAAATCGATGCGGATCATGCTCTTTGCCGCCGGCGGCGATATCGGCGGAGGAAAAACCCATATCCTTTCGCTGGCCGGAGAGCTGGCAGAAGAGAATCCTCTGCGGCTCATCAGCTTCCGCCGGGGCGTATTGTCCATGGAAGCCCGGGAAATGGGGATCGATACGGTGGACGTGGACAGCGGGCTTGGAACTTTTTACGCCTTCAAACTGGCTCTGCGCCAGGTAGAAGAATTTCAGCCTGACGTGATCCACTGCCACGGCGCAAAGGCCAATATGCTCGGGATCCTTGTCAAGAAGATCAAGGGGATCCCGGTGATGACCACCGTCCACTCCGACCCGCGGCTGGATTATCTGGGTATGCCATTAAAACAGTATACCTACGGCGTGATCAATGCCTACGCCCTTCGCCGGATGGATTACTATGTAGCGGTAGCCGACCGCATGCAGGAACTTTTGATCGAGCGGGGCTTTGATCCGCAAAGTATTTTTACGGTATATAACGGACTGGATTTTTCCCAGGCAAAGGCCGGCGCCCGGCCTTTCAGGAAGCCAGAGGATCCCGTTCGTGTCGGGATAGCCGCCAGGCTGACGCCGATCAAGGATATCGGTACGGTGATACGGGCCTTTGCCATCGCCTACAGGAAGGATACCCGACTGCGGCTGTCCATTGCAGGAACAGGGGAGGATGCCCTGGTGCTGAAGAAGCTCACAAAACAGTTGGGCATCGACCATGTGACGGTCTTTGAAGGCTGGGTCGAGGACATCAAGGCATACTTTTCCGATATCGACATCAATGTGCTGGCCTCGCTGTCCGAAACGTTCCCCTATTCGCTTTTGGAAGGCGCTTATCAGCACTGTCCCGCCATCGCCACGAATGTGGGCGGCATCCCCTCTCTGATCCAGCACGAAGTGACCGGGTTTCTTTTTGAGCCGGGGGATGTGGAAACTTTTGCGGGCTACATCCTGAAGCTGGCCGGTGACGAGAACTTGCGGGCGCAACTGGCGGAGCGCCTTTTTGAGAAAGCGTCTGCCGCTTTCTCTTTGGAAAAAATGAAGCAGGATCAGCAGCAGATCTATCAAACGGTCCTGCGCAGAAAAGCTTCGGGGCCCCGTCAGGGCGCTGTCCTGTGCGGCGCCTACGGCAGGGGGAATGCGGGTGACGAGGCTATCCTGCGGGCGATCCTCAGCCAGCTGCGCAGGATCGATCAGGATATGCCGTTTCAGGTGATGTCCAGAGATCCTGCAGAGACCCGGATGAAAGAACGGGTCGGAAGCTACTATATCTTCAATGTGCCGGCATTCCTGAAAAGCCTTCGCAAGGCAAGGCTTTTTGTCAACGGAGGCGGCAGTCTGATCCAGGACGTGACCTCCAGCCGGTCTTTGTATTTTTACCTGTTCACACTGTGGGCGGCCCGGCAGTCCGGATGCAGGATCGTGATGTACGGTTGCGGGATCGGGCCGATCTCAAAGCCCAGAAACCGGCGGATCGCAGGAAAAGTTCTCAATGCCACCGCCGACATCATCACGCTTCGGGACAGCGTTTCCCTGGAGCTTTTGGGAGAAATGGGCGTTTCCAGGCCAGAGATCATTCTGGCCGCGGATCCTGCCGTCAACCTGGCTCATGCAGACGCGGAGGGTGTCCGCAGCGCGTTTGTCAGGGAAGGGATCCCTCCGGATATCCCCATGATCGGCTTTTGCCTGCGGGCCTGGGAGACATTCACGCAGCCCGGCGAAATCGCCAAGGCTGCGGAATATGCCTGGAGCGCCTATGGGCTGACCCCGGTGTTTCTGCCCATAGAAATGCCAAAGGATACTCCGGTAGGCGAGAAAGTTGCCCGCATGCTGACGGTTCCCTGTTATGTTTGCCGTCAGGATCATCCGGTGGAGGATCTGATCGGTATGCTGGGCTCCATGAAACTGGTCCTCGGAATGCGTCTGCACTCGCTGATCTTCGCAACCGCCGGCGGCGCGCCGGTGATCGGGATCTCTTACGATGTAAAAGTGGACAGCTTTATCAAGGATATCGGCTCCACCGCCTGTGTCACCTTGACGGACCTTACGGCAGAGCGTCTTTGCGGCCACATCGACGCGATCATGGCCCAGGGAACAGACCGATTGGGACAAGACGTGCGTCGCCGTCTGCAGGAAATGGAGCACGCCAACGGCGCTGCCGCGCGAAAACTCTTGGAACAGGAAAGGAAGCCGTTATGAGAAAAATACTGTGTCTTTCCACTTCCAACTATGACCCGGTGCCCACCCGCAAACAGAACGTGATGAACCGGATGACGGATGCCAGCGTCCTTTATGTGGACCCGCCGGTGACGCTGCTCGCGCCCTTCAAGGATCCGGGCGCAAGAGAACGGTTGCACGCCCATTTGAAAGGCGGAGTATTCCGCAAGGACCATTTGAAAGTCTACGCTTCACCGCCGGTTCTTCCTTTTTATAACAGGATCCGCAGTTTGAACCGCCGGAATCAAAAAAATCTGGCTGCTTATCTGAAAAGGATACTGGATGAAAATGATTTCGGTACGGATTTTTATCTCTGGTGCTATTCTCCTTCCTCAGCAGATTTGATCGCGCCACTTTCCAGCGCCCTGGGCATGGACGAAGAAGCTCTTTGGCGCAGGACCGTTTATGACTGTGTCGACCGTCATTCTGCTTATCCGGGGCAGATCGATCCCCGGGTCGTGGACGGAATGGAAGAAGATCTGGTGCGAAAGGCCGGAACGGTTTTCACCACAGCCCAGGGATTATTCGATCGTCTTTCCGTATGGAATCCAAGAACGTTTCTGATCCCCAACGGGGTGGACTATCCATTGTTTTCCTCCGTGGCGGAGCTGGTTCCCGGAGCGGGCAGCCCCTTGACTTTCGGCTTTGTGGGCATGCTTCAGGAATGCATCGACTATGAGTGCATCAGGGCGGTATCCAAAGGGTTCCCGGAGGGCCGGGTCGTGCTCGTAGGGCGGGCGCTGCCCGGCGTGGATCTTTCCTGGCTCGAAGATCACCCAAACATCGTGTTTCACGGACTCGTGCCTCAGCAGGAGCTGCCAAATATCCTGGGAGGTTTTCATGTCTGCTTGAATGTGTTTGCCCCGGGCAAGCTGTCGGAGGATGTGAGCCCACTGAAGTTTTATGAATATCTCGCCACCGGAAAACCGGTGGTGAGCACGCCTGTTCCCTTGCAGGTAAGGGACTATGCGGATTGTATCTATCTGGCGGAAAATACAGAAGAATTTGTGGAAAAGTGCAGGGAGGCCGCCGGCGAAGCGCCGGGAGACCCGCGAAGCAAAGAGCGGATGCGCCGGGCAAGGGCATGCTCCTGGGAAGAACGGATCCTTGCGATGCGCGGCGTATTGGGATGGTAAAGAGGATCATCAACGGAGGAAAACATGAAAGTAGTCGATGAAAAAGGGAAGTTGTTCGGTTTGATCAATGTAGTGGATCTGATCGTTCTGGTGGCTGTGATCGCTGTGGTCGGCGCCATTGGCGTCCAGCTGCTTGGAGACAAGGTGACCAATGTCGTGTCCGAAAAAGTGGATTGCTATGCGGAGGTGGCCATCATCGGAGCTGCGCCCAGGATCTATGAAGAGGCGATGCGCCAGGAACTGGCCGGTGAAAAACTGGTATCAGGGAATGAGTATCTGGAAGGCACGGTGGAAGACGTGTGGCTGGAAGACTACTGGATGCAAGCGATCACCTCTGACGGCCGGATCGTGGATGCCAAGGATCCCACGAAAAAGACCATCGTCGTGCTGATTCGAACCACTGTGGCCAAAGATGCCGCCAGCCCCAAGATCGGAAGTCAGGAGGTCAGAGCCGGCAGGACGTACATCGTCAAGACCCAGACCTTTGAATCCAGCGGGACGATCCGCTATGTGGAAATGGGCGGCTACAATCCGCCGGAAGGCATGAGCGACATCATGTAAGAGGGCGGCTTTATGCGTACATTGATCCAAAACAGCATACTGGTGCGCCTTCCGGCTGCCCTGGCCCGTGGATATGAACATTCCCGGACCGGGCCTCTCTGGATGTCCTTTTGTGAAGCCAAAGATCCGGCGGCGGATTCTGGATATCAGCGTTTTCTCGAGAGGATCCAGCAATTGCTTTGGCTTCTTGGCGGCTTCCTGAAGAACGGCATGGTCGGCAGGATCCTTGACGCTTTCAGCCAACGGGTCCCTGCTGCTGTATTGAACAGCGCCAGTGTTTCGCTGATTCGACGGATGCCATTGCATCGGTGGTTTTTGGTCCTGTTCGCTCTGTATCTGCCGCTTGAATATGCCTTCAGGGATGTATTGGGCCTGGAAAGGATCGCATCGGTCTGGGAGGAGCTTCTCATTGCCGCAGGGATCCTACTGATCCTTTGGCGGACCCTGCGTACCAAAGGGAGAAGCTTTGCCCGGGGGAATATGCTGGAAGCCTCGATCCTGCTGTTCATGGCCGTCGGGCTGCTGCTCATGATGCTGAACCGGCCGTTCCCTGCCGTGGCGCTGGCGGGCTATCGCGCCCAGGTCCAGTACATGGTTTGGTTTTTCCTGGTCCTGCGCCTGCTGGAAGATCGAAAGGATGCCGCCGCGCTGTATACAGCGTTTGCCATGACCGTCCTTCTGATGAGCTTTCACGGGATTTATCAATATATTGCAGATGTGGAGATCCCCGCCAGCTGGGTAAGCCAGACAGAAATGGGCGTGCGCACCCGAGTATTCTCTCTGACCGGAAGCCCGAACATTTTCGGCTCGCTGATCGTCATGGCCGCGCCCATGCTGGCAGCGTTGATGTATTACTGCAAAGAAACGAAATGGAAGATCGCGGCCTTTCTTTCTGTTGGCGCAGCATGCCTGTGCATCTTGTTCACATTTTCCCGCGGCGCCTGGGTCGGTCTGGTTGTGGCCGTGATCCTGTTCTCCCTGTACGTGGATAAGCGCTTGCTGGCGCTGATGACGGCAGCCATGGCGGGTATCCTTGTGGCCGTACCTTCGATCACAAGCCGTCTCACGTATCTTTTTACCACAGATTATGCGGAAGCTTCGGCCATCGGCGGGCGGGCGCTCCGCTGGCAGGTGGGGCGTGAGCTTCTGATGGAAAATTCGCCCTGGCTGGGTTTCGGGCTAGGCCGCTTTGGCGGGGCGGTAGCCATGAACAACCGGCTGCTGGACGAGACCGAAACATTTCGTTATTTCTATATGGACAACTATTATTTAAAGACCTTGGTGGAAATGGGTTATCTGGGTCTGTTTTTCTTCCTGCTGGTGCTGGCCGTTTTTGTTATCACCGGACTTCGGGCTGTTTACAGAAGCGGGGCAGGCTATGCAACGCTGGCTGGCAGGGACGCGCTGGTGCGCAACACCGGAAATCCCAGGGTTCTGTCCGCAGGCATCCTGTCTGGGCTATGCGGGGTTTTGACGCATTGCTATTTTGAAAACATTTTTGAAGAGCCTTACATGATGGCCTATTTCTGGGGGCTTGCTGCGTTGCTGGTATTTTGGGGCTTTTACGCGGGTCCCCCGAAAGTGATCACTACTGAACAGGGAAGGGCCGAGGACAAGTCCTCCGAGAGGCCCGAAGGAGCGTCGTAATGAAGCTGACGAAGGAAGAACAATCCTGGGTGTTGTACGACTGCGGAAATTCAGCCTATTCCATGGCTGTGACCACCGCGCTCCTGCCCATTGTATTCGGTATGTTCGATACGGTGGGAAGCAGTATGGATCTTGGCTATTTCAACTCCGTGGCCAGCATCCTCGTGGCGGTGATCAGTCCGATTTTAGGCACCGTGGCAGATTACAGGGACAGAAAGAAAAGGTTCTTTCTGTTCTTTTCTCTTTTGGGGATCCTGGCCACGGCTTCGCTGGCTTTTGTACATCCCGACACGGGCCGCTGGGAGATCCTTGTGCTGTTTTATGTCCTGTCGGCCATCGGTTTTGCCGGCGCCAATATTTTCTACGATTCCTTTCTGGTGGACATTTCGCCGGACGACCGGATGGACAGCGTGTCTTCCTGCGGTTACGCTTTCGGATACATTTCCAGCGTGATCCCGTTTGGCTTGAGTCTTGGGATCATTTATTGGCTGGGTATGGACCGGGTCTTGGGCTATCAGATCGGATTTATCGTAACGGCGCTGTGGTGGGGGCTCCTCACGCTCCCGATGATCCGGGATGTCAGGCAGCGGCATTTTATTGAACCGGAGCCGCATCCCATAGCCAGCAGCTTTCGCCGTTTGGGCGGGACATTTCGAAACATTCGGGAACACCGTTGTGTCTTCGTGTTTCTGATCGCTTATTTTCTCTATATCGACGGCGTGGACACCATCATTAAAATGGTCGTTCCTTATGCATCCTCGATCCTTGGGGACGACGCCCTGGACATGATGACGCTGCTGGGGATCCTTCTGGTCATTCAGATCATCGCATTCCCCTGCGCGATATTGTACGGCATTCTGGCGAAAAAATATTCGACCCGAAGCATGATCCTGGCTGCGATCATCACTTATATCGTTTCCTGTGTGGCAGCGTTTTTTATCTCGTCAGTCTGGCATATTTTTATACTGGGCGCGATGATCGGCTCTGCGCAGGGAGGCATACAAGCCCTGAGCCGTTCTTATTATGCAAGGCTCATCCCCAAGCAAAACTCCAATGAGTTCTTCGGATTTTATAATGTGTTCGGTAAATTTGCCGCAATCATCGGGCCCGGTGTGATGGCCCTTACCTCAACGCTGACCGGCAATCCCCGGCTGAGTATTCTGGCCATCATCCCGCTGTTTGCAGCAGGTCTTCTCGTCTTTCTGACGCTGCCCAGGGAAGCGGCAGAACCGAAAGGAGAAGGGAGAACGATGTGAGCTTTCGATCTGCGAAAAAGTCATCATCCCATACCGGTCCGTTGGTGATCCTGTCCTATGATGCTTTCTCAGAGGATAACTGGGAGGCTGCGGCTGCCTTGCCCAACATGGCCCGGCTCATCCAAAAGGGAGCCCATTGCCGGAACCTGCGCAGCGTATATCCGACGCTCACGTACGCTGTGCATACCACGATGGTCACCGGCGTTTCCCCGGGGAAGCACGGCGTCGTGCACAATAACCCTTTGCAGCCCTTTGTGCCGGAAGAGGATCAGGACTGGTACTGGTATCGGAACGCGGTTCGGGTCCCGACCTTGTACGATGCCGCGAGGGATGCCGGGCTCACGACCGCAGGCATCCTGTGGCCGGTGACCGGGAAAGCATCGATCACCTACAACATGCCGGAAGTGAAAGCCGTCAGGGGTGAAAACCAAGCCTTTAAAGTCCTTCGAAATGGGAATCCGTTTTTTTGTCTCGACATGGTCCTTCGTTACGGACACGTTCGCAACGGCCACGTTCAGCCGGAACTGGATGATTTCTCCACGCTGTGCGCCGCGGATACGATCCGCCGGAAAAGACCGGATCTTTTGCTGCTGCACCTGATCGAGCTGGACGACGCCAAGCACACCTATGGAACGGTTGGTCCCGGGATACGGGACGCGGCCTTTCGCATGGACCGCCGCATCGGACAGATCCTGGATGCGCTGGAGCAGGCAGGCCTTGCGGATACTGCCACGATCCTGATCCTGGGGGATCACGGCCAGCTGGATGTGCACAAAAAAATACGCCTCAACAACCTGCTGGCCGGGGCGGGACTCCTGGATGCCCGGACCCGCCGATCGTGGCGCGCTTACTGTCAAAGCACGGGCGGAGGCGCCTACCTTCACATTCAGCCGGGGGATGCCGAGGCGGAAAGCATTGCGCTGGATGTCCTGACGCAGGCTGCCGAAGATCCCTCCCGCGGGATCGAGATGATTCTGGGCGCAGATCAAGTGGACGCGCTGCAAAAAGATGATACTGCGCGATACTGGATCGAGTGCAAGGCGGGATACGGTGTGAGTGAAAGCTTCGGAGATGCTTATTTGATCGATCTGGACGCGCAAAACGAGACCTACGCCACCCATGGCTACAGTCCGGACAAGGAAGGGTACCGATGCGGCTTTGTGATCGCCGGACCCGGCGTCCGCGAAGGGCTCCGGATCCCTTCCATGGAGATGGCCGATGTCACGGCGATCGCCGCCAGGGTGTTAAATCTGGAAATGAAAGGCCTGGAGGGAAGGATCCCCGAAGGCATGTTTTAGTTCGTCTTTTCGTATACGATCTCTCCGCCCAATACTGTCATCAAAACGCTGACATCCTTGATTTCATCAGGCGCTATCTCGAAAATATCCCGGTCAAGGAGCACAAGGTCTGCATATTTTCCCACAGCGATGCTTCCTTTGATATTTTCTTCACCTGAGGCATTAGCGCCGTTCACGGTGAAACCCCTCACAGCTTGCTCCACTGTGAGGCACTGCTCCGGATACCATCCGCCCCACGGCTCGCCGGCCAAGGTCTTTCGTGTGACGGCGCAGTAAATGTTTTTCATCACGTCAAAATGTTCTACCGGCGAATCGGAGCCACAGGCAAAGATGACGCCGCTGTTTGCCAATGTTCCCCAATTATATGACGTTCGGGCCTTTTCTTTGCCGACCCGGGCTTCGGCGATGGCAATGTCAGTGTTCAGGAAAATCGGCTGGATATGCGCGATCACGTTCAGATCGCGGAATTTCTTCAGCAGTGTCTCGTCGGTGATCTGGCAGTGGATAAGACTGTGCCGCATGTCCGTTTTCGGATTCCGGAGCATAGCCTTCTCAATGGATTCAAAAGTCATGTACAGCTGGCCGTCTCCGATGCAGTGGACTGCGCAGGGCATTCCCTGATCATGGGCCGCAGCGATGAGGTCATCCAATTCACTTTGCGTGAAGGTGTGGATCCCCCGGGTGGAAGGATCGTCTGCGTAAGGTTCGGTCATATAGGCGGTACGACCGCCCAGGGAACCGTCGCCCAGAAGCTTCAGCGGACCGATCCTGAACAGATCATTGCCTTGCCCGTAATGATAGCCAAGAGCAAAAAATTCTTTCAGTCTGGAAAGCGGCGGCAGCAGGCATTGCTGGTGGACCCGAACGGGCAGGGTGCGTTCCCGAGCCATCGCAAAGTACACATTCAGTACTTTCTGATAGTCCGAAGCGGCCACGGCTTCCAGATCATCGCTTTGGACCGAAGTGATGCCATAGCGCAACAATTCTGCGGCGCCGCGCAGGATCATCCTTCGAATATCGGATTCCGACAACGGTGGAACGGCATCGTACACCAGATTGCGCGCCTCTTCTTTAAAAATGCCCAGCGGCTCGCCCGACGCATCCAGATCGATGCTTCCGCCTTCAGGCTGAGGGACACCTTTCTTGATTTTCATGATTTCCAGCGCTTTGGAATTGACTGCGATCACGTGAGCGCAAGCTCTCACAAAGCTGATGGGGATATCCCGCGAAATGCAGTCCAGGTCATAGCGGGTGGGGAAATCCTTTACCGCCCAGTTTTCGTTGTTCCAGCCCCGCCCCTGCAGCCAGCGTGTATCCGGATGCTTGTCGAGAAAGGCTTTGCCCTGAAGGATGAGGTCCTCTACGCAGTTGGCCGTGCCAAGGCTGACCTTCTCCAGACTGTAGCCATAGCTCAGAAGATGGATATGGCTGTCGTTGAATCCGGGCAGAAGGAGCTTTCCCTGAAGGTCGATGATGCGAGTCTCCGGCGTCCTGAGTGAAAGGATCTCTTCATTTCCTCCCACCCGAAGAATGACGCCGTTTTTGATCGCTACGGCTTCCGCCCGGGGAATGGCCGCATCCATAGTCCTGATGGTGCCGTTTATAAAAATCTTGTCCATATGTCCTCCTGTGATGCCTGTGTTACCATGCGTATCGCTGACTTAACTATAGGAGAGAGGCGGTCCTTTGTCAAACTTGCCAAAAGAATCCCGAAAGGGTAGTATGGATTATGCCGGATGGAGGATGTCGGGCAAAGCATTCTCCGGGAATCGAAAGAAGGATCTTCATGAATAATATATTGCACTTGAAATATGCCATCGAGGTGGAACGGGCCGGGTCCATCAGCAAGGCGGCCGAGACGCTCTACCTTTCCCAGCCTCATTTGAGCAAAGCGATCCGGGAATTGGAGAGCTCTTTGGGCGCGGCGATTTTTAAGCGAACCTCCCGGGGCGTGATCCCTACGGCCCGGGGGAAGGAATTTTTGCGAAGGGCGCGGGTGGCCCTCAGACAGCTGGAGGGAATGGAGGAAATATTCAAGCCTTCCTCGCATATCCGTCACGCGCTGGATCTTTGCGTGCCGCCTTCCTGCTACTTATTCGAGGCGCTGGATCGCTATCTTCAGGTATTGGATCCGGAAAAAGAAGTGGACCTGCAGTTTCGCCACGCCCACGCCAATGGCACGATGAACCGTATCGCCGACGGCGAGGAAAACCTGGGTATCTTACGTTATCAATCGATTTATGAGCCTTATTATCGCAAGGCGCTTCAGGATAAGGAGCTCCGATTTAAGGAAATCTGGGAATTTTCATACCTTCTGCTGTGCGCCGCCAAAGGTCCCCTTGCGGATCTGGGGAAGGGAACCGCTCAGATCCCGTCCTCCTGTACGCTGGTCTTTCACGGAGACGGCGCTCTCGCTCTGCCGTCCAGAAGCCAGGACCATGGGAACGGACCGATGATACCCGCCGGCAAGCGGGTCACAGTGCATGATCAGTCCTCACAACTGGAGCTGCTCCGCCGCTTTCCGGACTATTACACGTTCGATGCCCCGATACCCGGGAACGTTCTGTTGAAATATGGCCTTGTCCAGCGGGCTTTCCCGCTGCCGGAGAATCGTTACAAAGATGTGCTGATATTCCGCAGCGGATATGAATTCACTGATGACGATTTGCTGTATTATAAGAAACTGAAGGAGGTCATATCGGCACTCACCGCCATTGCTCTTTAAATCAGTAATGCCATATCGATATTGTTATATCGATATGCCGCTTCCGTATCTTCTGGGATTCGTCGTAAGATGTTAATCTTTTAACAAAGGGGTAGTTTTACGATAATGCACAGGAGGTACAAAATGGCAAGATTTACTTTACCCAGGGATCTGTATCACGGAAGAGGGTCTTTGGAGGCGCTGAAGAATCTGAAGGGAACACGGGCGATGGTAGTCGTCGGCGGCGGAAGCATGAAGCGCTTCGGTTTTCTGGACAGAACGGTCGATTATTTAAAAGAAGCAGGCATGGAGGTGCAGGTATTTGAGGGTGTCGAGCCGGATCCCTCTGTCGAGACAGTCATGAGAGGGGCAGAAGCTATGCGGGCATTCCGGCCGGACTGGATCGTATCCATTGGCGGCGGCTCTCCCATCGATGCGGCAAAAGCCATGTGGGCATTTTATGAATATCCGGGAACCACTTTTGAGCAGCTTTGCATTCCGTTCAATTTTCCGACGCTGCGCACGAAGGCAAAATTCTGTGCCATTCCGTCGACCTCCGGTACTGCCACGGAGGTAACGGCATTTTCAGTCATCACCGACTACGATAAGGGGATTAAGTATCCTCTGGCGGATTTCAATATCACGCCGGATGTCGCCATTGTAGATCCGGAGCTGGCTGAAACCATGCCGGAGAAGCTGACAGCCCATACAGGCATGGACGCCATGACCCACGCGGTGGAGGCCTATGTTTCCACGCTGCATTCAGATTATACGGATCCGCTGGCGCTCCATGCCATCAAAATGGTCAGCGAGTATCTGATCCCCTCCTTCCATGGCGACAAGGAGGCCAGAGAGCGCATGCACAACGCTCAGTGCCTGGCCGGAATGGCCTTTTCCAACGCATTGCTGGGGATCGTTCATTCCATGGCCCATAAAACCGGAGCTGCTTTCAGCGGCGGACATATCGTGCACGGCTGCGCCAATGCTATGTATCTGCCCAAGGTCATCCGCTTCAACGCAAAAGAGGCTGCCGCGGCAGAGCGCTATGCTCAAATTGCCAGGTTCCTTGGACTTTCGGGGAATACAAACGAAGAATTGGTAGACGCGCTCATCGGAAAGATCCGCGAGATGAATCGGGCGCTGGATATTCCCTGCTGCATCAGGGATTATGAAGGAGGCATCATCGGGGAGGCCGAGTTCCTGGAAAAGCTGCCCAAGGTGGCCGAGCTGGCTGTGGGCGATGCCTGCACGGGCTCCAATCCCAGAGGGATCGATCCCGGTCAAATGGAAAAGCTCCTGAAGTGCTGCTTCTATGATTCAGAGGTAGACTTCTAGCGGATGCTGATAAGGGAGCAGATCCATTGAGGACTGCTCCCTTTGTTATATCGTTGAATCGTGAAAGGAATCATTGCCATGCAACCGATATCTCAGCAGACTCTTCAGCGCCTTCCAATCTACCTAGGCTATCTCAAATCTCTGATGCCGGAGCTTCCTGTCAACATCTCGGCAGGAAGCATTGCCCAGGCGCTTGGGTATGGAGAAGTCCAGGTACGAAAGGATCTTGCGGCTGTCAGTATGGGCGGCCGCCCGAAGCTGGGTTTTGTGACGGCGGATCTGATGATCGACATCAAGAGATATTTGGGGTGTGACAACATCGACAGCGCGGTTCTTGTCGGCGCCGGAAAACTCGGGAAGGCGCTTCTTTCTTATAAAGGCTTTCTGGAGTATGGTCTTGAGATCGTTACCGCCTTTGATGCCGACCCCAAGGTTGCCGGAAAATGTGTGAACGGGAAGCCTATATTGCCATCGGACTGTCTTGAGGATTTTTGTACAAAGGAAAGCATTCGTATCGGGATCATCGCGGTTCCTTCAGATCGTGCCCAGAGTGTCTGTGATCGATTGATCGCTGCGGGAGTCCTGGCGGTCTGGAATTTCGCACCGGTCCATCTGAAGGTCTCAGAGCCCGTTTTGGTCCAAAATGAGAATCTGGCAGCGTCTCTGGCCATCTTATCGAAGCACTTGGTAGAAACTCTCACGAAATAATTCATGATAAGTTATTGACATATGCACAAAATAGGGTATACTAAAACCATAAATGGCATATGCCAATAATTAATATCATGCTTAAAAATGGAGGTAATAGAAATGCCAGGAAGAGATAGAACCGGACCCCTCGGACAAGGGGCTATGACAGGCAGAGGGTTTGGTGTCTGCTCCGGAATGAATACGGGGCTTAACAGCGCAGGAGTTGGATCAGGTCTGGGACGCGGTATGCGAGGCGGCTGTTTTCGCAGGTGGTGCGGACCGGTTGGGTATCCGGCAAATGTTGCGGCGCCTGCTCAAAAAGAGGTTCTGAACCAACAGAAAGCGATGCTGGAAAATCAGTTGGAAATGATTCGCAAGCAGCTTGCCGGCTTGTCAGAAGATGACAAATAATAGTATTATCAGTAATGGGAGCACGCTCCCATTACTGATGTTTTTATGAGGAGATGCATGATGCCAAGACCACGCAAATGGAAAAGAGTATGTTCTCTGCCGGAGAGCAACCTGTTTGGCCCGTTAACCCAAGATGTGCGCCAACGTGAGCAGGTCATCATGTCTGTGGAAGAATATGAAGTGATCCGACTGATCGATCAGGAGGGCCTGACGCAGGATGAAGCAGCCTTGCGGATGGATGTCGCCCGGGGGACTGTCCAGCGGCTATACAGTGACGCTCGTGCCAAACTGGCTGAATCTCTCGTCAACGGAAGCCTGTTGAAGATTGAGGGAGGCGATTATCAATTGTACCCCGACCAGGAAAGCAGGCAAGGTTGTGGTCAATGCAGACGCAGCCGATGCGGAAGAAGGGCCGGAGAATGAAATGGGCAAAGGGTGGAAAAACGTCTCCACAATGTAGACATGGTATGATATCATAAAACAAATCGATTATCGATCCGATATGTGCGAATCATGACGAGAAATCTCATCCTGTGGGCAGGTCGAGGTGAGACAAGATGGACGGCTTATTGAACTGGGAACAGACAGCCGCCTGGGCTGTGCTTCTGTTTGTACTCTATGCCATGGTTTCGGAGAAGATCCCGTATCCGGCAGCCGCATTCGGCGGTTTGCTTGGTTTGGGATTTTTTCGTATCGCCTCGCCTGCGGAGTTGTTTTCGGGCTTTTCTTCTCCTGCGCTGTTTACGGTGGCCATCGTTCTGGTCATGAGCGCCGGGATCGTGGAGTCCGGTATTTTTTCCGGCTTTGGCAGGGCGATCGCAGCCCGGGTGAAAAGCCCTGTCAGGCAGCTGTTTGCTGTGTTTTTATCTACATCGATGCTGTCTGCCTTTATGAACAACGTAGGCGCTGTCGGCATCATGCTGCCGACATCAAAGCGAATGGCCCGGCGCGCGGGGCAGGAGGCTGCCGACTTTGGAATGCCGTTGGCGTATGCGTCCATCTTGGGCGGATCGGTCACACTGATCGGCACCGCATCCAATCTGATCGTGTCCACGTTCCGTTTTCAATCCTATGGCGCCCCTTTTCGCATGTTTGATTATACGGCTCACGGTATCGTCATCGTCTTTACCGGTGTGATCGTCCTGTTTATATGCCGTATTTGCGGCCTGGGGCCTTCTATGAAGAAATCTGTGGAAAGCATTTCGTATATGCCGGACAACGGCGGCTCCTTCCCTGATCTTTCTCCCGCCCGAAGCAAAAAAAATAACGCTGTTGTTCTTTTCACATTGATCCCTGCGGTCATCGCGGCTGCCGGAGGCATGCTTCATCCTTCGATAGGATTTGGAATGACAGTCATTCTTTGGCTTGCTTTCGGCGTGTTGTCCGGGGAAAATGCCGTCAGCAGCATCCACGTTCCCGTGATCCTGTTCCTGGGAAGCATGCTGAGCTTGTCGTCGATTTTAGATCATACAGGGGCGCTAACGGCGGCCACGGATTTGATCCTTCCTTTGACAACCGCTTTGAGCCCGTTCCCGCTGATCCTGCTGATCACGCTTTTTACTGCGCTTCTTGCCAATATGATCGACAATGCAGTCGCTGCCGTGATTATGGCGCCGCTGATGATCCGGCTGGACCTTTCCGGAGCTGTGGCAGTTTCTCCGGATGCTCTGCTGATGGCTGTGGCGGCAGGAGCCAGCCTGGGCATCGTGTTGCCGACCCATCAAGCTGCCATCGTTTCTATGGAAAGTACCCAGTTTTCAAGAAAAAACTTTATACGAACGGGCGCAGCGATCGCGCTGCCGGCGGCGATACTTGCTTCCGCTGTCATCTATTTTGTATGGCTCTAGCATCTGACAGGAGGAAATGTTATGGAATTCAAACAAATCTATACCAAGGGACTCGCTCACTGCTCTTATGTAATCGGAGGAAAAAATCAATGCATCGTCGTAGATCCGGCCAGAGACGTAGAACCCTATATCGAAGCGGCCAGAACATTCAAGCTTCCGATCACCGGGATCATTGAAACCCACCTGCACGCTGATTTTGTATCAGGCCATATCGAACTGGCGGAGCGAACGGGCGCGACGATTTATGTGACGGCTCAGGCAAAGGCGGCCTATAAGCATTACGATATGGCGGACGGTGAGGAGATTCTGATCGACACCTTGCTGATTCGGATGATCGACACGCCGGGGCACACCCCGGAAAGCGCCGTGTTCATCGTTTCCGATCTTGAGCGGGGCAAAGAGCCGGCCCTGGCCTTTACGGGCGATACATTACTGGTGGGTGATGCGGGCCGGCCGGATCTGTTTCCGGACCGCAAGGAAGAACTGGCTTCAAAGCTCTATGCAAGTCTCGGCCGAATCGCCGAGATCGGTGATCATGTGGAGATTTATCCCGCTCATGGCGCCGGTTCTCTTTGCGGCAAGGCGCTTTCGTCAAAGCTTTCTTCCACGATTGGGACCGAACGGATGCACAATCCCGCATTGAATATCCATCCGGAAGAAGCCTTTGTGCGGACTTTTCTGGAGGGAATGCCGGAAGCTCCCGATCATTTTGCCCGATGCTCCGAGATCAACCGAATCGGAGCGCCGCCGGTATATTCACTGAAAAAGCCCGTGGCGTACAGGCCGGGGGATTTTCTGGAGATGGCTCAATCCGGCCATTTGGTCGTTGACACGAGAGATCAGCTTCCTTTTGCGGCCGCCCATATTCCCGGCGCTTACGGGCTGAGTCTGAAAGGAAATTTTGCCACGTTTTCCGGCTGGGTCCTTCCTCCGGAAAAGCCGATCCTGCTGGTGGCAGATTCTCCCGCCGAGTATCACGCAGCGCTGAAGGGACTTTACAGCGTAGGCCTGGACAGGGTGGAGGGATATTTGGACGGAGGCATGGATGCCTACGAAGACAGCGGGTATCGCACGGCCAGGCTGGAAAGCATCTCGATCGTGGAACTGAAGGAGCGGATGGACGCAGGCGAGCTGCTGGTCGTCGACACCCGGCTGAAAAGCGAATACGACAAGTCCCATATTGCAGGCACCGTTCATGCCGCAGCGCCGGATGTGCGAAAACGCTATAAAGAATGGGAGACAGGAAAGACCCTGGCGTTTATCTGCAATACCGGAAATCGCTCCCTTCTGGCAGGAAGTCTGATGCTCAACCTGAGCTGCATGGATACGGTGATCAATGTGATCGGCGGGACGACGGCCTGGGCAAAGCTCGGATACCCCATGAAAGAAGGTGGCTGATGTGCAGCTGTTTCGGATTATATTTGTTGATCCATGGCCCTGGTGGTTCGGCGGCATTGCCATCGGCCTGCTGGTCCCGTTCATGTACTACTACCTCAACACAGCGTTGGGTGTATCCACCGGATACGGCAATCTGGTTAAATTGTTTATTCCCCATTCGAAGCTGAAGTGGCTGAACTCGCCAACCTATAAAAATGTGTTCAACTGGCGGATCTATTTCATAGGAGGTATGATCCTGGGCGGATTTCTATCTGCCCGTTTATCCGGCAGCCCGCTCCTGACGGCGGAGATGGGATTGTTTACGCAACGCGTGCAATGGCCCTATGCCGTCTACTTGGTTTGGTTTCTTTTCGGAGGGATCCTTCTTGGCCTTGGCTCGAGGATCGCCGGAGGCTGCACGTCGGGGCACAGCATCCATGGAATTGCCAATCTGCACGCTTCCAGTATCTTATCCACAGTATTCTTTCTGTTGTTCGGCGCGATCGGAGTGGCTTTGATCCGCATGGCATTCATGGGAGGTTTGTGATGAGTAAAAACCTTCAATACATGATCTTTGGAACGATTTTCGGGTTTGTGCTGAGCCGTGTGGGCGCCTCGGATTATGATCTGATTTTCAAGATGTTCACCGCTGAGGATCTAAAGCTGGCCTATGTGATCATCACTGCCATCCTCACTGCGGGCGTTTCCATGAGAGTACTGGCCCGGCTTGGCATGAAGGGGCGGGGCGGAGCTCCCATCAACGTCAGCAAGAAGCCGCTTCAGATGAAAAAGAATATCATCGGCGGCACCATCTTCGGCCTGGGGTGGGCAATCTCCGGAGCCTGCCCGGGAACGGTGCTGGCTCAGGTGGGGGAAGGCAAGCTGCTGGGGTTGGTCACCATGTTCGGCATGATCCTTGGAACATTCCTCTATGCTATTATGGCAGAAAGGCAGAAAGAATAAATGAAAGAAAATATTGCTTCCCGGTTCATATTCCTGGCAGGAGGATGCTTCTGGGGCTTGGAAAAATATGCTGGGCTGATCCCCGGCGTCGTATCCACCCAAGTGGGCTATGCCAATGGCCGCACGGAGAAGCCTTCCTATGAAGAGGTTTGCACGAAGGGCACTGGCCATGCGGAAACGGTTCGGGTGGAATACGATCCGGCGAGGTTGTCTTTGGATCGCCTCTTGACGCTGTACTTCGACGCCATCGATCCACTGACGAAAAACAGACAGGGCTTTGATATCGGCCCGCAGTACAGGACCGGCATTTATTTTGAAAACGAGGATGACGGAAAAGTCGCTGAACATGCCGTTGCCGGTCTTCAACGCAGCTTGGGCCAGCCGGTCATGGTCGAGGTGCTTCCCTTGACGAATTATTATCCGGCAGAAGAATATCATCAAAGATACCTGGAAAAGCATCCCGGCGGGTATTGCCACATCGGCCGGGCGCAATTTGAGAAAGCGCGTAAGGCGACGGACCAGCCATGAGATTTGAAAAGAAATCGAAAGAAGACCTGAGGAAGGTACTGACAAAAATGCAGTATAATGTAACGCAGAACAATGCCACGGAGCCACCCTATCTGAATGCCTACGACCGGCATTTCGAAGAAGGCCTTTACGTGGATGTGACCACCGGCGAACCCCTGTTTTCTTCACTGGATAAGTTTCAATCCGGTTGCGGCTGGCCAAGCTTCAGCAAGCCTTTGGATCCTTCTGTTCTCAAAGAATTGAAGGATGCTTCCCATGGAATGCTGCGCACCGAAGTGCGCAGCGGCATCGGGGATGCCCATTTGGGGCATGTATTTTCCGATGGCCCAAAGGAGCGCGGCGGCCTGCGTTACTGCATCAACAGCGCAGCACTGCGCTTTATACCCCGGGCGGAGATGGCGCAAAACGGTTATGAGGAATGGTTGAAGCTCTTCGAGTGATTTTTCACCGTGACTTGGTCACGAAGGGTGGTTGGGGCAGTTGCCCGGAATGGAAAATTGTTATATCATAAAGACAAGGAGGAAATCATGCTTTTTCTGTGTTACCCAGGCTGAACCACCTGCAAGCGAGCCATGGACTGGCTTACGGTACGCGGGATCGAATACCGGTTCAGAGACATTAAAAAGGAAAATCCCGGCTATAAGGAGCTGACTCTTTGGTACAGGCAAAGCGGCTTGCCGCTGAAGCGGTTCTGGAACACCAGCGGAATACCTTATCGTGAGCAAAAGCTCAAGGACCGGCTGTCGGCAATGTCCGAAGAAGAACAGCTGAGGCTTCTTGCCACCGACGGTATGCTCGTCAAAAGGCCGCTGGTTGTCACAGAAAGCTTTATCCTCACCGGCTTCAGGGAAGCCGAATGGGCGGACCGATTCAATCAATGATATGCATCAGCAAAGGAGAACGAAATGAACGAAACGAAAACGATGGAAAACTTGATGGCGGCCTTTGCCGGAGAATCCCAGGCGAACAGAAAATATCTGTCCTATGCGAAAAAGGCCGAGGCAGAAGGAAAAATGAATGCGGCAAAATTATTCAGAGCCGCTGCGGACGCCGAGACCATTCATGCGTTCAAGGAGTTTGAGCTGGCCGGAAAAGTCCGTACCACAGAAGAAAACCTGGCGGACGCCATGGCTGGCGAGACCCACGAATACAAGTCCATGTACCCCGAGTTTTTGCAGCAAGCCCAGGAAGAAGGAAATAAAGCGGCCGTTACAGCATTCAGCTATGCGTTACAGGCCGAAGAAGTCCATGCGAGACTGTATCAGAATGCGTTGGACAGCGGAGAAGGATCAGAAGAAATCTTTTACTATCTGTGTCCGGTCTGCGGGAATATCGAGACCGTTGTTCCCGACAGATGCCCCATTTGCGGTGTGCCGGGCGCGAAGTTCATAAAATACTAAAATCAGCAAAAGCGGAGGGTGCGCGGCACGCCTCCGTTTTTTGCATGGAGGATAAACGCTATGAACAGCGAAAAGACCGACAGCCTCTGGAAGGCCCTTGCTTCAGGTTCATTTCTAATAATGGTGGCGGTAAACGGCTTGGCCAACGCGCTGCCCATCAACGGCATCCAAACCGGACAGGTGTCGGATGCATATCCGAATCTGTTTGCCCCGGCCGGCGTGACATTTGCAATATGGGGAGTCATCTACCTGCTGCTGGCTCTTTATACGCTGTATCAGTATGGGGTGTTGCGCGAACAGGGCAGCAAGGAGGCCGAAGTTCGTGAGGACCGTGTCAGGCGTCTTTTTGCGATCTCCTCTGCCGCAAATACTGCGTGGATCTTCGCCTGGCATTACCGGATGATAGCCCTCTCCTTGGGATTGATCGTTTCGATCCTGATTTGCCTGATCCTGGTCAATCTGGAACTGTCAGGGCATCTGCTGTCAGGGCGGCAACGCTTCTTTCTTCGGCTCCCTTTCAGTATCTATTTCGGATGGATCACAGTGGCTGCCATCGCCAATGCGACTACGTTGCTTGTGGATCTGCAATGGAGAGGGTTTGGCTTGCCAGAAGAGGCATGGACTGTGATCATTCTGCTGACCGGCATGCTTATCGGTCTGGTCACCATGCTGCGCAACAGAAACGGCGCCTATGGCCTGGTTCTGATTTGGGCCTACAGCGGCATCCTGCTCAAGCATATTTCCGCGACCGGCTTTTCCGGGCAGTATACGGCAGTGATTTATACTGCGCTTTTTTGCATTCTGTTTTATATTGCCGGAGAAGTCTGGCTGCTGCGCAAATTCCGGAAAGAAGCCTGGTAGCGGCATGAGGATCGGGTATGCCTGTGTCACCATCGGGCCTGAAGACACGCAAATGAAGACTCTGCGGCAGAGCAACGCCGTACCTGAGCTTTTGGCAGAGCGGATCGAGCACAATCTGAAAGCCCTGGACCGGCAAATCGATTACAATCTTCGGAATGATATCCGGCTTTTCCGGATCAGTTCTGACCTCATTCCTTTCGGATCCAGTCCTGTGAATCGTATCCCATGGACGGAAACCTTCAGTGATATTTTGGAGGGTATCGGCCGAAAGATCCTCGCCGGCGGCATGCGCGTCTCCATGCATCCGGGGCAATACACGGTGATCAATTCTCCGGACCGGGGCGTGGTGGAAAGAGCAACAGAGGATCTGCTCTATCACGGCCGGGTCCTGGATTCCTTGGGTTTGGATCAACAGCATAAGCTCGTGCTCCACATCGGCGGTGTATATCAGGACAAGGAATCCGCAATGCTCCGCTTTGAGGAAAACTGCCGGGCTTTGCCGGATCGGATACGGCAGCGGCTGGTTTTGGAAAACGATGACCGCTCCTACCATACTGGTGATGTGCTGGCGATCGCTCACAACCTTGGGCTTCCGGCAGTCTATGACAACCTTCATGCCCAGGTCAATCCTGACCCCGAGGCCATGCCTTTGGCCGAGACGATCCGGACTTTCGGCGCGACATGGAAAAGGGATGACGGTCCCCAGAAGATCCATTATTCCCAGCAGGATTTCAGCAAAAAACCGGGATCTCATTCGGCGAGCATTGGAATCGATGCATTTCTTGACTTTTCGGCGCAGCTTCCGGATCAGCACATCGATGTGATGCTGGAGGTGAAGGACAAAAACCTTTCTGCGGTCAAATGCATCCTCTGCACTCAACCCGGAACGCGTGCCAATGATCTGGAAGAAGAGTGGAAGCGCTATAAATACAAAGTTCTCGAAAAATCACAGACTGCCTACGACCAGATCCGGAAATTGCTTTCTGATAAAACGCAAGTCCACCCTGTCCTTTTTTACCGCCTGGTGGAAGAAGCCCTGGCGGGAGATGACAGCTCCGGGAGCCAGATCAATGCGGCGTTGCATGTATGGGGCTATTTTAAGAAAAAAGCCACAGCCGGAGAGCGGGCCAGATTTTTAAAACTTGTTCAGGATGTAGGGAACGGATACGCCAAGGGAGAGGCCCTGCGCAGGATGCTTCTGCGTATGGTCCAGCGTTACGGCCAGCCCTACCTGAAAGAGTCTTACTATTTCTATCTTGAGTAAGCGAAATAAAAAAGGAGCCCGCGGGCTCCTTTTGCATGTCTATTTTTCGGAAATGCTCAGAATGTGGAATCCTGCGTTCCGGATCGCTTCTTCCAGAGGTTGGATCTCACGGCTGTCGGTTCGCAGCAGCATTTCGGCGTCGCTGTTGTCATCGGATGCAACCATGGCCAGATGGCTGATGTTCGTTCCTGTTTCTGAAATGACAGCTCCGAGTTTTGACAGCATCCCGGGCTTGTTGGCGATGCGGATCACGACCCGGGTCCCGGTGAACCGGGCGCCCAGCATGTCGATCAGGGCGTCAAAGAGGTCGCTCTCTGTTACGATCCCCACCAATTTTCCGTGATCGTCCACAACCAGGAGGGCGCTGATCCTCTGGTCCCGCATCAGGACGGCGGCGTCTTCGATGTGAGCATCCGGCAGCACCGTGAACACATTTTTTGTCATGGCGTCGCGCACTGTGGATTTGGAAAGCAGATAATTGATTTCAAACACGCTGAGTGTCGTGGCTTTGCTGGGGGATACCCGCTCCACATCGCGGTCTGTAATGATGCCTACGACGCGGTCTCCGTCCAGTACAGGCACCTTTTTCAGATTTTTTTCACGCATGAGCGCCATGAGCGCGCTGATCGATGCATTGACCTGGATCGTATAGGGATCTTTTGTCATGCGGTCTTTGATGAACATGATTCCTTCTCCTTTCAGCAGAACGCAAGCCTCCGGCGTGCATTCCATACTACAATTCAAGGTAAATGACGGCGTTTTTACTGTTACTGAACAAAGGATCTAATGAAAAGAGAGGAGGATGAACTCGCCTAAGCGGAGTACATGAATACTTGTGCCTTTACCTTGATATTGTAGTACAGCCTTCCTGGACGCGCCCGCAATGCACATCCATTGAGGGTATATTACTATCGCGTTCATAGCTTGTCAACAATTTTATTGTGCAGTTTTTGTTAAAAAGGCACAAGTTTTTGCATCCTAGCAGACTATTGCCGGGATTCCTCCAATTTTCCAAGCTTCCTGGCCACGTGGCCCCAAACCTCCTGTATCAGCTTTCGTCCTGCAAACATAGCAGTCAGTGCAGGATCCAGTTTAGGCGAGATCTCAACCACATCAAGGCCGATGATCGGTAAATTTTCGAAGCAGATCTCCAGAAGGTCCAGAATCTGCCTGGGGGTGAGTCCGCCAAACTGGGGTGTGCCGGTGCCTGGCGCAAAACCCGGATCGAGTCCGTCGATGTCCAGCGTGATATAGACGCGCCGATAAGGCGACATTGCCCTTACGATTTCTTCCCCGATGGGCTCCATGCCCCTTCTGTGGCAGTCTTTCGCGCTGGCAACCTGGATCGGATGGCTTTTTTTAAATTCGTATTCGTCGGCTTCAATAGAGCGGATGCCGACAAAATACATATTTTCGGTTCCGCTTACATGGTCCAGTTCCAAAGCTCTGCGCTGGGTGCTGCCGTGGCTTAGCTTGTCCCCGCCGATGTGGTCACATAAGTCAAAATGCGCGTCGATGTGGATGATGCCGAAATCTTCGGTTACGCCCCTGTCGATTCCTCTCAGGACGGGGATCGTCGTGCTGTGATCGCCGCCGACCATGATGAAGAACTTGTTCATCCCCACGAGGCCGGACACATATTCGGCGATCTGGTCAAAATACTGTTCCCGGTCTTGTCCGTGTGCAAAATCGAAATCTCCCGCATCGTACACTTTCAGAGAGGCGTAGGATTCGAAATTTTCAGTGAAGGGGGAGGGTGTGTAAGTATTTTCTCTCAGAACTTTGGGCCCTTCCCCGGCGCCGCCTCGGTAGCTGACAGCCTCGTCAAAGGGAATGCCGAATATCACTGTGTCCGCTTCTTTTTCGGACAGCGCAGGCTGATTCAGCCCGCACCAGGAGTCGCAGCTCATTGCATGGATGTCGCGCGTCAGCATAAAAATCTCCTTCCTCCCGGATCGGTTACATCGGCGTGGCACGACCGTGTCGCTTCCGGGTCAGGATCATATCCCATGTGCCCCATTGTTCGTCTCCAAATGTCAAAGACTTCTCGTTGTGGGTCACCTCGGAAAACCCTGCGGCTTGATAACATTTTCGCGCTGCCTCGTTCTGGTCGTAGACTTTCAGCGTGATGCTTCCGGCTGAAAGCAACTCAAAGCAGTACCGTGTGGCCAGTCTTACCATTTGAAGGCCGACGCCCGTTCCGCGAAGGCCTGGGTCCACGACAATGAATCCAAGATGCGCATTGTTGGTCATGAGCTCCAGACTCATTACAGCGAAGAATCCTATCGGAGCGCCGGATCGATCCAGGGCTGTGAACATGGCCCCGTCTCCTGCGGCCTCCATCTCCTGCCGTTTTCGGTCCAGCGCTTCGGCCGAGGGAGGGTATTCGATGAGATTGGCGCACCACAGAGCGTGCTCCCGCTCATCGCGGATCCATTGTTGTATGGCCGCCCCATCGGCGGATCGGTACGGTCTGATACGCAGCATACTACCTCCGTCTTACAAAAGTATAACATATTTCTTACGAATTGATTCCCCGGTTGTTGCAAAACTTCTTGTGTAGTAAAATGAGCCAAAACCCAAAGAAAGAGGAGCAAAATATCATGAAGATAAAAAAAGGTTCTTTGATTGCCCCAGGGGCCGGCTGTCTGATGCCGCTGACCATCGCCGTACTGGCTTTTTTACTGCTGGTTTCTTCCTTATACCTTTTTCCCCAATTTAAGGCAGCTTTGGGTTTGAAGGATCTTCCGGGTTCCTTCGATGAGATGCGTGCGGACAAGATCATGGGTTATAAAACGGTGGAGATCCGGGACAGTTTGCTGGCCGAGTCCCGCAGCATCGGATATCTTGCGGTGATGGAACAAGACGTGAGCGTGGATATCGAAGTGAGCCAAATGCTCTGGAACATCCCTCTTTTTGAAAAGACAAAAGTGATCCACGCCTATGGAACCGGCGTGTTCGGCATCGATCTAAGTACACTTGCGGAGGATTCGGTGGATGTCGATCACAACATTCGGGAGATCGTGCTGACCCTGAGCCCTGTCCAACTTCTGTATGTGGAGAACGATCACGATCGCACGACTTACGAAGAAACGGAGCATGCGCTTTTGGCCTTTGGAGACATCCGTCTTACCGCGGAGCAGCAGACTGTCGTCAACAAGGATATCCAGGATGCGATGACAGAAGCTTTGCTGGCCGCGTCCACGAATGCGGAGCTTGCGGCTGAAGCTCAAAGGGTTGCTGCTGCCCTGTTTGCGCCGTTGGTCTCGGCTGTTGCGCCGGGGTACGATCTGGTGATCCGTTGATCGTTTTACGCTTACTTGTTGGGATTCCAGAAGGTTCTGCTGCCCAGCAGGAGAACCGTATAGATTTCCAGCCTTCCGGTCAGCATCAAAACGCTCATGAATATTTTAGTAGGGCCGGCAAATTGTTCATAATTGGCGAAAATCCCCATTTGTCCGAAGCTGGCGCCGGTGTTGTTCAGCAAAGCCGATGAGGCCAGGAATGCCGTGCTCAGATCTTCCACATCCAGAGAGATGATGAATGCGCCGAAGAGAAACACGGCCATATAAGTGAAAAAGAAGGCTACAATAGCGTTCGCTGTTGTGGAATCCAGCGGCTTTCCCTGGATCTTGACGCCGATCACCGCATTGGAATGGATCCGCATGGAGAAACTGCGCCAAATCAGTTTGGAGAGGACTACGATTCGGATCACTTTGATGGCCCCGCCCGTGGAAGCCGACGACCCGCCGATAAAGGACAGTATCATCAGCAGTGTTTTGGAAAAGGATGGCCATGCGACAAAATCAGCGCTGGCATTTCCCGTGGTCGTCATAAAGGAAATCGTCTGAAAAACACCATAGCGAAGAGACTGGGCGGTGTCATAGGTATCCGTCAGCCGCAAGTCCAGACTGACCACTGCGGCGGCGACAGCCATGATCGCCAAATATGCCTTCAGCTCGGTGTTTTTCCATATTTTCAGGAAGTCTTTTTTCAGCGCGTAATAAAACAGCGAGAAGTTGACGCAGGAAAGGATCATGAACAGCGCAATGACCGCTTCCAGATAAGCGCTTCCAAAGTGCAGCAGGCCGTTGTTGTAGCCTGTAAGCCCGCTGGATGCGATACTCCCAAAAGAAAAGATCACAGAATCAAAAAGTGTGAGATCTCCTGCATATAACAGAAGGATCTGCGTCAAAGTGAGCCCTATGTAGACCAGATAAAGCTTTCGCGCCGAATCCTGATGTCTTCCGTCCAGTTTTTCCAGGACCAGGCCGGGCGTTTCAGCGCGGAGGATGTTATATCCGTTGATCCCCAGCGCAGGAAGTATGGAAATCACAAATACGAGGATCCCCATGCCCCCGAGCCATTGACAAAAGGACCGCCAGAAAACGATGCTGCGGGGCAGCGCTTCGATGTCACCGATCACAGTGGCCCCTGTTGTCGTAAAGCCCGAAACTGATTCAAAGAAGGCATCCGGGAAATAGGGAAGCGTCCCTGATATCATGTACGGAAATGTTCCCGTGAGCGAAGCGATGAGCCAGCCTAAAAATACCGCAAGCATACCGTCCCGGATCTTAAGCGCAGAGCTTTTGCCCCGGGTAAACCAAAGGCTTGTCATGCCGATGCCGATGGCCATGGCAGCCGATACGCCAAAGCCGTGGGCAGCTTCCTGCTCGTGAAAGCGAAAAGCCATGATAAAAGAGGGCATCATGGCCAACCCGATGACGACGGCGAGAAAACCGGCTATTTTGATGATGGCTGCTTTATTGAGTGCCAAGGCGGCCTCCTATTTGTTTCTGTTCCAGAATATCGGCGTAAACAATAAAATGACCGTGAACAATTCCAATCTTCCTGCAATCATCAGCAGAGACAGCAGCATTTTGGATGCTCCGCTGAAAAAGGCGTAATTGAGCGTGGGGCCCACCATTTCAAACCCGGGCCCGATATTGCTGATACAAGCGATCACGGAGGATACGGCAGTGATCAGATCTACATTTTCAAAACTGATCAGAAGAATGCTGATCACGGTAGTGAAGGCATAAAGCAGCACAAATCCGGCGACTCCTGACATCACTTCCGGGCTCATGCTCCGGTCTCCGGCGCGCATGGGGACCACTGCGCTGGGATGAAGACGCCGGTAAGCGCCTCGCTTGATCAGCTTGAAAATAAGGGCGGTGCGGATCACCTTGATCCCGCCTCCGGTGGAAGATGCACAGGCACCGATGATCATCAGCATCAGCAGGATCATTTTACAGGACGCCGGCCACAGGTCGAAATCAGCCGTGGCATAGCCGGTTGTGGTAATGATGGAAGACACTTGAAAAAA
This sequence comes from uncultured Clostridia bacterium, assembly GCA_938009115.1. GTDB lineage: Bacteria > Bacillota > Clostridia > Peptostreptococcales > Anaerovoracaceae > UBA10908. Next base: position 30,261 of record CALLHZ010000069.1, read on the forward strand.
GGCGTAACGGAAGCTTTCTATCGGATCGTCATAAAAGCCCTTCCACAGCAGCATGGCCGTGATGAACAGGGTAGACGCTCCAATGATCGTCAGGTATTTGCGCAGTTCAAAATCTTCAAAAAATTGTCGGATCTTTCCCGTCAGAAGATAATGGTAGAGTGTGAAATTGACGCCGGCGGCCGCCATGAAGATTCCAATGACCATATCCACATAAAAACTGTCGTAAGCGCCGACGCTGGCCGCATAGTTGGAAAATCCCCCGGTGCCTACCGTGCCGAAGGTATGGACGCTGGCATCGTAAAGCGTCAGCCCGCCCAGCAGCAGTAGCGCGATTTGGATCACTGTCATGCCGGCATAGATTTTATAAAGTGTTCGGGCAGTTTCATTGACGGTAAAGGATATTTTATCCATGGTGGGGCCGGTGGTTTCAGCCCGCAGGATCCGCTGTCCCCCGATGCCCAGCATCGGCAGCAGCGCGACTGTCAGCACCAGAATGCCCATGCCGCCAAGCCAGTGGGTGAAGGATCGCCAAAAGAGCATCCCTTTGGACATTGCTTCAATGTCGGTGAGAATGGAAGCCCCCGTTGTCGTGAAGCCGGAAGCGGTTTCAAAATAGGCGTCGATGACGTTGGGGATCGAGCCGGACAGCACGAAAGGAAGGGCGCCCAGCAGGGACATCGAAAGCCAGGCCACGCCTACGATAAAAAACCCGTCCCGAGTCCGGATCGTGCTCTTTTCGGACACGACGGTGATCCTTCCGACGATATATCCTCCGAGGATCATAGGGCCGCTGCAAAGCAGAAAAGCGGATGCTTCGCTGCGTTCTCCATAATAAAGAGACACCAGCATGGGGAGCAGCATCGCTGCTCCGACCACGACGGTGACGGCGCTGAGCACTTTGATGATCGGTCCTTTGTGTAAAACCATGACGCTTCTTTTCTTCGGCCGGGCGAACGCGACCGGGTTAGTGAGCTTTGGGCTGTTTGATCATTCCCTCCAGCAGCGGGATGCTGGACAGTAAAGACAGGATAACGACACGGTCTTCATCCTGAATTTTTGTATTTCCGCTGGGAATGATGATTTCGTTGTTTCGATGGATGGCCGCGATGATGACGCCTTCCGGAATATCCAACTCCATCAGTGTCTTGTCCGTGATGGGCATGCCTTTTTCGGCCCAGATCTCAGTAAATTCTGCCTGTCCTTGTATCAGCTGGGAAAAGATGACGATGCCCGATTTTTGGATAAAACGCAATATATTGGTGGCGCACATATCCATGGGATTGATGGTCATGTTCACGCCCAGGGTCTCGATCAGCGCCGCATAGCTTTTGCGGCTGACTTTTGCCACCACATCCTCGATGCTGTGCTGTTTGGCCAAAAGAGAAAGCAGAAGATTCTCTTCGTCAAATCCCGTCACTGCCACAAATGCGTCCATTTCCTCCAGATTTTCTTCCTGGAGGAGATTCGGGTCCGTGGCGTCTCCGTGAAGGACCAGGACGTTGTTCAGTCTGTCGGTCAGATATTCGCACCGAGCCCGGTCCAGCTCGATGATTTTCACGGCGACTCCGAAATCAGAGAGCTTTTTTGCCAGATAATAGCCGGTTTTTCCGCCGCCTGCGATCATCACCCTTGCAAGGTCGGTATATCGCTTTTTATCGTGGACTTCCACGGCAAGGTCCTTGATCTTCCGCTCCAGGCCGATCACGTAGACGGTGTCGCCCGCCTCCAGCACCGTATGCCCGTTGGGCACAATGATTTTCCCGCTGCGGGAAATGGCACCGATCAGCATATTTTCCAACAATCTCGATGTCTGGCGGATTTCTTTCCCGATCAGCCCGGGTATTTTATCGACTTTGAATTCCAGGATCGACACGCCGTCGGCGGTATAACTCCCGTCGGTAAGGGTGTATTTTTCCACCAAATATTTGTATATTTCCGAGGCGCAGGCCATGTCCGGATTGACGATGTAGTCGATATTCATGACTTTCTTGATGAAATCGATTTGCTCCACATGCTCAGGAGAGCGGACCCGGGCGATCACCCGGGGGCAGCCCAGACGCTTGGCAAACGAGCAGATGACAATGTTTTTTTCATCCTCATCCACAACCGAAACCAGCAGATCGTAATCCCAGATACGAAGTTCTTTCATGATGTCGATGCGCTTGGCATTGGCTGTGACCGTCAGGATATCCAGCCGGGAAGCGACCTTTTGTATCAGCGCTTCGTCCTTGTCGATCAGGGTGACTTCGTTGTCTCCTCCGAGGAGGGCTTCCGTGATGGTCATGCCAAGCTTACCGGCGCCTACGACGGCAACTTTCATTGAAATATCCTCCTGTTATTTCGTAAAAGAGGTTCGGGCGCACCCGAACCGTCCTTTTTCCTATTTATGGTTTGCATCAAATGGTTTCCTGCTCCGGCGGAACCGGATCGACATCCGTCTCCGCTGCAGCTTTCTGGCTTTCCGTCTTTGCTTTTTCTTGTTCTTCCCGCCGGATCTGATCCTGCTCTTCCTGGTCCATGGGGAACTGCTTTCCGCAGAACCGGCACAGGAGCGTGTTGTACATCTTACGCTCGGAATGGCTTGCTGTGCTGTATCCGAGGACGAGGATCAATGCCAGTCCCACGAACAGATGAAGAAGCCCGATGCCTGTGATAAAAGCTACGGCCATCATCAAAAATCCGTTGACCAGCATTTTGCGCCGGGTGACCTTGCTGTACCGGAATTTCTTGCCTTCGTGCTCTGCAGTTGTCTCGCAGTACGGGCAGGTGGATTCGAAGTAGGTTTTTGAAAAACGCTTTGGCATCAGGCCGTTTTCGTCCCGGCCAATCTCGGGCCCTTTCAGCGCTTTTTTAAACCGGTAGTATTTTACCAGCGCAGGAGGCAGCGGCCTGTATTCCTGCTGGTCGGGATGGTCGTGCAATTGATTTTCCTGATCGCTCATGAAGATCCTCCGTCGATTCTGCAATATCATACACATTGCCGTATCTTTAATGTGTAGACAAGTATAGCACAATAACCCCGGGTGAGCAAATCAAATAGTAATTCTCCGGCCGATATGGTACAATAACCGAGAATAGAATGGAGTGTACATCATATGAAGCCGATCGTAGCGATCGTGGGGCGGCCCAATGTGGGCAAATCCACGTTTTTCAATAAAATAGTAGGGCGCAGGGTCTCCATCGTGGAAGAT
>CALLHZ010000070.1 GCA_938009115.1 uncultured Clostridia bacterium
TGGTGCAGGCAAGAGGACTCGAACCTCCATGAAATTGCTTTCACACGGACCTGAACCGTGCGCGTCTGCCAATTCCGCCATGCCTGCGCGACAACGATAATATTACTATATCCTTTTCGAGATTTCAAGAGGGAGTTGAAAAGAAATCGCCGCTTTTTTTTCTCAAAAAGTGACAGAGCGCGCTTCGCTGTGATAAAATAATTTTGCATTGTATTTTCGAAGAGAAACAGGAAGGAGTTGTGCTATGAACGACAAACCGGTCAAAGCGCCGATCCCGCAGGTGACGACCCCTCTGCGTTCCCACAGCATCGTGTCCATGCCCCAGGAGATATACAAAGCATCGGGGATTTCGATTTTCGGAAAGCGGATCAAATCCGTGATCTTCACTACCGATATGGCGATCATCCGCAACAACAACGCCGATGCGGTGCTGGCCGTTTATCCGTTTACGCCTCAGCAGGTCATTTCCCACGCCATCATCAACGCATCCTACTGTCCGGTGTTTTGCGGCGTGGGCGGCGGTATTACCGGCGGGGCCCGGACGGTCTTCTTGGCAAAGGATGCCGAGGCCCAGGGCGCCATGGGCGTGGTCGTCAATGCGCCCACCGACGACGAAGTGATCCGCGGGATGAAAGAAGTGCTGGATATTCCCATCATCGTCACCATCATCAGCGACCATTCCAAAGTGGCAGAGCGCCTTAAAGCCGGCGCGTCCATTCTGAATGTGTCAGGCGGAAAGGAAACGCCGGAAGTGGTGCGGCAGATCAGAAAAACCTACCCCGATGTACCGATCATTGCCACGGGCGGGCCTACCGGTGAAAGCATTCTTGAAACGGTGGAAGCCGGAGCCAATGCGATCAGCTATACGCCCCCCACATCCCAATCCATTCTTGGAACCATCATGGACCGCTACAGAGAGCAAGGATTATAGGAGGAAACGATCATGGAACGAAAACTAACCCAGCAGACCGAGCTGGTGAACGACAGCGGTCACAAACGGCCTTTCGGCACACTCACTACGCCGATATGCCCGACGGTCACCTATGTGTTTGACAGCACGGAACAGGGGCGAAAGCGTCACACAGGAGAAGACGCGGGCTTCATTTATACACGGCTTGGAAATCCCACGACCAACGAACTGGAGGAAAAGATCGCCCGTATGGAAGGCGGCGAAGCTGCGGTGGCATTCAGCTCCGGCATGGGCGCCATCTGCTCCACGATCCTGACCTTCATCAAAACCGGAGACCATCTCCTTGCCGACAAGGCCATGTACGGAGGGACTTTTGATCTCCTTCATCACAAGTTGGGAGAGTTTGGCGTGGATGTAGAGGTCCTGGATTTTCGGGACCTGAAAGCGTTGGAAGCAGCGATCCGCCCTGAGACGGCCATGGTCTACTGCGAAACCATCACCAATCCCACCATGAAAGTGGTGGATATCGAAGCTATTGCGGCCATGACCCACCGAAAAGCCCCCAAGGCCCTCGTTGTGATCGACAATACCTTTGCGACGCCCATGCTGTTCCATCCGCTCAAAGCCGGCGCCGATATCGTTGTGGAAAGCGGCACGAAATATATTAACGGCCACAGCGATGTGCTGGCAGGATTTGCGGTCACGGATAAAGAAAAAGCCTGGCTCATCAAGGATCACGGTCTCAAGTTTATCACAGGGGCAGTCATGAGTCCCCAAGACGCCTATCTGGTGATCCGCGGAATCAAGACGATGCCTGTCAGGATGCGCGAGCACTGCGATAATGCCATGGCGGTGGCCCGCTACATGGAAGAATCACCCTTGTTCGAAAAGGTCTATTACCCGGGCCTTCCTTCCCATCCGGACTACGAAGTGGCCCGAAAAGAGCTGTCCGGCTTCGGGGGAATGATCGCTTTTGAGATGTGCAGCTATGATGTGGCAAGGGACCTGCTGGACAATCTTCGGGTCATCAATCTGGCCGTGAGCCTGGGTGATGTGGAATCCCTGATCGAGCATCCGGCATCTATGACCCATTCGACGCTGACCCGCGAAGAGATGCTGGCGGCCGGATTCAACGAGCGCCTGATCCGTCTTTCGGTGGGGATCGAGAATGCCCAGGACCTGATCGATGATCTGGAGCAAGGCGCCCGGAAAGCCCACGAAACGGCCAATAAAAAGGTATGACGGCGCTGGAAGCTCTTTGGGGAACCGAAGCAGGAAAATGGCTCATGACCTTCCTGGTCTCCATGGTGCCGGTCATTGAGCTCAGAGGCGCCATACCGCTGGGCGTTGCCCACGGTCTTTCCATTCCGATTGCTGCGGTCATATCCATTATCGGAAATATGGTTCCGGTCCCGGTGATCATATTGTTCGTCCGGCGGGTTTTTAAGTGGCTCAAAGAAAGAAGCAGCCGAATCGGCGGCTGGATCATCAGGTTGGAAAATCGGGCGGACCGCAAGTCGAAGGTGGTCATCGACTATCAGCTTGTAGGTCTCTGCCTCCTGGTGGCAGTTCCTTTACCCGGCACCGGCGCCTGGACCGGCGCGTTGGTGGCAGCAATCCTGGAGCTTCGGCTGAAAAATGCGCTTCCTGCTATTTTTGCCGGCGTGTGCATCGCCGGGGCCATTGTTTCCTGGCTCACCTATGCCGCTGTCAGCGGCGGGATGTAGCAGCCGTCGCAGGTTTTCCAAAAAATCCTACCGTGGCAGAAAGTATTATGCTATATTGATTAAAAAGAGTTCTTTATTGAATAAGTAGGCGAACGGCAGCAAACAAAGGAGAGGGACATGTTCAAGGCGGAACAACCACTGAAACAAGACAGAGGTATCACAGTCAGTTCAACGGTAGCAGAAACTATCATCGGCGCCGAGACCAAATATAAAGGAACTGTCACCACATCGAAAGCGATTCGTGTGGACGGGTCCTTCGAGGGCGAGATCAAGTCCGGAGGTGTTGTCATCGTTGGCGAAACCGGACAATTCAAAGGAACCATGGAGTGTGCCACGCTGTTTATGAGCGGGCAAATCGAGGGAAGTGTGATCGTTCAGGGTCGGCTGGAGTGCACCGGAACCGGTCGCCTCAAAGGCGACCTTACGGTAAAAGACTTGATCCTGGCCGAAGGCGCTGTGTTCGACGGAACCTGCAATATGTCGAAATTCAACGGGACGAAGGAAGCGTAAGAAAGTCGATGTAATGTAGAACAGGCGTTTGACGGCGCCTGTTTTTCATTGGACGGACAGGAGTCTGATCGTAAGCACATAGGAGTTTAGAGACGAAGTGCGGATGAAAAATATTTTCAAAAACAAAAGAAAATCCAGGCTGATGATGGTGATCGTGCTGATCAGCGCAGTCGGGATTGGCAGTTTGCTGGCAGCGTCGATAGCGGATAAAAGGGAAAAAGCGAATGCACTTTTGCAGGAGGTTTCCATGCTGGCAGATTCTCTGCGGTATCAGGAAGCCATGGATTTGCTCAGCAAACATTACACCTTGATCAAGGACGATGGAAAGGCATTGGTCAGCTATGGCTATATGGCCTTTCATATATTCGGCGACTATGACAGAGCGAAAGATCTTTTTGGTCGTGCAATACTTCTGGATCCTGAAGACCCGGAGGCATTGCTCGGAATGGGGGACGCGCTCTTTACCCAGGGCGATGTTGCCGGTGCGATCACTTACTATGAGAAAGCAGCTGTCACCGCTTCGAAAAACGCTTTGCTGCCATTGGACGCAGAGGCTGCGATGTGTTGGCTGCGCTGCGCTGCGGCATTCCTTGAGCAAGAAGATATTTCCAGGGCAATCCACGCGTTGGAGAAGTCTGTAACCTTCAATCCATTCAGCGCGGAAGCCACCGCGCTGCTTCATCGCCTTTATGTCGAGGATCAAGACTATACCGGGGCCTACAATGTGTGGATAAAGGAATATGACCGGGAAGAAGCGCATGGATCCGCTTATATCGCGGAGCAAAAGGAGCGGTATATTTCTGCCCTTGACAGCCCGTCAGGCGCAGTCCATTTGGAAATGGCCCTGCTTTATGACGGCCTGGCCCTCTACGAAGAGGCCGCAAAAGAGTATCAGAGAGTGTTGGAGCAGCACCCGGAGGACATCACGGCACAGGAACGATTGACAAAAGTCACTGCGATGCTGAATTTTTGTCGGGTACTTGATGCGCAGCTGGATGGATATTATCGGGATCGTTGTGTCAAAGGACCGTCACTGGAAACGGAATTTTACCGGCGGATCCAGCCTGCTTATCAGGAGATCGCAACGCTTTATCCTGAACTGAATACCACCGGAGGTTCAGCCTTTTCGACCGGGATGATCAATCGGGAAATCGAGAAGGATTTTCATGTCAGGATCCAGGTCCTGCAGTCCGGCGGGGATCGTCTGGGCTTGCATTTGGGGCGTATTGCAGACCAGACTGTTGTTAACAAAATGTTATGGAGCAAAGAACGCGCGCTGAAGCTGATCACACTCTCGCACATGGTCTCCAATGGAATAGACAGCTGGCGCAGCTTCGGCCGCGGCGGCGTGGGTGGCTGGAGCGCCGGTACTGCGGAGATCGTCCGCGTGGTCACAAACGACGAAAGCAATGAGATCCTCCAACTGGCATCTCTGTTTCATGAAGACGCACAAAGAAATTTTCTGCAGCAGTGGCAATCACCGCATGGGGTTGTTGAAAAGAGGGCCCCGCTGGAATTATTTTTTGATCCTGCAATCAAGGCGGGCTGGATTATAAAACAGATCCAGACCGAAGTGCTTGCAGCGAAGGCTGAGGGAATTAGTGAAGATGCCCTGCAAGAGTACCTTTTTCGTCAAATCGAGAAAAGATTTTATTTCGACACCAGTATTTGCATCCATGAAAGCCAACATGCGCTGGATGCTGCTACGGAAGGGCCCGTACAATGGACGGGAGGCGTTGAATATCGTCCGAAAATGTCCCAGCTTGTCTACGGTGAAATGCCTTTCCTAAGTCTGAATCAGTTCTATGGTCCATGGGCCGGGCAGGAAAACGGTGATACCCATCAACGAGCCAATAACATGATTCTTTCGGACATCGTGCTCCAGGTCGCAGCGGACTCGGCGTTGTGCCCTGATATCGATCGAGGGTCCAATATACTGGCTCAACTTTATCTGTTGACTGACGATGAGCTTCGGAGGATTGCCGCTGCCGTCTTCAACAAACACTATCCAGATGAAGCACAGTGACGACGTTCCTATAAATAAACAGGCGCATGCAGCGCCTGTTTTTTTATGTTGGTATGACTCTTTCCTATTTTGCCGGCTTCTTGATGATGATGCCGTCTTTCAGATCTTCTTCCATGGGGATGCGGTGGACCGGTCCGTTGATGCCGGCTGTGCCGCCTGTGTGGAGGAAGATGATGTTTTCTCCTTGTTTGATGGCCCCGGTCTTGACCATCTGCATCAGACCGTAAAACGCTTTACCTGTGTAGCAGGGATCCAGGATGATGGCTTCCTTCCGGGCCAAATAATAGATCGCCTCCCGAACTTCCTTGACCGGGTTGTTGTATGCCCCCCAGTGATAATCATTGATGATATCAAAGTCTTCTTTTTCTGCGACCCAGTTCAGCTTGTAGAAGTCGTGGCACTGGTCAAAGTAACCTTTTGCGCGGGCGGCGGCGTCGGGTTCGTGGGAGGGAGAGATCGCAATGCCGGTGAGCCTTACCGGCGAGCCGGTATCCCTCAGCCCGATGTAAAGGCCCATGTAGGTCCCTTCGCTGCCGACAGCGCTGATGATCCGGGCATTGTCGATTTTCTGCTCTTTGGCTTGCTTTGTGATCTCCACGGCGCACTCGTAATAACCCAGCGCGCCCAGTTCATTGGACCCGCCCATGGGGATGAAGTAAGGGGTGTCGCCCTGAGCTTTGTATTTCTCCGTGACTTCCCGGACGGCTCTTTCTTCCAGTTCAGCTTCGGAGGCATCGCCGTCGGACTGGACCAGGTAGACTTCGCAGCCCATCATGCGATCCAAAAGGATGTTGGCCGAGATCTCGCCGGGATAGGCGCCGACAGCCACGATGGTGCACTTGAGACCGTATTTTGCCGCAACGGCTGCTGTCAGACGTCCGTGGTTGGTTTGAGGCCCGCCCACGGTGATCAACGCCGTAGCGCCGGCCTGTTGTGCGGCATAAAGAAAATATTCCAGTTTTCGGAGTTTGTTTCCGCCGGTTCCCAGCCCGGTCATATCGTCGCGCTTGATATACAGGTTGATCCCAAGATCACGGGATACAGCCGGCAGGTAGTCCAGCGGTGTGGGAAGGTGCAGAAATGAGACTTTTTCGTGTCCTAAAAGCATTTTTTCCTCCTTTGGCAGACAAATCACAATGTGCAAAGCACAGGGTTTACCGGTGGATTCTATCACTTTTCCAGTAATCGGGCAATAGTGGGCTGTACATTCCAATAAGCGCAAAGGGCCCGAAACTCCGATTGCAGACGATCTGCGGCAGCGGCGCTTTTCTGCTTTGCGATGCAGCGCAGCATGATGTTTTTGGCGGTATGCTCCAGGCTTGTGAATTCGATCATGGATACGTCATACCCTCTGTATTCCAGCGCCAGGGCCCGAAGGGAGTCGGTAAGGATCGCAGCAAAGCGATCCTTCAGGATCCCGTGCTTCAGCACGGCTTTCTGATCGGGATTGTCTAGCTGAGAGAATAGCTCGTGCTGGCAGCAGGGAACAGAAAGGATCACCCCGGCCTGCCAGCCGACTGCCTGGATCAACGCATGATCTGTGGCCGTATCGCAGGCGTGAAGCGTCACGACCATGTCGGCCCGGTCATCCTGGCGGTATTCTGCAATATCGCCGATCCGGAACGTGAAATCTGCATATCCCAGTGTCTGAGCTGTCCGATTGCAGAAAGCAATCACGTCCTCTTTCAGGTCCAGCCCTACGAATCTGGCACCCAGCCCAAGCCGAATGTTCAAATAATAATACATGGCGAAGGTCAGGTAGGACTTGCCACAGCCGAAATCGATGATAAGCGGGTGGGGCGGCAGTGCGGGAAGGCAATCCTCCACGATTTCCAAGAAGCGGTTGATCTGTCGGAATTTGTTCCGGTGCCGGGCAACGACCTTCCCGTCAGGCGTCATGATGCCAAGAAGCATAAGAAAATCACAGGGTTCCCCCTCGGGAAGTATATATTGTTTCTCCCGGTTATGGGACAACTCCAAAGCCTTCTTGGAAGGAGGCGCTTGGAGGATCTTCTCCCGATCCGGTTTGTTGGCTAATATGGTGTAATCCGCCTCGGCCGCGAAGAGGGTCATCTGCTTGAACTGGTCCCGAATCAGACGCTCCGTCACAAGGAGGACTTCTTCCGGTTTCAGGTTTTCGTGAAAAACCTTGTCGCTGTGGTGATATTCCGCCTGGTAAGCCAAACCTTCCCGCAGCAGGACCGGCCGTATGGCCACTTTACTGCAGGGTTCGCTTTTCTTGCGCCGGTCGGACAGGACCGCAGAAATAAAGGATCCTTCTTCCAAAAGCTTCGCTAAGAGCCTGATCGTGTCATCCATGAGATCCGCTCCTCCTGGGGCGTATTGCGCATGCGATCCAACTCGTCCTGAATGGCTTGCTGGACTTCCTGGCTGACGGTCCGCGTCTGGGCTTTGGGCATGTCTGCAGTATCGATAGCCGGGAGAATATGAATCTGGACCTCTGCAGGCTGCATAAATCCCTTCTGTGCCTCCATGGCTTTCCAACTTCCATCGAGAGCAAAGGGAACGATGGGGACTTGCGCCTTGAGCGCGCACCTCAGCGCTCCGGCTTTGAATTCGATCATATCGGGACCTTTGCTGCGGGTCCCCTCGGGGAACAAAATCACGGACCGCCCTTGCTCCAACAGTTCCTGCGCTCTGTTCAGGGATGCCAAGGACTGGCGAGGATTGCCCCGGTCCATGAATATACAGTCGAAATGGGTCATCCACATCCGAACTCCGGGAATTTTTGAGGTTTCGATTTTAGCCAGGATGCTTTTTAGTGGGCCCAGCTTGCAGAGGATAATGGGTATGTCGAAATTGCCCTGATGATTACCCACGAAGAGGGCAGTTTCAGCGGGAATGTTTTCGCCGCCCTCTGCCAGCACCTTGACGCCGGCGCAGGCCAGCATGCATTCGGCCCATTTTTTGACGATTTTTTCAACACCCGGGTCGATAGGATCGCCCGGAGCGTGCTTCAGCCTGAAACGATAGTAAAGCGCCCAGGGACTCAGCAGGATCAGGGACAGCCCCATGCCGGCAAACCAAAAGAACGTGCGTATCATCGTTTTCTCTCCATATAGCAAGAATGTAAAAACAGTGTACCATATTTATTGTAAATGATGGCGTTGTTTTTCGATATGTGGTAGAATGAACAGATTTTTAACAGAAAAGAGAAAATAGAATGGAAAAAGTAAAACAACAATTAAAAATGATCAACATCGCTGTGATCGCCCACGTCGATGCCGGCAAGTCCACGCTGGTGGACGCCTTTCTTGCCCAGAGCGGCATTTTTCGCGAAAACGAGGAAATGCAGGACTGCGTCATGGATTCCAATGATTTGGAGCGTGAGCGTGGTATCACCATTTACTCCAAGAACTGCTCCGTGATGCACCAGGATTACAAGATCAATATTGTGGATACGCCGGGACACGCAGACTTTTCATCGGAGGTGGAACGGATCATCAAAACAGTGGATACGGTCATCCTCCTGGTGGATTCCTCCGAAGGTCCCATGCCCCAGACCCGGTTCGTGCTTCAGAAATCCCTGGAGCAGGGGTTGAATCCGATCCTGCTGATCAACAAAATCGATAAAAAGGACGCCCGGATCGAGGAAGTAGTGGACGAGGTCTATGAGTTGTTCATGGATTTGAACGCCAACGACCGGCAGCTGGATTTCCCCATCCTTTACGGCGTCGCTCGTCAGGGGATCGTCGTGACGGATCCGGCCCAGGTTATCAATATTTCTGTGGAAGCGGACGGCTGCAAAGCAAAAAAGAGCGCGTCGGGGCAGGATGGCTTGGACATCAGCCCGCTGTTCGACACGATCATCCGGCAGGTCGGCGGTTATCCGGACAGGACATCAGAGCCTCTCCAATTTCAGATATCTTCGCTGGGTTACGATGACTACATCGGCCGCCTGGGCATCGGGCGCATCGACGCGGGAGTCCTGCGGGCGGGGCAGACAGTGGCCGTCGTGGGGTCTGACGGCAGCAGCCGTCTGCAGAAGGTCAACCAGACCTTCGTGTACAACGGACTGAAAAGAACTGCCGCTGAGCAAGTCCTTTGCGGAGACATTTGTGTCATTTCCGGCATTGCCGATATCACCATCGGAGAAACGGTTTGCCTTCCGGAGCACCCGATCAGTCTGCCGGTGATCCATATCCAGGAACCGACCATGAGCATGAACTTCATCGTCAACAAGTCTCCGTTTGCCGGTAAGGAAGGGAAATTTGTCACGACGCGCCATATCAAGGAACGGCTGGAAAAAGAGTTGGAAGTGAACGTGGGACTCCTGGTTGAGCCTACGGATTCCACTGATGCTTTCAAGGTTTCGGGCCGGGGCGAGCTCCATTTGTCGATCCTGATCGAGAATATGCGGCGAGAAGGCTATGAGCTGGCGGTGTCCAAGCCGGAAGTGATTTTCCGCAAGAGCGAAAACGGAAAGCGCATGGAACCGGTGGAAGAAGTGATCGTGGAAGCCCCGGAACAATATGTGGGCGGTGTGATCTCCGAGCTGAATCTTCGAAAGGGCATCATGGTGAGCATGGACACCCAGAATGGTCGCGCGAAATTGCTGCATACGGTACCGACCCGGGGACTGCTGGGGTACCGGAGCCAGTTTATCAATCAGACCAGAGGCGAAGGCACCATGGTGCGCCGCTTTTCCGGCTACGAAGAATACAAAGGTGAGATACCCGGGCGGACCAACGGCGCGGTGATCGCTCAGGAAGAAGGCGTATCCACGCCCTATGCATTGGCCAACATCAGTGAAAGGGCAGAGCTGTTCATCGGCGCCGGCACCCGGGTCTATGAGGGGATGATCGTGGGCCTCAACAGCCGCAACGAAGATATGGTGGTCAATCCCTGCAAAGCCAAAAAGGTGAGCAACATGCGTGCCGCCGGGAGCGACGACGCCATACGGCTGGCCCCTCACAGGATCTTTACATTGGAAGAAGCCCTGGAATTTATCGACGATGATGAACTGGTGGAGATCACGCCGCTGGACATCCGCCTCAGAAAAAAAAGGCTTACGGAGCTGGAGCGCAGACGCTCAGGGAGATAAGACGATGAGCACCGAAGATCGGATCCGGGTCCGGATCGATACGATGGATTCAGACGGCAGGGGAATTAGCCGCGTTGGTGGCATGGTCGTTTTCGTGCCCGGCACATTCCCTGGTGACGAAGCGGAGATACGGATCACGGACCGGAAGAAAAACTATGCCGAGGGCGCGCTGATCAATCGGATCGAATCCGCTCCGGATCGTATCAGCGCCGCTTGTCCTCATGCTTCTGTTTGCGGCGGCTGCAAGTTTCAGGAACTGTCTTATCCGGCCCAGCTGATCCACAAAGAAAATATGGTCCGGGAAGCGCTCCGCCGCATCGGCGGGATCCGTGAACCCCGGATTTTGCCTATTCTGGGCATGAAAGATCCCGTTGCATATCGGAATAAAGCCCAGTTTCCCGTCAGCGGGAGCTGTGTGGGCTATTACCGTGAAAAAAGCCACGACATCGTCCCGATCGAAAGCTGCATGCTCCAGGCTTCTCCCGCTGTCTCCCTGGCGAAAGCGTTTCGCTCTTTTTTGCAGGA
>CALLHZ010000071.1 GCA_938009115.1 uncultured Clostridia bacterium
GCAGCGGATCCGGAGAGTCCTCAAGGATTACAGCGGATGCCAGGCAGAACGTCTTGACGGATTGATTTTTGTCCGCACACCGGCGAGCGTTCGGCGGGAGGATCTGCTTCGCCGGGTAGGACACGTGTTCGGTGTGGATTCCGTCAGCCCGGCCTGGGAAATCAATATACAAGGACTTACTGATCAAGAGGCGCTGGAGGCCGTAGGCGATGCTGCGGTGGAATGGATGAACAGGCTGGCGGCATCCGGCCAGACAAAGACTTTTAAAGTCGAGGCGAAGCGGGCGGACAAACGCTTTTCGATCCAGTCGCCGAAGATCGCCAGCAATATCGGCGCTATGATATTGCGTGCGTGCAAAGTGTTCACTGTCGATGTGCATCACCCGGACTGCTGGCTCCATACAGATTTCAGGAGAGGCTATGCGTACGTGTATGACGAAATCATATCCGGCTACGGCGGACTTCCCTTGGGCACCAACGGAAAAGGCCTGGTCCTGCTTTCCGGCGGCATCGATTCTCCTGTGGCGGCATTCATGATGGCGCACCGTGGAATGCTCATTGAAGCGGTGCATTTTCATTCATTTCCTTATACTTCGCAAAGAGCGTGGGAAAAGGTCAAGGAACTGGGCAGCATCCTGACTGTGTATTGCGAACGTATAAAGATTCACAGCATCAACCTGCTTCCCATTCAGGAGCAGATCGCGGAAAAATGCCCGCCGGAACAGATGACACTCCTGGTCCGGCGTTTCATGATGAAAATAGCCCATATCGTTGCTGAAGCCAGTGAATGCAGTATGCTGATCACCGGTGAAAATCTTGGGCAGGTTGCCAGTCAGACCGCAGAGGCCATCGTTGTGACGGATCACGCTGCGGGCATGCCGGTCATGCGCCCCCTCATTGCCATGGACAAAGTGGACATCATGGAAACGGCGCGCCAGATCGGCACCTACGAAACATCGATCCTTCCCTACGAAGACTGTTGTACGGTGTTTCTCCCCAAGCATCCGTCGACCCGTCCGAAACTTGAAGACATTCTGTCCTCCGAAGCGCTGCTGGACGAAGAGGCGCTGATCCGGCTGGCTTTGGCATCTGAAGAGCTCATTATTCTCCAGCCCCGGGACGAATTATAATTAATCCTTGCAAAAGAGTCGATAAGGTGGTTTAATGATATTCGTGCGGCTTTGTCATTTATTTGTCAAACTGCGGTTATGTTTTGACGCGGGTCACAATAAGAGCACATCACGTGCTCTATAGAATATACCAAGGAGGATAAACATGAACTTTCAACTGACGAAAGAGCAAGAGTTTGTAAGGAAGATGGTGCGGGAATTTGCCGAAGCCGAAGTGCAGCCCATCGCCGCAGACATTGACAAGGAACATCGTTTCCCGGTCGAGAATGTGGCCAAAATGGGCAAGCTCGGCATGATGGGTGTTCCATTTCCCAAGGAATGGGGCGGCGCCGGAAGCGATCACATTTCCTATGCGATCACGGTGGAAGAGCTCTCCAGAGTCTGTGCCACCACTGGCGTCATCTGTTCAGCCCACACGTCCCTTTGCGGTTGGCCCATCTGGACCTACGGCAGCGAGACGCAAAAGGAAAAGTATCTTATCGGGCTTGCCAAAGGGGAAAAACTCGGCGCTTTCGGACTGACGGAGCCCAATGCGGGAAGCGATGCCAGCGCAACCCAGACCAAGGCTGTCGACATGGGTGACCACTGGCTGCTCAACGGCGCAAAAGTGTTCATTACCAACGGCGGCTATGCGGATGTTTTCGTTGTTACCGCAATGACCGATAAATCCGCGGGAACCAGAGGCATCTCAGCTTTTATCGTGGAAAAGGGCTTTGAGGGATTTTCCATCGGCAAAACCGAAGATAAGATGGGGATCTGCGGATCATCCACGACAGAGCTGATTTTCAAGGATTGCGTGGTGCCGAAGGAAAATCTTCTTGGAAATTTGGGGCAGGGCTTTAAAATCGCTCTTTCCACGCTGGACGGAGGCCGGATCGGCATCGCCTCTCAAGCCCTCGGAATCGCTCAGGGCGCTTTCGATGTGACCGTGGAATACATGAAGTCCAGAAAACAGTTCGGCAAGCCTCTTTCGAAAATGCAGGCGCTTCAATTTGATATGGCTGAAATGAAAACCAGGATCGAAGCGGCCAGACTGCTGATTTATCGGGCTGCCAATATGAAAGACAAGCACCTCCCTTACGGACAGGAATCTGCGATGGCGAAATACTTCGCAGCCGAGACAGCTATGTATGTGACGACAAAAGCAGTCCAGCTCCATGGCGGTTACGGCTACATGCGGGATTATCCGCTCGAACGTATGATGAGAGACGCGAAGATCACGGAGATATACGAAGGGACGACCGAAGTCCAAAAAATCGTTATCGCCGCTTCCATATTCAAATAGGCAGAGGGAGGAAAAAACATGAGAATCATTGTTTGCGCCAAGCAAGTTCCGGACACCAGCGAGGTTAAGATCGACCCCGTCAAGAAAACGATCATACGCGAAGGGGTCCCCAGCATTTTGAACCCGGACGATGCAAATGCGCTGGAAGAAGCACTTAAAATAAAGGATCAATATCCTGACACGAAGATTTCCGTAGTGACCATGGGGCCGCCCCAGGCCAAGGATATGCTGATCGAGTGTATCGCCATGGGCGCTGACGAAGGCGTGCTGCTTTCGGATCGCGCTGTGGGCGGGTCGGACACCTGGGCCACTTCCAATGCCCTGGCGGCCGCCATTAAAAAAATGGGACATTACGACCTGATTTTTGCCGGGCGGCAAGCCATTGACGGAGACACCGCTCAGGTCGGGCCGCAGATCGCCGAAAAGCTGGGCTTGCCCCAGGTCACCTATGTGATGGAATTTTCCATCGATCCCAATATGAAAGATATCGCAGTGAAAAGGCAGCTGGAAGACGGGTACGAGGACATCAGGATCCAAACTCCCTGCATGCTCACAGCGATCAAAGAGCTCAATGCTCCGCGTTATATGAGCATCAACGGCATCGTGCACGCCTGCTCTGCGGAAGCCGACATCAAGGTATGGAACGCCAAGGATGTGGAAGTCGATCTGAGCACCGTAGGCCTGGATGCTTCTCCGACCAACGTGTACCGTTCTTTTACACCTGCGCCGAAGCCCCCAGGAATCAAGCTGGAGGCAGACGGCGAAAAAGAACTGGCAAAACTGCTGCTGCTCAAACTCAAAGAGAAGCATGCGATCTAACGCGTAGAAGGAGGAAACAAAATGGCTGTTAAAGTAATCAAAGAGCTTTGCAAAGGCTGCACCCTCTGCGTGAAGGCTTGCCCGTTCGAAGCGATCGATATGGTGGAAAAGAAGGCTGTCATCAATGAGAAATGCACCAACTGCAACCAGTGTGTGCCGGTGTGTCCCTTTGATGCGATCGTGTCCGAAGAATCGGACCAGGTCGTGGACCTTTCTGCTTATAAGCATATCTGGGTTTATGCAGAGACCAGAGACGGAAAGCTCATGGGCGTTGCCAAGGAGCTGATCGGAGAAGGGCACAGATTATCCAGAGAGCTGAGCAAGGATACGAAGATCTATGCACTGCTGGTTGGAGACAACATGGACGCGCTGGCAAAAGAGTGCTTCGAGTACGGCGCAGACGGCGCGTACCTGATCGAGGATCCGATCCTGAAAAATTTCACGACTGACGGATACACCAAGGCAATCGTGGATGCGGTCAAAGAATATAAGCCGGAGATCGTGATCTACGGCGCCACTCATATCGGCCGCGATCTTGCGCCCCGGGTGGCGGCAAGGCTCAATACCGGACTTACGGCTGACTGTACACGTCTGGACGTCGATATCAAGACATACATCGACTATGCAAAGAAAGAAACGACTTTGGATATTTCTTCCCTGGATCCCAATGATCCGGACAAAGGTCTGAAGCAGACCCGGCCGGCGTTCGGCGGAAACCTGATGGCCACGATCGTTTGCCCCAGAACAAGACCGCAAATGTCTACGGTGCGTCCCGGTGTTATGCAAAAGAGAGAAAGAGTTCCCGGGGCCACCGGCGAAATCATTCACGTCAAGCCCTCGGTTTCCGAATCGGATATCCGCACGAAGATCGTCGATATCGTCAAGGCTGCCAAAGAAATGGTATCTCTGACCGACGCAAAGATCATATGCTCCGGCGGACGGGGCCTGGGCGGCCCGGAAGGCTTCCAGCTGATCCGTCAGTTTGCAGACAAAGTCGGCGGTGTGGTGGGCTCTTCCCGCGCAGCCGTAGACGCGGGCTGGATCGACCATTCTCATCAGGTAGGCCAAACGGGGACGACGGTCAAGCCGGAAATCTATTTCGCCTGCGGCATTTCCGGGGCCATTCAGCATCTGGCCGGCATGCAGACCTCTAAGCTCATCGTCGCCATCAATAAAGATGCCGATGCGCCGATTTTCGGCGTGGCCGACTACGGTATCGTGGGAGATCTTTATAAGGTGATCCCGCAGATCATCGAAGAGTGGGACAATGCAGACGAACTCTTTGCCCTGGAGCACAAGATCGTCGACTGATCCGGACAAAACGAAAGCCCCCTCACTGCTGTGAGGGGGCTTTTTCGTATGATCCAGGTTTTATTTACACAAAAGCTTTATCCAGCGCCTGATAGAAATCAGCGATCAGGTCGTCCGGATTTTCCAGTCCCACGGAAACACGCATCATACCGTCATGAATGCCGATGGCCATTCTCTCTTCGCGGGTCAATTCAGAATGAGAAGAGGTGGCGGGGTGCGACAAGGTCGTCCGGAAGCCGCCCAGCGTGGGAGCATATTGGGCCAGCTTGAGGTTTTTGAGCATGCGGCTCACTTCCGGCTTGCAGTCCGGACCCAGTTCAAAGCTCAGCATACCGCCGAAGCCCTTTCCTTCAAACAGTTTCTGTGCCAAGTCTGCCTGAGGATAGCCGGGCGCCGTCGGATAATTGACTTTTGCTACCCGTGGGTGTTTTGCCAGAGCATTGGCGAGCTTGTCTGCGTTGGAGGTGTGCCGTTCCATGCGAAGGTCCAGAGTCCGGAGGCTGCGCAGCACCAGCCAGGAATTGAAGGTGCCGCCGGTGCCGCCATACAGGTGCTGCAGGTGTTCGATTTTATCCACCAGCGCAGCCTTTCCGCTGACCGAACCCAGCAGCGCATCGGAGTGTCCGTTCATAAATTTTGTGAGACTTTCGATCACCAGATCGGCCCCTTTGTCCAGACAATGGATCAGATGAGGTGTGGCGAAGGTATTGTCTACGACCAGCAGCGCGCCGTGGGCGTGAGCGATCTCTGCGATGGCTTCCACGTCTACCAGCGTGATCCGCGGGTTGCTCACCGTCTCGGTGTACAATACCTTGGTATTAGTACGGAAGGCCTTTTTTACGGCTTCAAGGTCTGTAAAATCCACATAATCGACTTCGATGCCGAAGCGCTCGCGATAGTGGTTGAACAGCTCGATACTTTCGCCATAGAGGGTTTTTCCTGCCAGGAGGTGATCTCCTGTTTTCAGACATGCCATCATCGGTGTATGGATCGCTGCCATGCCCGAGGAGAAGATCAGGCTCTTCTCACTGTGCTCCAGGGCGGAGATCGCATCCTCCAGCATGCGCCTGTTGGGATTTCTGGTGCGGATATAGGTAAAGCGTTTTTCTTTATAGTTTTGTTCTACGTCCTCCAGATCTCCGGGCAGGATGAATGCGGTGGTCATGAACAGCGGAGCCGCTTCCGGGTGTAGCTCAGGCGGGAATTCCGTACCGGAATAAAGCTGGACCGTTTCCGGGGCGTACAGGGGAAGTTCGTCTTTGGTCAACATAGTGTCCTCCTTTGAAGTGCGATGATAATACAGGATAGGTCTATCGTAATGAATAAGTCTTGTCGACGGAAGCCTTAACAGACTTCAGGATCGTTCCCACAAACCCGTCTTCCTCCAGACTGGCCAGGGCGTCGATGGTCACGCCGCCGGGAGATGTCATGGTGTCGATCCGCTGGAACGGATGATCTCCTGTCAACTCCAGCATCTGCGCTGCACCGAGGGTATTTTTGATGGTGATGGCGCAGGACTCTTCTCTGGAAAATCCCGTCCGCACGCCTGCCTGGATCAGCGCGTGCATCAGGAAATATACGTACATAGGCCCCACGCAACTGTAGGCTGTGAAGCGGTCGAATTTCTCTTCGCTCAGGAACATCACCTGCCCAAGGGCCCCCAGTATATTTTGGATCAGCTTGCAGTCTTCTTCGGTTACATGATTGTTCACACAGGCTGCGGAAAAGCCGTTTTGCGCCCTTATCAGGGTGTTGGGCATGATCCGTACGATTTTTTGGCCCGGACTCGTGTAGGCGGCCAGCTTCGCCAGATCAGCGCCTGCAACGATGGAAGCCAGGAGCGTGCCCTGGTGGAAGGCAGGGATGGCCGCAAGGTCTGCGCAGGCTGAGGCGATATCCTGCGGGCGGACTGCCAGGAATATGATGTCCGGGGCGAGTTCCTGCTGCTTTCTGCTGCCGGCAGGAACTATGGAATAGGTGTCCTTCAGGTGCTTGAGACGCTGAGGCACCACATCATGTACGAATATGCGCTCCGGCGGCAATACGTTTTGCCCTATGAGTCCCCCGATAATGCCTTCGGCCATCTGGCCTCCGCCGACAAACAAAATATTTTTGTCCATAAGAGCCTCCCTGGAAAAAAGATAACAAACAGTGCTATCGGAGCGGAAATTACATATACAGGATAGCACCGTTGGCGGATGAAAGAAAGACAATTTTCGCCATAAAAATTTACAAATAATAACAAATATGGTATTATATACAATATTATGGAGGCCACATATGATTCAAGGAGAGTTGGGACGCTGGGGGGAACGGAAGGCAGCCGTTCACCTGCAGGTTGCGGGCTACGTGATCCTCGAGCGAAATTTTCGCTGCAGCGCAGGTGAGATCGATATCATCGCTGAACGAAATAATACTCTTTGCTTTATAGAAGTCAAGACGCGGACATCCATGGACTTTGGTCTGCCGTGCCAGGCTGTGGGATATGGCAAGCAGAACCGCATTCGCCGGGTGGCGCTTGTCTGGCTTCGGAAGAACCCGGTTTATGCAGATCGGGATCTCCGGATGGATGTGATCGAACTGTTGAGACTGGCCCAGGGGGATTATATCCGTCATATTACCGCTGCATTTTAAGGAGGCAGAAATGTATGCCCGAGTGAGCACAGCCAGCCTGTACGGCCTGGAGAGCCGGTGCGTTTATGTGGAAGTGGATGTGGGAAGCGGACTCCCGTCATTTTCCGTAGTGGGGCTGGCGAATCAGTCGATACGGGAAGCGAAAGAGCGGATCCATTCGGCCATCGGCCACTGCGGATATCAGTTTCCCCAGAAGCGCATCACTGTCAACCTTTCTCCGGCCAACCGAAAGAAAGAGGGTAGTCATTTCGATCTGCCAATCGCCGTGGGACTTTTGATGGGAACCGGGCAGATTTCCCCGGATGAGGAGGCACTTTCCGGGACTGCCATGATCGGCGAATTGACGCTGGATGGAAGGCTGGAACCTGTGGACGGTGTTTTGCCGCTGGTGATCGGCATGCAGAAATGGGGGATCGGCAAAGTTATACTGCCAAAAGGCAATTGCCGTGAGGCCGAGCTGGTCAAAGGGATGCTTCTGTATCCGGCGGAAACGCTTCTTCAGGCCGGCGAACACCTCACGGGATTTCGCCGGATCATCCCGGTTGCCGCCACCGGCAGCGGGGTGCGTGTGCAGTGTTCAATACCGGACTTCAGGGATATCCGCGGTCAGGAGATGGTCAAGCGGGCTGCGGTGGTGGCGGCTGCCGGCGCTCACGGCATGCTGATGATCGGGCCTCCCGGCATCGGCAAGACGATGATCGGAAAACGACTGCCCGGGATCATGCCCCCGCTGACAGATCAGGAGCAACTGGATATTACCCAGGTCTATAGCATTGCCGGTCTTCTGAATCCGGAAATACCGTTCATTGCGCACCGGCCCTTTCGCGCGCCACACCACAGCCTCTCTGCGGCGGCGATGACAGGCGGCGGAAGCCGGCCTCGTCCTGGAGAAATATCGCTGGCCCACCATGGGGTGCTGTTTCTGGACGAGCTGCCCGAATTCAGCCGGCAAACGCTGGACACACTGCGTCAGCCCATGGAAGAGGGCTGTGTGACGATTTCCAGAGTTCAGGATACAATCACATTTCCCGCACGATTCGTTCTGATCGCAGCGATGAATCCCTGTCGCTGCGGTTACTACGGCGACCCGGCCAGGGCATGCACTTGTACTGAGACCGACCGGATAAAATATATGGGAAAAGTATCCGGCCCGCTGATGGACAGGATCGACCTTCATATCGGTATGGAACGGGTGGTGTACGGCGATATCGATGCGGATGCTCCGCGAAAAAAAGAACGATGCTCACTGGAACTCCGGGCAGCGGTCGAGGCGGCTGATGAGCGTCAAAAATATCGCTACAAAGCGATGAATATTCGCTTTAATTCTCAATTGCCGCCGGATCAGATCGGCACGTTCTGCCACCTGAGCGAGCCTTGCCGTAAACTGGTGCGGGATGCATTCTCAAGGTGGTCCCTGTCGGCGCGAGCGTATCACCGCCTGCTCCGGGTTGCCCGCACAGTGGCGGATCTTTCGGACTCCGAAGCCATCGGTGAAGAACATCTTTTGGAGGCGCTGGGATACCGGCTCCCGGATCCTGCCGGAAAGCGAGGCCTGTGATGGATGCTGTCTTGCCTTATTTATGGATTTCGGGCTGCAAAGCCCTGAATCGGACAGCCCGCAAGTACCTGGTGGAGCGGTTCGGAGGGGCTCGGGCGGTTTATGAGGCTTCGGATGCTGAGCTGTCGGCCGCGCTGGAGGAACGCTGTGGCGGAACCGAAGGAAGGCTGGCAGGCTGCGGACTGCGTCTGGACCGGGATCTGTCGGCTGCCAGGGATTCAATGGCATGCGCCAATGCAATCGGCGCATGGTTGATGCATTATGACGAATCTGCGTATTCCCCGTTGCTTCGTCAGATCCCCGATCCGCCTATGGTGCTGTACGGGATCGGAGATCCGTCTCTGTTGGCGCAAGCCGCTGTGGCTGTGGTCGGGACTCGAAGAGCTTCCTCTTACGGGCGTTGGGCTGCATTTCAATTGGCCGCAAGGATCGCCGAATGCGGGGTGCCCGTGGTCAGTGGGATGGCCGAGGGAATCGACGCAGAAGCTCATGCAGGCTGCCTTTCCCGTGGAATGGGGACGATCGCAGTGCTGGGGACCGGTATAAGCCATTGTTTCCCAGCGTCCAACAGGAACCTGCACCGGCGCATTTGCCGGGAAGGATTGGTACTTTCGGAGTTCAGACCCGAGGAACGAGGCTTTGCATCCTATTTCCCCCTCCGCAACAGGGTGATCAGCGGTCTTTCCCGGGCTGTGGTCATCGTTGAGGGTGCGGTGAAAAGCGGATCCATGATCACGGCAGGGCTTGCGGCAGACCAAGGGCGAGATGTATTTGCAGTGCCTGGAAACATCAATCAGCCCAACAGCGCCGGCGTCAACCGGCTGATCTATGACGGCGCGTTCCCGATCACCGACTTGGATACAGCGACGGACGCCCTGGGATTGCTTTCGCTGCGGGCAAGGCGTCAAACGGAGGCGCTTTCAAGCGAAGAAAAAGCCGTGATGGATATTGTGAGAAGAGACGGAATGCTCTCGCGGGAATCTCTATGCATGCAGTCCGATATGCCGGCAGCCTCGGTTCTGTCCCTGGTGACGATACTGGAATTGAAAGGACTGGTCCGGACGGAGGGTGCGAAAATAGTGGTTGCAAAATAGTGGAAATGGACTTATAATCGTGCATTGACGAAAATCTACATTATAATATGCAGATTTTTTCACTCGAGCAGCAGACATGCTGCCGGGAAGCAGCACTGAGCCACTGAACAGAAAGGGACTGTATGGCACCTGCAAAAACATTGGTGATCGTGGAATCACCGTCCAAGGCCAAAACGATCGGAAAATTTTTGGGAAGCCGCTATAAGGTCATCGCTTCGGCAGGACACATCGTGGATCTGCCCAAAAGCCGGCTGGCCGTGGATATCGACAATAATTTCGAGCCGGAGTACATCAATGTCCGGGGGCGTGCTGCCATCATCAAGGAAATCCGGAAAGAAGCCGCCAAAGCCGAACATGTACTGCTGGCAACAGACCCTGACCGGGAAGGCGAAGCTATATCCTGGCATATCTCCAACCTCTTGGGCATGGATCAGTCGCAGCCCACCAGGATCGTGTTCAATGAAATCACAAAGCCGGCCATACGGGAAGCGATACAGAACCCGCGGCCCATCGACATGAATCTGGTGAACGCCCAGCAGGCGAGGAGAGTCTTGGATCGTGTCGTAGGATATAAGATCAGCCCGATTCTCTGGAGCAAGGTCAAGCGGGGACTTTCGGCCGGAAGAGTGCAGTCCGCTGCGCTGAAGATCCTTTGTGACCGGGAGCGCCTGATCCGGGATTTCGTGCCCAGAGAATACTGGGTGATCACCGCCGATTTGGGCAAAGGCGCCGGGAAAGAGACTGACAGCAGACGAAACCAATTCTCTGCCAGATTGGCAGAATATAAAGAGAAGAAACTGACCATCGAGGATCGCAAGCAGGCCGAGCGCATTGCAAAAGAGCTTAAAGACGGGCATTTCACCATTGCCTCCGTGGAGGCAAGGGAGCGGATCAAAAAGCCTTGGGCACCCTATACGACCAGCAGTTTACAGCAGGACGCATCCATCAAACTGGGCTTCACACCCAAGAAAACAATGCTGGTGGCCCAGCAGCTGTATGAAGGCTGCGAGGTCAAAGGGCACGGTACGATCGGGCTGGTATCCTATATCCGTACCGACTCGGTCCGCATATCCTCTGAGGCTGATGCCGCCTGCAAGGCCTATATCAGCGAACATTTTTCGCCGGAATATATCGGTCACAACCGCTTCACCAATAAAAAGAAAGAAGTGCAGGACGCTCACGAAGCCATCCGGCCCAGTTACGTGGATATCACGCCTGAGGAGGCGAAAAATTCTCTGACCGGGGACCAGTGGAAGCTTTACCGGCTGATCTGGGCGCGGTTTGTGGCCAGCCGTATGGCGCCGGCCATATTTGATGTGACCAACGTGGACGTGCAAAACGGCGAATATGGCTTGAAGGCGCAAGGATCCCACCTGCGTTTCGACGGCTATTTGAAGATCTACGACGACAACGACAAGGAGGACAAGGATAAGACCCTGCCGAAGCTGGCGCAAGGTGACGATCTCTCACTTTTGGATCTCCAAAGTGAACAGAATTTCACCCAGCCGCCTTCCCGTTTTACGGAAGCCAGTCTGATCAAGGAACTGGAAGATAAGGATATCGGACGTCCCAGCACCTATGCGCCCATCGTTTCCACGCTGGTGGACCGGCGCTATGTGGTCCGGGAAAAAAAGAGTCTTGTGCCAACGGATCTGGGTTTTGTTGTCACGCAGATCATGGAGGATTATTTTAAGGAGATCGCCGACGTCAATTTTACAGCAGACATGGAAGGAAAGCTGGATGACGTGGAGACCAAATCCGTCCCCTGGCAATCCGTCGTAGGCGATTTGTACCATGGCAGCCTGAAAAAGGAACTGGAAGCTGCGGAAAGCCAAATCGAAAAAGTCAACCTGCCCCCAGTCCTGAGCGACGAGGCCTGCGACCTGTGCGGAAAGCCAATGGCTGTTAAAGAAGGCCGTTTCGGATCTTTTCTGGCGTGCACCGGCTTTCCGGAATGCAAAAATACCAGACCGATCGTCCAGAAAATCGGTGTGGCGTGCCCGTCCTGCGGAAAAGACCTGATCCTGCGGAAAAGCAAGAGGGGCAAAGTCTTTTACGGATGCAGCGGGTATCCGGAATGTCAGCAGGTTTATTGGGACAAGCCGGTGGAAAAAAACTGCCCGGATTGCGGAAGCCTTTTAGTGGAAAAGAGCTCCGGAAAAACGAAAAAACTGAAATGCTCGAATCAAAGCTGCAATTACGCAGAGTGAGACTGAACTCAGACAGGGAGAGAACGATGGAACAATTTCATGCAACGACTATTGTTGTGGTCCGAAGGAGCGAACAGGATATCTGCATCGGCGGCGACGGGCAGGTGACCATGGGGCAGAATGCCGTCATGAAGCATACGGCAAAAAAGGTGCGGAAAATCTATAAGAATACTGTGATCACAGGCTTTGCCGGCTCGGTATCCGACGCTTTTGCCTTGACGGACAAATTCGAAAAAAAACTGGAAGAGCATGGAGGCAACCTGAAGCGTGCTGCCGTTGCCTTGGCTCAACTGTGGCGTTCAGACAAAGTGATGCGCAATCTGGAAGCTTTGATGATCGCAGCAGACAGAGAAACCATCCTGTTGATTTCAGGAAACGGAGAGGTGATCGAGCCTGACTCAAATTTTGTGGCCATCGGGTCCGGCGGAAATTATGCCCATGCGGCTGCCCATGCACTGTATGAGCACACCGAAATGACGGCGGAGGAGATCGTCCGGGAAGCGCTGCGCATCGCCGCAAGTATCTGCGTCTATACCAATGACCATATTTCCGTGGAAAAATTGTAAAGGAGAGGTCGTCACATGAATACACTGTACAATATGACGCCGAAAGAGATCGTCGCCGAGCTGGATAAATATATCATCGGGCAGGAGCAGGCGAAAAAATCTGTTGCGGTAGCTCTCAGAAACCGTTATCGCAGGAGCAAGCTGTCCGACGAGATGAGAGAAGAAATATCACCAAAGAATATCCTGATGATGGGACCCACCGGCGTTGGTAAAACTGAAATCGCCAGAAGGCTTGCCAAGCTCATGGATGCGCCTTTTGTGAAGGTCGAGGCAACAAAGTTTACGGAAGTGGGCTATGTAGGGCGGGATGTGGACTCCATGGTCCGGGACCTGATGGACTCTTCGATCCGCGTTACCAAGCAGAAGCATATGAATGAAAAGTATGCGGTCGCCCAGGAATTAGCCGAGGAAAAAATCATCGAAGCCATTATTCCCGGCAAAAAGAAAAAGCCTTCCGGACAGGGTGTTCGCAGCCCCTTTGATTTCATTCTGGGCAATGCCTACGGCAACCAGCAGGCAAGCCGGCCGGCAGCAGCGGAAGCCGAGAAGGATATACCCGAAGGAGAGGTGGAACTGGCCAGAGAGCAGGTGCGCCAGCAGCTGAAAGACGGACTTCTCGAAGAGCAGTATATCGAAATCGAGGTGACGGAAGCGCCCAAAGACAACAACGCTCTGGATATCGGCCAGGGCGGCGGGAGCATTTCCCTGGGAAGCATTTTCGGCGATATGATGCCGCAAAAAAAGAAGAAGAAAAACCTGAAAGTCAAGGATGCGCGAAAGATCTTGACCGAGCAGGAAGCCCAGAACCTCATCGATATGGATCAGGTGACTTCGGAGGCTCTGGAAAACTGCGAGCAGAACGGGATCATTTTCATCGATGAGATCGACAAGATCGCCTCAGGCTCCGGATACCGAAGCGGCGCAGATGTATCCAGGGAAGGGGTTCAGCGGGACATCCTGCCCATCGTCGAGGGAAGCGTGGTAAATACGAAGTACGGCCCCGTCAAAACGGACCACGTTTTGTTCATTGGCGCCGGCGCGTTTCATATATCCAAGCCCACCGACCTGATCCCGGAGCTTCAGGGGCGTTTTCCCATTCGCGTAGAGCTGGAAAATTTAACGAAAGAAGACTTTATTCGCATCCTGACGGAGCCGGACAATGCGCTTCTCAAGCAGCATAAGCTTCTGTTGGAAACCGAAGGCGTCAACGTTGATTTTGCCCAGGATGCCGTGGAGGAGATCGCGTCGATGGCATCTCTGATCAACGACCAGACGGAGAACATCGGCGCCCGCCGGCTCCACACGATCATGGAAAAGCTGCTGGAAGACATTTCCTTCAATATCCCCGAGATGGAGGAGGAATCCATCACGATCGATGCTGCGTATGTCCGTGAGAAGTTCGCAGACAGGATCCACGCCGACGATATCGACCGGTTTATCCTGTAAGGAGACGGTATGCTTCAATTTGACGCCGACAATCGGGTCATCAGTGCAAAAGAATATAAGGCGATCCTCGTGGGCGTCCAGCCTGGCGAGGATATTTCCTATTCCATGGAAGAGCTGGCGGGTCTGGCATCTGCCGCGGGCGCCCAGGTGATCGGGCAGATGATCCAGAACCTGGAGAAGATCCACCCCCGTACTTATGTGGGGAAAGGGAAACTGGAAGAGCTGGCGGAGCTTTGCAGCTCCATGGACGCTGACCTGGTGATCGTCAACGACGAGCTGAGCAGTATACAGCTGCGAAATATGGAAGAGATCCTTCCGGTCTCCGTCGTCGACCGGACGCTCTTGATCCTGGATATCTTCGCTTCCAGGGCCACGTCCAGAGAAGGAAAGCTTCAGGTCGAAATGGCTCAACTGCAATACAGGCTGCCAAGGCTCACCGGCATGGGCAAATCTCTGTCCCGGCTGGGGGGCGGTATCGGGACCCGGGGACCTGGAGAAAAGAAGCTGGAAACCGACCGCCGGCACATCCAAAAGCGTCTCGACGAGATCCGCCGGGAAATGGAAGAGCATCGGGGGCACCGAAAAGTGCAGCGCGCCCAAAGCGAGCGTTCAGAGCTTCCGGTTGCAGCGCTGGTGGGGTATACCAATTCGGGAAAATCCTCGATCATGAACCGCATGCTTGCCATGGAAGACCGTCAGGATAAGCAGGTGCTGGAGAAGGACATGCTGTTCGCTACGCTGGATGCTTCCCGCAGGCTCATCACCACAGAGGACCGCCACCGGTTTCTTCTGATCGATACCGTAGGTTTCGTGAGCAAACTGCCGCACACTTTGGTCAAGGCGTTTCGCTCGACGCTGGAAGAGGTGGCGGAAGCAGATTTGCTGCTTCATGTTGTGGACGCAAGCTTTCCGGAGGCAGACTTTCACATTGAAGTCACGAACAAAGTTCTTCGGGAACTGGGCGCCGGAGACAAGCCCACGCTTATGCTGTTCAACAAGATCGATCTTGCTGCGGATTTTTCGCCGCTGGCTTACGGAAAGAACGCTTTGGCCATCTCCACGAAAACCGGAGAAGGGTATGAGGCGTTCCTGGCGCGCATCAAAGAGCTTCTTTTTGGCGGGAGCGCAGTCGTCGATGTGCTGATCCCCTACGAGCGGGGCGATCTGGTGGCTTACCTCTGCGCGAAGACACAACCCCAGACCATGTCCCACCTGGAGGATGGAACGCTTCTCACAGTGGAACTGGACCTGGCCGACCAAAAGAGGTTCGAAGCATACATTCTGTCGTAGAAGAAGAGGTGCGGTCTTGATCCGGTACACGACGGTCGAAAAAGAAGCGTTCTCCGAGGAAGTGATCCAGCGGTCCCGTTTTATCGGACAGATCGCTCCGGTTTCATCACGGGAGGAAGCGGAAGCATATATCAGCAAGGTCCGAGCGCTTCATCGTACTGCTGCGCACCATGTGCCGGCCTACATCCTTGGCGAGAAAATGGAGCTGCAATGGACCAGCGATGACGGAGAGCCACAGGGCACTGCCGGCCCGCCGATCCTTCAGATGCTGGCCAGGGAGGGTCTCACGAACTTGGTTTGCGTGGTTACGCGATACTACGGCGGTATCAAACTCGGAACCGGTGGTTTGGTAAGGGCTTACACGGATACGGCCAGGCTGGCCATGAATGCGGCCGGTCTTCATGAAGTTCGCGATGTTACGCTGCTGCGGGTCATGCTGCCTTATCCACTCCTGGGAAAACTTAAGAATCTGGAACAGGAACTGCCCTTTTGGATCGAAGAAGTGTCGTATGGCCAGGACGTGGATGTGACGCTGTGTTTTGAGCGGGAGCATGGCGAGCAGATGTCCGGAATGCTGGCGGACCTGAACAATGGAATGCCAACGATCCTGGCGGAGACGGAAAAGCTTCTGTAAGCAGGGAAAGGAGGCAGGGCGGCCGGCTTGTACTGCCGTCGGATGCAGAATGGAAGAACGTTTTCACCTGAAACAGAACGGAACCACGCCGGGAAGAGAAGTGACGGCAGGATTTACCACGTTTTTTGCCATGGCCTATGCCATTTTTGTCATACCCTCCACGCTGACCCTGGCCGGCACGCCGGACAATCCGCTGCCTTACGGCGGCGTTTTCATGGCTGTGATCCTTTCCTCTGCTGTAGCGACGCTGATCATGGGGCTCTACGCCAATGTGCCTTACGCCCTGGCGCCCGGGATCGGGTTGTCTTCTTTTCTCGCATTTACTGTGTGCGGCACCCTGGGCTTCACCTGGCAGGAAGCGTTTGCCATGGTGTTTCTCTGCGGTCTGATCAACCTGATCATTACCATCACAAATATACGCAAAGCTATTCTGCTGGCCATTCCCCAGGAACTTCAGATCGCCATCGGCGGCGGGATCGGTGTCTTTATTGCCTATGTGGGCATCAAGAATGCCGGTTTTCTTACGTTTACCCTGAGCCCTGGGACTTATGAGCTCTTGGATGGCAGCGCCGTAGGAAACGGATCTGCGGTGCCCGCCCTGGCCTCTTTGGGCAGCGTCGGGATTTTACTGTCTCTGGCCGGATTTACTTTTCTCACGATCTTCCTGCTTCGCGGAATAAGGGCCGGCATCCTGCTGGCGATTCTTTCCACAACCATACTGAGCCTGGCTGCCGGCGTTACGACTCTGCCGGAAATGTCTTTTTTTGAAGGGATCGCGCAAGCGTTCACGGAAATGGGGCAGACGTTTCTGGCGGCCTTCGGCGCCCAAGGAATGGGATCGCTGCTGTCGGACAGCAGCCGTCTGCCCACGGTGATCATGACAGTGTTTGCTTTCAGCCTTTCAGACATCTTCGATACGATCGGCATGTTTTTAGGGACAGGAAGGCAATCAGGTATTTTTTCCGACGAGGAGATGGAA
>CALLHZ010000072.1 GCA_938009115.1 uncultured Clostridia bacterium
GCTTTCAGCCCCGAAAATACCGGCACCGCCCAGCATTGTCGCTGCCACGATCAGCAAGGCCAGCGCCCCCGTCACCAATTTCTTGTTCATCGCTTTCGTCTCCTTGTCGACCGCCGCGCCACACCATATTTTGTGTTGCGTCCATGAAAAATGGGCATATATCGTTATTATATATGCCCGCATATCCGGTGTCAACGAATTGGCCCGACGCGCTGTCTATCTACCCACTACTTTCAGCAGCGCGGAAGGGATCGCATCGACGATGTCCCCGGCGATCAGCCCGTATTGTCCTTTGCTTTCCGCAGCCAGGTCTCCTGCCAGGCCGTGGATGAAGACGCCGGCGACGGCAGATGAACCTACAGGCAGCTCTTTCCGGTTCATCTGCGCCGCGAATGCGGCGATGACGCCCGTCAGCACGTCGCCGGCCCCGGCGGTCGCCATGCCCGGATTGCCCGTTGTGTTCACGTAAAGACTTCCTGCCGGATCGGCTACCAGTGTATCAGCGCCTTTCAGGACACAGCAGGCCTGGTTCTTTTCAGCCAGTTCGACGGCGGCTTGCACCCTGTTCCCTGTGACGAAAGCAAGCTCCGAGCCCAGCAGACGGGCTGCTTCTCCTTCGTGGGGCGTTATCACAATGCCCCGCCCGTTGCCGGACAGCGGGATATGAAAAGAAGCTGCCGCATTCAACGCGTCCGCGTCGGCGATCACGATCCCTTCGCAGCCCTCCAAAACCCGGGCAAGAAGACTCGCAGTATCGGCGCTGCTTCCCAGGCCGGGACCAATGGCCACGGCGTCATAACGCTTCAGATCCTCTGCCGTAAAGCTCCGGTCCCGGCACATCGCCTCCGGAATGCGGCAATGGACTACAGTGAAATAAGACGGATCACAGGAGACTGTGACCAGGCCTGCGCCGCTTCGCAGGGCAGCGTCCGCGCACAGGAGCGCCGCGCCCATCATGCCTGCACTGCCCGCGACGATCAGCACACGCCCGTGATCGCCTTTATGGGCGCTGCGGTCTCTTGCGGGGAGCAATCCGGAAACTTGCTCCTTTTGGATCGGCATTTGCATCTGCCGGACTCCTTTCTGAAACACAGAGCGGCAGGATAAAATCCCGCCGCTCTGATGTGTGAACGATGTGTGTTGTTTAAACGTAGCCTTGCGCAGTCATGGCCTCGGCCACCTTCAGGAAGCCGGCGATGTTGGCGCCCGCCACCAGGTTGTAGCCATAGCCGTATTCGCGGGAAGCCGCTTCGGCATTGTCGTGAATGTTCTTCATGATGGTTTCCAGCTGCTCGTAAACTTCTTCTCTCTTCATAGGCATCTTGCGGGAATTCTGGCTCATTTCGATGGCAGAGCAGGCAACGCCGCCGGCATTGGCTGCCTTGGCCGGGCCTACGATGACACCGTTGGCCATCAGGTATTCCAGGGCTTCGTTGGTCGTAGGCATATTGGCGCCTTCGCAATAGAACTTGCAGCCGCTGGCCACGATCATCTTGGCATGCTCCAAATGGACGTCGTTCTGCATGGCGCAGGGGATGTAGATATCCGCCTTGACGCTCCAGGGCTTTTCGCCGGGGAAGAACTTTGATCCGGCAAACTTGTCGGCGTAAGGCTTGCAGATATTCTTTCCGCTGTTGCGCAGATCGAGCATATAATCGACTTTTTCGCCGGAAATGCCGGCTTCGTCCAGAATGTAGCCGTCGGGTCCGGAGAAGGCGATGAGCTTGGCGCCAAGCTCATTGAGCTTGACTGCTGTGCCCCAGGCAACGTTTCCGAAACCGGAGATCACAACACTCTTGCCGTCCAGCTTTTCGCCGCAGGCTTCCAGCATGTTGCGGGTAAAGAACACGATGCCGTAGCCCGTGGCTTCTGTTCTCCCGGGCAGGCCGCCGTATACGATGCCTTTTCCGGTGATGACGCCGCTGTCGAACTTTGTGGTAAGGCGCTTATACTGTCCGTAGAGATAGCCGATTTCTCTGGCGCCGACGCCCAGATCTCCTGCGGGGACGTCGATCTCCGGGCCGATGTGGCGATAGAGCTCTGTCATGAAGGACTGGCAGAAGCGCATGATCTCGCCGTCGGATTTTCCGTTCGGGTCGAAATCTGAGCCGCCCTTGGCGCCGCCGATGGGAAGCCCGGTCAGGGCGTTCTTGAAAATCTGCTCAAATCCCAGGAACTTCATGATGCCGGGGTATACGTTGGGTGCGAAACGAAGACCGCCTTTATAGGGTCCCAGCGCGCTGTTGAACTGATAACGATAGCCTCTGTTGACCTGAACTTTTCCCTTGTCATCCACCCAGGTGACGCGGAAGGAAATGCCTCTTTCCGGTTCGATCAGCCGTTCGATCATACCGGATTCGACCAGGTCCGGACGCTTCTGCATAACGGGCTCCAGCGAAGACAGGACTTCTTCGATGGTCTGCAGGAATTCCGGCTCACCGGGGTTTCTTTTCTGGGCGATTTCGATATACTGGTCTACTATTCTTCCCATTTTTCTCCTCTTTTCCTATAACATCTGTTCTTTACGTAACAATACGACAGTTTTGCTGCCACTCTCTTTGTTAATAATAGCACAAAGGATTTTTGGTCACAATAAAGCCCTGTAAAAACCTAATTCTTTTGGATATTTCGGATATGACGATTATTATTTGCCATCCTTTTCATATTGAAAAAAATTGTTGACAAAAAGTCGCGAGGAGCGTATTAATATAATATATTTATGATATCATTTTAATACCGTTAAACCGGTTGTTTTACAGGAGGTCGATCAATGATGGAATCCCAGGTCATTCAAATCAAGGATGCAGAGCAGGAGAAGTTGCTGCACCCGGTCAACGGCATGCTGATGCTGATCCTGAACATTTTGCTGATGGCTGCGTCGCTGCTGGCAGGCCTTGCCTGCTTCTCTCTGTCGTGGCGAAGCGGATTCTTTATTCTGATGGGCCTGATCTGCTTTTCATACCTGGCCATCGTCGGGCCGTTCTTGTTCAAGGGCCTGAAGATCGTCAACCCCAACGAAGCCGTCGTGCTGACGCTGTTCGGCCATTATATCGGCAGCATCAAGGAGCCCGGATTCTATTACGTAAATCCCTTTGCTTCGGTCTTCAATCCTACAGCAGGGTCGTCCCTTGACGCTGAGTCGCTGGCTTCAGCCATGGCCGGCGCAGCCCATGCCGGCGCAGGCAGTAAAAAAGAAGCCGGAAAGCCCACGGTCAAAGGCAAGCGGATATCGCTGAAAGCCATGACGCTCAACAACGCCAAACAAAAGGTCAACGATGTGCTGGGCAACCCCATCGACATCGGCGTCGTCGTGATCTGGAAAGTGCGCGATACAGCGAAAGCGGTCTTCAATGTAGACAACTATCTGGAATACGTGTCCATTCAGACCGATTCGGCCCTGCGCAATGTCGCAAGACTCTACCCCTATGATATTGCCGGAGATGGGGAGGACGGCGACGAGATGTCCCTTCGGGGATCCAGCCAGGCGGTGTCCAAGCGCCTCGAAGAAGAGATCCAGCAGCGTGTGGCGATCGCAGGCATCGATGTATTGGAGGCACGCATCACCCACCTGGCTTACGCTCAGGAAATCGCAGCGGCCATGCTGCAGCGTCAACAGGCTTCGGCTATCATCGACGCCAGAAAAATGATCGTCGAAGGCGCTGTGGGCATGGTGGAAATGGCGTTGGAAATGCTGTCGCAAAAGGAAATGGTCACGCTGGACGAAGAGCGGAAGGCCGCCATGGTC
>CALLHZ010000073.1 GCA_938009115.1 uncultured Clostridia bacterium
TCGATAAAAGCTCCCGAACAGAATACCTGTTTGGGAGCTTTGTCTTCAGTCTGAACGGACCTCTTGCGAGGTCCGTTTTTCTATGCCGTTGATGTTCTTATTCTGTCATGATCGCCTGGATCACATGATCGGTTTCCGCCATGCCGTCCCGGCCCATGCGCCCGATGTTGTATATGGTTCGCTCCACGTCGTCGGAAAGAATTCCGTCGCCGCCTTTCAGCCGCTTTCCCTGAAGACTGAGCTCATAGCCCAGGATCCCGCTGTCAACTGCGGCGGCGATTTTTGCAGCGCAGGAAGGCTTCGCCCCGTCGCACACCATTCCGGAAACGATCCCCAGGCTGCTGATGATCGTCTCGGAAATCGTTTGAAAATCCGCACCCTGAAGATAGGCGATCGCTGCGCCTGCGGCGCTTCCCGCGCACATGGCGCCGCAAAATGCGGACATTTTTCCGATACCGGTCTTTTCGTGGAGCGCGATGAGATTGGATACACACAACGCCCGATAGAGTTCCTCCTGGGTCTTTCCAAGCTCGCGGGCGTAGGTGATGACCGGCATCGAAGCCGTGATGCCCTGATTTCCGCTTCCGGATACGATGATCACCGGCAGCTCGCAGCCGCTCATTCTGGCGTCGGAGCCTGCCGCGGCTGCGGCCTTTGCTTTGGTGCGAAGCAGATCTCCCTGGGTTTCGTTCAGGGTTTTGCCGATGCAGGCGCCCCAGTCTCCCGCGAGGCCTGCGTCGGAAATGGCCGAGTTGCATTCGATTTGCTTTTGCAATGGTTCGCGGATGTCTTCAATATCGGCAATCGTTGCAAATTCAAGGATGTCTTTGATATTTAAAAGGCTTCGATCGGCGCCTTGGGCAGCTTCTGTGCAGTCATCCTTCTTGTACAACACTTTTCCGTCTTTTTCCACGGAGACGATGTTGGCGTGCCCCTTCTTGATGTGCGCCGATGCGGAATGGCCGTCTTTTTCCATTCTGATAATGATTTCGAGCAGCTCTTCACCGTAGGTAGGCGCTACCGTAAAAGATGCTTCTCTGAGATAATTTTTGATTTGCACTTTTTGCGCAGGCGTTATTTCCGAAATGACTTCCAGTTCTTTTTCCGGTTTTCCGCCGATGATCCCCGCTGCTGCGGAGGCTTCGACCCCTGTCAGCCCGCCGGTATTGGGAACGACAACGCTCTTGACGTTTTTCAGGATATTCCCGCTGACTTTGATATCGATTTTGTCCGGGATGTCTCCCAGCGCTTCTTTTGCTTTAGCCGCGCAGTATGCTACTGCGATCGGCTCCGTACAGCCCATGGCCGGTACCAGTTCCTCTTTGAGGATCTGCACGTAGGCCTTGTAGGCGGCATCGTGCTTCTGCATGGTGTTCTCCTTTCATCTGGGGCCGGGGCCCCGTTCTTCAGCGTTTATTGATCAGGAGCTCAGAGAGCATCCTTTTGGGAACATAATGGATATCTTGCTCGTCCCTGTAATAATTGAGGTCGGCGCCTTCCGGCGCGTCCAAAAGCCGGATCGTTTCCTGCGGTTTTCCAATGGCGATGATCAGCACGGGTTTCAGCGACTCCGGAAGCTCCAGCGCCTCTGATATTTTGGCAGGACTGTAATTTCCGATCATACAGCCTCCAAGGCCTATGTTTGCTGCGCCCAGGACAATGGTTTGGGCCACGATGCCTACGTCCTTCCAGAACCGCTCGATGCCCGGTCCGATGGTCGCGTCATAGCAAACCACGATAAACGCGGTGGGATAATGACCCGGTTTGGGAATTTCCATAGGTTGGAGCGCCCGGGCCCATTTGGTCAGGGGTTGGATCCGTGCATTGGTGGCCGGGTCGCAGGACAAATAGTACTTGAAAGGCTGCATATTTACGGAGGAAGGGCAAAAACGCGTCAACTCCACCAGCTCTTTCAGCTGTTCCTCCGTGACGGCGTACGTCATGTCATAGTTGCGGTAACTGCGGTTTTTTTTGTTCAACTCAAGAAAATCCATGATACCTCCTTCGCGCGAAGCAAAACCTTCCTTTAGAATATCATAAATCAATGTTTACGCAAGTCTGGCGGAGAAAAAAAGGCTATCAATCAAAGAAACAAAAATATCGCCTTTTTTCCGGCAAATATGCTATAATATCTCTGTAATTTTACATTGCGGAGGAAGGCATGTTTGCAGATAAATTGAATTTTTTGATGAGTATCATCGGGATCAGCGGAGGAGAGCTGGCGCATGCGGTGGACTTGGACCCGTCGTATATCAGCAGACTCAGAAACGGAAAAAGAGCTTTGCCCAAAGGGCAGCATTTCATGGACGATATCGCCCGATACTTCGCCGTGCATATCCAGACCGATTATCAGATCGAACTGCTGTGCGAGGCGATGAATTTTAAAGAAGTATGGCCGAAGGACAAAGAAAAAGCCCACGCCCTTATCTGCGAATGGATGATGCGGCAAGAAACATCCCAGCGTGATGTCATCAAAAATGTCCTTGGCGATGTCATCTCGACTTATTTAGTGGACGCTGTGCTGTCCCCGGACCGGGATCTGGATCTGACGCAGTTTGAGCAGGACAACCGGGAGCATTACTATGGCATCAAAGGAAAGCAGGAGGCCTTTCTCCGCTTTCTGACCCTGGCGGAACGCGTGCAGGGCGGAATGGAAATGCATATGTTCACCAACGAAAATCTGGACTGGCTGTCAAACGATCCGGATTTCGCCGGGAGGACCAGATCTCTGCTTACAGCTTACACACAAGCGGGAAATCGCATCAAAGTGGTCCATCCCATCCGGCAGGATATCCCCGATATGATCTTTACGCTTCAGCGCTGGATCCCGGTGTATCTGACGGGACATGTGGAGCCTTATTATTATCCGAAAGTGAGAAATGACTTTTACCTGCGCACCGCTTTCGTCGTGCCAGGGGTCGCAGCCATGGTTTCTTGCTCGCTGGAGGGTAATACGGCGGAAGGCCTCACCTTTATCGTGACGGAGCCTCGCGCGGTCGACGCGGTCGCCGCCGAAATGGCCCATCTGATCTCCCTTTCTAGGCCGTTGGCACAGATGCTATCGTCCGAAGATATTCCGGATGCGTGGAACAGAATCGCCACGTTCTTCAGAACACAGGCCCCTACAATGGTGATCCACGATCATCTTGCGTCTTACGATGCTATGGAAAAGAATTTCAGCGAATACGAAGGGCAGGGCGAAGCGCCTGTGGGACGGACGCTTCTGGAGGCGTTGGTCCTGAAAAACACCTATATCGAAGTCATCTCGAAGCAGGATGGGGATCTGATCCGAAACGGAGGCGTTCCGATCCAGTTGACGGAGCTTCTGCCCGGCGGCCCCAGACATCTGTCGAAAGAAGAATATCTGGAAAACCTGGAGGATGTGGTCCGGATCGCAGAAACCCATGCCAACTATCATATCGTTCTCGTTCCCAGTCTGTTTTTTAATCTTTTCCTGTGCGTCAAGCAAGGTGTCGGGGCGCTGATCTCCCGCGGGGAAAAAGGAGCGCCGACGTTTTTTATCACCCAGAGCGAAGTCATCAATGCTGTTTGGGAGTATGTCAATGCGATCAAGACCCAATCGATGGATGTGAACAAGCAGGCTGTATTGGCTGAGTTGAAGGGGCTGGCGGAAGCGCTTCGCCGGGAATAATGTCACGGAAACGAAAAAACCGGCTTGCGCCGGTTTTTTCGTTTCTTTTTTTTATTTCAGGCCAGGCGAGACCTATTTGGCCGCCAATTTTTT
>CALLHZ010000074.1 GCA_938009115.1 uncultured Clostridia bacterium
GAGGATGTGAAGCGCTACTACCCCATGGAATCGTTTGCCTGTCACGTCCTGGGTGGCACCACCGACGACAATGCCGGGCTGGCCGGGATCGAGCTGGCGTATAACCGTTATCTGGCCGGGATCGACGGGCGCTGGATCACCAATAAGGACAACACCGGGAACAGTCTCTCCTACGGAACGGAACGATACTACCAGCCCCGGGACGGCTACTCCGTGGTGCTGACGCTGGACGCCAATATCCAGCACATTGTGGAAGCGGCTTTGGTGCAAGCCCAGGAACGGACAAAGGCAAATCGTGTCATGTGTCTTGTCATGGATCCCAAAAACGGCGAGATCCTGGCCATGGCGCAGACCCCGGAATTCGATCCAAACGACCCCCGGGTCCCTATGGATCCGGCGGAGGCTGCGGCGCTGGAAGCCATGTCTGCCGAAGAGCAGATGGCCTACTGGAATAAGATGTGGCGGAATTTTTGTGTTTCCGACACCTACGAGCCCGGCTCCACCTTCAAGCTCATCACAGCGGGGATCGCGCTGGACGAAGGCGTCACAAACCTGACGGAAAAATTTTTGTGCCAGGGGAGCATCAAAGTGGCCGATGCCGTGCTGCGGTGCTGGGATTATCCCAACTCTCACGGATGGCAGACCCTGGCCCAGGGCGTGCAGAATTCCTGCAATCCCGTGATGGTCCAGCTGGTCCAGCGGATCGGGCTGACAGCCTATTACGAGGGGTTGGACCAATTTGGCCTTACGGAAAAAACCGGTGTGGATTTCCCCGGAGAGGGATATAATATTCTCCAAAGAAAAGAGACCGCAGGACCGGTGGGACTGGCCACTATGGCCTACGGGCAGGGGATCGCCGTCACGCCGGTGAGCCTTCTCACCGCCATTTCGGCCTATGCCAACGACGGCCTCTTGATGAAACCCAGACTCGTCAAGGCCTTGGTGGATTCCGACGGGCAGATCGTGGAAGAATATGCGCCGGAGATCACGCGCCGTCCGGTTTCCTCCCAGACTGCGGATGACGTCCTGAAAATCATGGAATCCGTCGTTACAGAGGGTGGCGGAGGAACAGCCCGGGTCGCCGGATACCGCATCGGCGGAAAGACAGGCACGGCCAGCAAGCCCGAAGGAGGCGGCTATTCGGATACGGATGTGTACGGCTCCTTCATCGGCGTAGCGCCTCTGGATGATCCGAAGGTTGCGCTTTTGGTGATCGTGGATACTCCCAAAGGGGTCCTCTACGGCAGCCAGACCGCAGCGCCGGCGGCAAAGGTCATCCTGCAGGAGATCTTCCGCTACATGGATATTCCGCCTCAATATACCGAGGCTGAGCAGGCGGCCCTCAAGACCGGAAAAACAGAGGTCCCCGATGTAGTGGGACAGCATATGTCCGATGCCATCGGCATTCTGGGCGGCCAGTCTCTGGGCTACACCATTGCTCCGAAAACCGACTTATACGAAGATCTCGTCGTCGTGGACCAATATCCCAGAAGCGGCGCCCTGATCGACCTGAATACAAAAGTAACGCTGTATTATGAGTGAGCAGCAGGAGAAATTATTTTGAAAAAGACTGATGTGCAGTGGCTGGCCCGGGCCTGCGGCGGCAGGATCTTCGGAAATCAGGACGCCTGGATCTCCGGCGTGGCCATCGATTCCCGAAAAGTCGAGGCAGGCGAAATGTTCGTGGCCTACGTGGGACCCAGCAAGGACGGGCACGATTTTCTCAAAGACGCACTGGAGAGAGGCTGCCGGGTTTTTTTCGTTTCTGAAGAGGGCAGGATCCCGCCGATCCTAGCAAAGGAGCCTTCGGCCTCCTTTATCCTGACCGGAGACACCGAGCAGGGGCTTACACAGATCGCCGGAGCGTATCTGGACCAGTTCCGCCTGCATCGGGTGGCCGTTACGGGCAGCGTCGGAAAAACTACGACGAAAGAGATGCTCGCCCGGGTCCTTTCCCGGAAGTACCGCACAGTCAGCACCTCCGGAAACCTGAACACAACGCTGGGTCAATGTCTCACCGCCTTCCGCGCGGAAGCAGATACCCAGGCCATCGTATTTGAAATGGGCATGGACAGGAAGGGCGAGCTTGAAAGCTATTGCAGGTGGATCCGGCCCCATATCGCCGTGATCACCAATGTCGGGACGGCGCATTTGGAGCGCCTGGGCACCCGGGAAGCCATCGCCGGAGCAAAGCTGGAGATCGCTTCGTATCTCGAGCTCCAGGATGTGCTGGTATTCAACAGCGACAGCGATTTCCTCGCGCCGGCGGAGGTGGCCGCCAGGTTGGGCGGGCGATGCCGCCTCTGTCCCGTGGGCGTCGGAAAAGATGCCGAATACCTGTTGCAGGATGTCCGGACCGAAGGCAGCGGCGTGGCTTTTTCCCTGGCGGATCCAAACCGGAGCCGGCAGGATTTTGCGCTTCCCATTCCGGGACTTCACAACGCCATGAATGCGGCTCTTTCGGCTGCCGCAGGCGCATTTTTGGATATTTCGCTGCCGGAAGCCTCCGCCGCTCTTCGGGTAATGGAGAGCGCCGAGCGGCGGCTTCGTCTGGAGACGTCCGGCGGCGTGACCCTGATCGATGATACCTACAATGCCGGTCCCGACTCCATGAAGGCCGCGCTGGACGTTCTTGCGCTGACGCCGGGAAGCCGTCGCATCGCGGTGCTGGCCGATATTCTGGAGCTGGGCAGTTATCTGGAGGAGGGACATCTTTCCGTCGGGCGCTATGCGGCGGAGAAGAGTCCGGATGTTTTGATTGCAATCGGCAGCAATGCAAAGTATTATGCCATAGGAGCCGAAGAGGCCGGATATCGCGGCCGTCTGCTGCGCTGCGCTTCCAACGGAGAAGCTATGGAGTTTCTGCTGTCGGAGCTCAGGCCGGGCGACACCGTACTGGTGAAGGGCTCCAATGCCACCGGGGTGGCCGAAGTGGCTGCCCGGATCCGTCGATCGATCAACGCAGGGGAGGAATCCTGATGCATAATACCCAGATATTCGGGGCGATGGGAGCGGCCTTCGCCGCCGCTGTCCTTCTGACCCCCTTGCTGTTGCCCTTCCTGCGCCGTCTCGGCGCCGGACAGAGCATTCGGGAAGAGGGCCCCAGCAGCCACATGAGCAAGTCCGGCACGCCTACCATGGGCGGGATCGCCATCATCGGGGCGATCCTGGCGGCGGCCTTAGGCTTCGGCGGGCTCGGCGGCCAGATGCCGGTCATGATTTTTTTGTTTCTCAGCTTTGCTGCCGTGGGCTTTGCCGATGACTGGCTGAAGGTGGTCAACCGCAGAAATCTGGGGCTGACAGCGCGTCAGAAGATCCTTCTGCAAATATTCGTTGCCGCTCTGGGCGCTTTCTGGCTGAGCCGGATCTCCGGCAGCGGCACGACGGTCTATATCCCTGTGGCCAGGATCTATGCGGATCTCGGCGTGTTTTACATCGCATTTGTGGCCTTTGTGGTCGTGTCCATGGTGAATGCGGTGAATCTGACCGACGGGCTGGACGGGCTGGCCTCAGGCGTCACGGCCATCGTGGCCGCCTGCCTGACCATCATCGGAATGGGCTTCGGCGCATTCCAGGCTTCTGTGTTATCGGCGTCTATTTTTGGCGCCTGTCTTGGATTTTTGATCTACAACCGTCATCCTGCCAGACTTTTTATGGGAGACACAGGATCGTTGGCGCTGGGTGGCGCGCTGGCGGCCGCAGCCGTGTCCATGAATGCCACGCTCATCCTTCCGCTGGCGGGAGGGATCTATGTGGCGGAGGCGCTGTCGGTCATCATCCAGGTTTATGTATTCAAAACACAGAATGAACGCCGGTTTTTCCGCATGGCGCCGCTCCACCACCACTTCGAGCTGGGCGGCTGGTCCGAAAACAAGATCCTGGCTGTATTTTGCCTGGTCACGACAGTCCTCTGCGTCCTGGCAGTGGCGGCGGTATAGTTCGGCATCACTGAAAGAAAGGGAGCATGATGACAGATGCATCCAATAATAAGGTCCTGATCGCCGGTTTAGGGAAATCCGGCATGGCCGCCGCGCGGCTTTTGGCGTCCCAGGGGATGGAAGTGTATGCCTATGACGGCAAAGACGCATCCGCTTTCCCTGAGGAGCAGCGCAAAGAGCTGGAGGCTCTGGGCGTACGCTGCTATCTGGGCCGGGAGCCGGATACCGACGGGTTCAGACAGGTGGTTGCCAGTCCCGGCATGCCCCTCACGGAGCCTGTGTTGAAGCAGGCTGCAAGAAACGGCGCAGAGATCATCGGTGAACTGGAGCTGGCCTACCGGAGCCGACCCGTCAGATTTGTGGCCATCACGGGAACCAACGGAAAAACCACCACCACAGCTCTCGTGGGGGAGATGTACCGGCTGGCAGGGCTGCCTCACCGCATCGTGGGGAATATCGGGACGCCCGTCGCAGACCAGATCCTTTCCGCGGAGGAGGATGCGGTGATGGTGACGGAAGTCTCCAGTTTTCAGCTGGAAACCATCGTGGACTTCCGTCCCCGGGTGGCGGCGCTGCTCAACATCACGCCGGATCATCTGGACCGCCACGGCAGCCTGGAAGAGTACGTCCGGGTCAAATTCAAAGTATTTGAAAACCAGCGCGAGGAAGATTACTGCGTCTACAATGCCGACGACGCGCTGTCCTCCTCGCTGCCGGAGCGGGGCCTCAAGGGGTGGGCAGTACCTTTCTCAGCGCGGAAAAGCCTTTCTTTTGGCGCTTTTGTCCGGGACGGGCAGATCATGATAGCAGGAGAGCAAGACCAAGAGATCGCGCTGTGTCCTGTGGAGGCCTTGAGGATCCCCGGCGCCCACAACCTGGAAAACGCCCTGGCTGCCGCTGCCACGGCATATTTCGCCGGCGTGCCGGCAGAAGCTATTGGAAAGGCTCTGCGGACTTTTGCCGGCGTGGAACACCGCATCGAAACCGTGGCGGAAATCAACGGTGTGGCATATATCAACGATTCCAAGGGCACGAATCCCGATGCGGCGATCAAGGCGATCCTGTCCGTCCCAAGACCGTTGCTGCTGATCGCAGGCGGTTATGAAAAAAATGCGGATTTCGATCCGTTTACCGCTGCCTTCGAAGGACGGGTAAGATATCTGATCCTTCTTGGGAAAACAGCGGAGCGCATCGCCCGTAGCGCCGAAAAGAACGGCTTCCCCAAAGACGCCATCCATTTCTGCGCGGACATGGGGGATTGCGTGCGCGAGGCTGCCCAGCTTGCCCTGCCGGGGGATGCCGTCCTTTTGTCTCCGGCCTGCGCCAGTTGGGGGATGTACAATAATTTCGAGGAGCGCGGCCGTCATTTCAAAGAGCTTGTACGGGCCCTTGGCGCATAGCAACGGCAAGGGAAGGAGACCATGAGAGAGCGAGCCCTGCGACAACTGAAAGAGGGGGATTTCATCCTGGTGCTGCTGGTGCTGGGCCTGTCGGTCTTCGGCATCGTGATGGTCTTCAGCGCCAGCTATTACAATGCGCTGAGCAAATTCGGCAATCCCTACAAATACTTGATCGAGGACAGCATGTGGGTCCTGGTCGGCTGGGTTGGATTTGTGTTTTTCTCATTTTTTGATTATCATTACCTGAGACATTTTGCCTGGCCTCTGCTGGGGGCGGGCATGGCGCTGCTGTTCCTGATTTTTACGCCTTTGGGCCTCACCATCAACAATGCGACCCGCTGGCTGGATTTCAAGTACTTTACCGTGATGCCCGGCGAGGTGGTCAAGTTCTCGCTGATCATCTTCGTCGCAGCCTTTCTCTCTGAGGATCCGACCCGGTCCAGGAAGTTTTTCAAAGGGATCCTGCCTACGCTCACTGTGGCGGGCATCTGTTTTGCAGCCATCTATAAGCAGCCGAACCTCTCCACAGCCGGCCTTGTGCTCCTGTTGGTG
Organism: uncultured Clostridia bacterium; assembly: GCA_938009115.1. Lineage (GTDB taxonomy): Bacteria > Bacillota > Clostridia > Peptostreptococcales > Anaerovoracaceae > UBA10908. Next base: position 5,891 of record CALLHZ010000074.1, read on the forward strand.
GTGGGGATGCTCTATGTGGCCGGGCTGCCGAAGATCTGGGTCACCGCTACAGCTATCGCAGGCGCCGCGCTGGCCAGTCTGGCGGTCCTGGCCCCCGGGGGAGAATACCGCCTTCAGCGGGTGATCAGCTTTATGGATCCGTTTCAGGATCCCCTGGGTTCAGGCTATCAGGTCGTGCAGTCCCTTTTGGCCTTGGGCTCCGGCGGCGTCTTCGGCGTAGGCCTTGGGCAGAGCATTCAGAAAACCTTGTACTTGCCGGAACCGCAAAACGACTTTATACTGGCGATCATAGGCGAAGAATTGGGCTTCGTCGGGATCCTGGGACTGATGGCGGCTTATCTGGGCCTGATCTGGCGCTGCTGTCATATCGCCGTGCGGGCAAAGGATTATTTTGGCATGATGCTGGCCGCGGGAACAACGATCATCCTGAGCCTTCAGGTCCTGATGAACATCGCCGTGGTAACGGCGTCCTTCCCGCCCACGGGCGTCATCCTGCCTTTTGTGAGCCAGGGGGGCAACGCCATGGTGATCTTCCTGTCGCTGATGGGGATCATGACCAATATATCCAGGCAGGCAGCGCCGTCCAGGCAGCTGTGAGGAGCGAGAAGATGAAAGTGCTGTTCACCTGCGGGGGGACCGGAGGACATATCTACCCGGCCATCGCCATTGCAGACAAAATCAAACGCAGACATCCTGGCGCAGAGATCCTTTTCGTCGGGACCGAAACAGGTATGGAAAACACGCTGGTGCCCGCTGCCGGGTACGATCTGGAACGGATCGCCGCCAGCGGACTGGACCGTCGCAATCCTCTGAACAACATCAAAACCTTCCGCAACATGCTTCAGGGCAGCGCCCAGATCCGGAGGATCCTGGAATGTTTTCGTCCCGACCGCGTGGTGGGCACCGGCGGCTATGTGACCGCCCCGGTGATCCGGGAGGCCGCCAGGCGGGGCATACCGGCTTACATCCATGAGCAGAACGCGCTTCCCGGCGTAGCCAACCGCATGCTGGAGCGTTATACTGCCAAGACGTTCATCAGCTTTCCGGACTCTGAAAAATATTTTCGTCACAAAGAAAAGCTGGTGCTGTCCGGCAATCCGGTCCGCAGGGAATTTGTTCTGGCCGGCATCGCCGACTGCCGCAGCGAGTTGGGCTTTTCCGACAAAGACTTCGTCCTTCTTGTTTTTGGGGGCAGCCTGGGGGCTCAGGTGCTCAACAGAGAGACGCTGCGGATGATCCCGGCGCTCAAAGAGGGCGGGGCGCGTCTGATCTTTGTAACGGGCAAGCGATATTACGAGGAAGTCCGGGACGCCATCGCGGAGATTCCCGGAGGCGAAGATGTTAAGCTGCTGCCTTATGCCGACGACATGCCCCGGCTGCTGAACGCAGCCGATCTGGTGATCAGCCGGGCAGGCGCCATCGCTCTGGCGGAGATCACGGTCTGCGGCAAGCCCAGCCTTTTGATCCCGTCTCCCAATGTGACGAACGATCATCAGTACCACAACGCAAAGGCGCTTGCCGACGCCGGCGCCGCCGTTCTGATCCGGGAAGAGGACCTGTCGGAGGAGCGCTCCGTCTTTGCGTACTATGTGCTGAAGCTGAAAAACAACAAAGAAAAGCTGAACGCCATGTCCCTGGCCTCCGCCGGTCTGGGTAGGGCCGACGCAGCCGATATCATATACGACAATCTTGCACTGGATACGATCGGAACCGAATCACATGAGTGAACGCATCGAATTCCCCGCCGCGGACACCCTGGAGCTGCCGCCTCAAAACCAGGAGGAGTTCTACACAGCGCCGGCGACGGGCAAAAAGAAAAAAAAGAGGAAGAAGAAGCGGTATCTGCTGAAGTTCTTCATTTTGTGCCTGCTGTGCACCGGCGGGTACTATTTTCTCACGTCCGAATACTTCAACATCACCACTATCGACGTGGGCGGCAACGAGTACTACACCCGGGCCCAGCTGATCCAGATGACAGGACTCAAAACCGGGAAAAATACTTTTGAATTCAGCATTTCGGATATTCGGGACAAGCTGCTGGAGGACCCGTATATCAAAAATGTCAAGATCCGCCGCATCCCCATGGGCACCGTGCGGATCACTGTGACAGAGCGGGTGGAATACGCAGCGGTGCCCTACGGCGAAAGCTATGTGCTGCTGGACAACGAAGGAACGGTGCTCCGGGTCTCGGAAGATGCTCCGACACTGCCGCTGCTCCTGGGCATGGCGCTGGTGGAAATGACCCCGGGCAAAGCGCTGGTGGTGGAACAGTCCTATCTGTTCACGGATACGCTGGAACTCCTGGAGATCATGGAGGAGCACGAAGTCTATTTCAAAAAGATCGATTTTTCCACGGTGATGGTCAAGGCCTACATCTACGACACGCTGTATTGCGAAGGCGCCCCGGCCAACATCCGAGACAATATGGAGAGTGTGGAAAAGCTGCTGTATGAACTGTACCAGCAGGAGATCACCCACGGCGTCATCAAGGTGGGCAAGGATAATTATCTCTCTTTCAGCCCCGTCATCGAATGACCTGAAAAAAACGGCCGCATCCGTATAATTTTCGTGCAACTTGTTGCGGGATGTGATAGTATAACCATATATTGTGTTGTTATGGAATACAGGAGGCCGTATAATGTCCCCAATGCTGCAATTTGAAACGCCCTTGGACGCTCCGGCAAAGATCAAAGTCGTCGGGATCGGCGGCGCAGGCTGCAATGCAGTCAACCGGATGATCGACGCGAATCTTCAAGGGATCAATTTTATTGCGGTCAATACCGACCGGCAAGCCTTGAACAGCTCAAAAGCCGAAACGAAGGTCCAGATCGGCGAGAAACTGACCAGAGGCCTTGGGGCCGGCGGAAATCCGGAGATCGGCCAGCGCTCCGCGGAAGAGAGCCTGGAGATCCTGGAGAAATTCCTGAAGGACAGTGACATGGTCTTCATTACGGCAGGCATGGGAGGCGGCACCGGCACCGGCGCGGCACCCATCATCGCCAAGGCCGCCAAAATGGCCGGGGCCCTTACAGTGGGCGTCGTGACGCGGCCTTTTACGTTTGAAGGTAAAAAGCGAAAAGAACACGCGGAGCTGGGCATCCGCTTTCTGAAAAATTATGTGGATTCTCTGGTCGTCGTTCCCAATGACAGACTGCTGCAGATCGCAGAGAAAAATACCAGCATGCTGCAGGCCTTTTCCATGGCTGACGAAGTGCTCAAGCAGGGTGTGGACGGCATCGCCAGCCTGATCGGCGAGGCCGGCATCATCAATCTGGACTTTGCCGACGTCAAGACGGTCATGAGCGACCGGGGCATCGCCCATATGGGCGTGGGCCGGGCCAGCGGCGAGGGCAGGGTGGAGGCGGCGATCCGTACCGCGGTGGACAGCCCGCTGCTGGAGACCTCCATCAGCGGCGCCAGGGCCGTGCTGCTCAACGTGATGGGCGGTTACGATCTGGGGATGCTGGAGGTCAACGAGGCGGCGGATTACATCGCCCGGGAAGCCGACGAGGACGCTATCATCATCTTCGGCGCTTCCATCAAGGAGGAGATGTCCGAAGAGATCTCCGTCACGGTCATCGCCACCGGCTTCGAAGACGTGATCGGCAAGCGGCCGGTCCGAAAAGACGGCGAAGCCGAAGATCCCGCGGAGAGCGAGCCGGAGGAAACCGAACCGGAAGAGACGCCGGAGCGGCCCGGCTACGGGCTGCGTCTGGGCGGCGACGAAACCTACAATCCCAATAACGATTTCCCGATCCCATCTTTCCTGAACAAGGAAATTAAGTTTTAACAGTGGACAGAACCGAAGCCGGTGGGACACCGGCTTCTTTTTCTATCAGACCGGAAGGCGCGATGCTGATCACTTCCCCGGACAATCGAAGAGTGCGACAGGCCGTATCCCTGGGCGCAAGAAAACAGCGGGACGCTTCGGGTTTATACCTGGTGGAGGGTCCTAATCCGGTGCGGGAAGCCCTGGAGCAGGATGTAGTCCTGCAGGCGCTGTTTTTTCTGGAGGAAGATGCGGTATCCCAAAGCAGAGCCGATGAGCTGGTTCCTCTGCGCAGGCTGGCGGCGGATCGAAAACGGCCGCCGGAGATCTTTTCTCTGAGCCGGGCGCTTTTCCAGAAGATCACCCAGACCCAGACGCCTCAGGGCGTTCTGGCGATCGCTGAGAAGGCTGTGTATTCCGAGGAGACTTTTTTTGCGCCCAGGGGCGGAAACGTCCTCGTTTTGGATCGGATCCAGGACCCCGGGAATCTAGGCACGCTGCTGCGGACCGCCGAGGCGGCAGGCTTTTCAGGAGCCATGCTCCTGAAAGGCTGCGGCGACGTTTACGGGCCCAAAGCGGTACGCGCCGCAGCGGGAACCCTGTTCCGCCTGCCGCTCCTGTTCCCCGAAACGCCCCAGGAAGCCTTGGATCTGCTGCGAAAGCACGGGAAAAAGATCTATGCGGCGGTGGCCGGAGGCCATGTCCCTTATTACGATTGTCCCTTGACCGAAGACGCAGCCATCGTGATCGGCAACGAAGGCAACGGCGTCTCCCTGGAACTTCAGCAGGCAGCGGACTGCATGCTCAGCATTCCCATGGCCGGGCGATCCGAGTCACTTAACGCCGCCCTTGCAGGCGGGATCATCATGTACGAGGCGTACCGCCAGCAGCTGGCAAGTGCGCACAAATAACAACGGAGGCAAAACGAAACATGATCGAAAAACTCAAACAAATGATGGAAGAAGCCAAACAGAAGATGGAACAGGCCGCTTCCCTGGCCGACGCGGAGGAGCTTCGGGTCAGATTTCTGGGCAAAAAAGGCGAGCTCACCGAGATCCTGCGGTCCATGGGCAGCCTGGCGCCCGAAGAACGGAAAACCATGGGACAGGCCGCCAACACGGTCCGCAGCCAGCTGGAGCAGATGCTGAACGAAGCCATGGACCACTTCCGGCAGATGGAAAAGCAGGCCGAGCTTGCTTCGGAGACCATCGACGTCACGGAGCCCGGCCAGGGGATCCCCACCGGCGCCAGGCACCTGCTGACCATCACCACAGAGGAAATCATCAGAGTGTTTTCCGGTATGGGCTTTTCGGTATCCGAGGGGCCGGAGGTGGAAACAGTCTTTAATAATTTTGACGCGCTGAACGCGCCCAAGAACCATCCTTCCAGAGATATGACCGATACCTTCTACATCTCGGACAGCGTGCTCCTGCGGACCCAAACCTCTCCGGTGCAGGTGCGGACGCTGCTTTCCCAAAAGCCGCCCATCAAGGTGATCGCGCCGGGACGCTGCTTCCGCTGCGATACCCCCGACGCCACCCATTCGCCCATGTTCCAGCAGGTGGAAGGGCTGGCCGTGGACGAGGGCATTGCCATGAGCGATCTGAAGGGCGTGCTGGACCGCTTTGCCAAGAGCCTGTTCGGCTCCTCCTCTAAAACACGGTTCCGGCCCCATTACTTCCCCTTTACCGAGCCTTCAGCGGAGATGGATGTATCCTGTTTCAAATGCGGCGGCAAGGGCTGCCGGGTCTGCAAGGGCAGCGGCTGGATCGAAATCCTGGGCTGCGGCATGGTCCACCCCAATGTGCTGAAGGTGGGCGGCGTAGATACGGAGCGCTACACCGGCTTCGCTTTCGGCATGGGGATCGATCGCATCGCTATGCTCAAGTATGAAGTGGATGATATCCGTCTGATGTATGAGAACGACATCCGTTTCATCAGGCAGTTCAAATAGGAGGCGAAAAAATGCTTGTACCCGTCAGATGGTTAAGATCCTACACGGATATGGACGTATCCCTGGAGGTTTTTTGTGAAAAAATGATCATGTCCGGCTCGAATATCGAGACGGTGGAGGTGTTCGGCGAAGAAATCGAAGGAGTGGTGGTCGGAAAGATCCTTAAAGTTGAACCCCATCCCAACGCAGACCGCCTTCTGGTGGCCCAGGTGGATGTGGGCGGCAGCGAGCCGGTCCAGATCTGCACCGGCGCCATGAATATTTTCGAGGGCGCTCTGGTGCCCGTGGCCCTGGACGGCAGCCGGGTGCCCGGACCGCTCCACGGCAAAGAGAAGGTGGAGGGCGGAGAGATCATCCGGGCAGGAGAACTGCGGGGGCTTGCCTCCAACGGCATGATGTGCAACTGCACCGAGCTGGGTTTTTCGGACAAGGTCGTCCCCGTCAAGCACCGGGACGGCATTTGGATCCTGGAAGGCGACTACGCGCCCGGGACCGGCATCATCCAGGCTCTTTCCCTGGACGAAGCCACAGTGGATTTTGAGATCACGCCCAATCGCCCGGACTGCCTGTCCATGATCGGCATGGCCCGGGAGACCGCCGCCGTGTTCGGCGGCTCGCTGCGCTATCCGGAAACGGCCTGCGGTAGGGTCTCCGAAGAAAAGACCGGCGACCATATCCGCGTAACGGTGGAAAATCCCGTGCTGTGCAAGCGCTTTACCGGGCGTGTGGTCAAGGACATCAAGATCGGCCAGTCCCCCTGGTGGCTTCAGCACAGGCTCATCGCCGCCGGCATGCGGCCCATCAACAATATCGTGGACATCACCAACTACGTGATGCTGGAATACGGACAGCCCATCCACGCCTATGATCTGCGCCAGATCCGGGGCGGCGAGATCCGGGTCGGCAATGCGGCGGAAGGCGAGACCTTTGTCACCCTGGACGGCCAGGAACGTAAGCTGTCTCCGGATATGCTGATGATCCGGGACTCGGAAGGTCCCATCGGCATCGCCGGCGTCATGGGCGGACTGGATTCCGAGATCCGGGACGATACTGCCGTCATTTTTGTGGAAGCTGCCAATTTTTCCGGTGACAGCGTCCGCGCTACCTCCAAGAAGCTGGGACTTCGGACCGAAGCCTCCTCCCGCTTTGAAAAGGGTCTGGACCCCAACCTGGCCTCCGAGGCCTGCAGCCGGGTCTGCCGGCTGATCGAAGAACTGGGCGCCGGGACGGTCCTTTCGGATATGATCGATATCTATCCGCATCCGGAGGCTCCCCGGACCCATGAGATCCGGGTTTCCCGCATGAGCCACATGCTGGGCGTGGCCCTGAGCGGCGCCGAGGTGGAGGGATATCTGCAGGCCTTGGAAATGAAGACAGAGCGTATGGACGACCTGATCCGAGTCACGCCGCCTACAGTGCGGATGGATCTTTCCGAAGAAGTGGACTATGTGGAGGAAGTCGCCCGGATGTACGGGTATGACCGTCTGCCGGCCACACTGCCCCGCAGCCATGTGGAATCCGTGCGCACGGCGGTCCAGATGATCCGCAGCACGGCGAAAAACATCCTGATGGGCCTGGGCGTCAACGAGATCCAGACCTACAGCTTTGTGAGCCCCCGGACCGTGGACCGGATCGCTTTGGCTCCCAAGGATCCTGCCCGGGAATTCGTGACATTGCTGAATCCCCTGGGCGAAGACACCTCGGTGATGCGCACGGTGCTTCTGCCCAATATGCTGGAGGTCCTTTCCCGCAACATGGCCCGCAGCATGGAGGCCATGCGCGCTTATGAACTGGGCAACACCTTCCGGGTCGACCCGGATGCCGGCGAGGCGCTTCCCATCGAGAAGGATTCTCTTTGCGTGGCCCTGTACGGCGAAACGGAGAGCTTCTTTACGCTGAAGGGCATCCTGACGGAGACTCTTTCGGTGCTGGGCGTCACGGGCCTGGAATTCGAAGCCCAAAGCGCCAACGCCTCCTATCATCCGGGGCGCTGCGCCGACATTGTCTATAAAGGCAAGACGATCGGCGCTATGGGTCAGATCCACCCCGCCGTGGCGGACGCCTTCCATCTGACGCAGCCTGTTTACGCCGCCGAGCTGTTCTTCGGCGACCTCTACAGTCTGGTGAGCATGGAAAAGAAGTATCAGCCGCTGCCGAAGTACCCAGCCATGAAGCGGGACTTCGCCATGGTGGTGGAGGAGCAGGTCCGTGTGGGAGACCTGGAAAAAGAAATCAAGGCCCACGCAGGAGACCTGCTGGAATCCGTGAAGCTTTTCGATATCTACAGGGGAAATCAGGTGCCAAAGGGCTCCAAGAGCGTGGCGTTTTCCCTGACGTACCGCGCCAAGGACCGGACGCTGAAGGAAGCAGAAGTGAGCGAGATCAACACCCGGGTCCTGGTCGCATTGAAAGACGCCCATCAGGCGGTCCTCCGCGAGATGTAGGCGCCCCTCTGATCCGTTATCGTCAACCGGCATTGGAACGCAAGGGAGAAGACCATGAGTGGAATCAGTGAAAAGAATACTGTAGCGGTAAGGATCTTCGGTCAGGAATATTCGATCTCAGGCGAAATGCCAAGAGAGCACATCATCCGGATCGCCGATCATGTGGACACCAAAATGAACGAGGTGGCGGCGCTGCTGCCCGCCGGCCCCATGTCTGCCGTGGCGGTGTTGACCGCCGTGAACGTGGTGGACGAATATTTCCGCCAGGAGGACGCCATGCTGCAGCTGCGCCAGCAGAATCAGCAGCTGGAAAAGGACGCTCAGCACTATGTCCACCTTTGGGATGAGGTCAAGAAGAGCTTCGCCCAGTACAAGGAGGACATGGCCAGCAGCATCGAACAGAAGGAAGAAGCCCAGCGGGAGTATCAGGAAAAAGAAAAAGAGATCGACTCCCTGCGGGAAGAACTTGCGGAACTGAAGCGGGGCAATGAGATCCTGCGCAACCGGGCGGAGCAGCTGGCCAGGGATGTGGACCATCAGGATCATTCCCAGGAAGAGAACATCGCCATGATCCGGGAGCTGGAGACCAAGTGCCGGGATATCGAGAGCAGTTTCTTCGACATTCAGATGGAAAACATCCACCTGAAGAACGAATTGGAGAATTTACGAAAGAGTGGACAATAAAAAACCGGGAGACAACGGAATCAACCCTAAAGCCCTGCGGGTCCTGGAGTATGACAAGATCATCGCCATGCTCCGGGGCGAAGCCTGCTCTGTTCTGACCCGAAGCGTCATCGACAGTCTGGCTCCGGTCCGCGACCGGGCCCGGATCCGGGAGGAACTGGCGGATACCGATGAAGCCGTGACGGTGATCCTGCGCAAAGGAACGCCGCCCTTTGGTAATTTCTACGACATCGGCGGCTTCGTTCATCTGGCGGCCAAGGAAGGGGCCCTGACGCCCAAGCAATTGCTGGAGGTGGCCTATAATCTCACGTCGGCGCGAAAGACCGCCGTGTTTTTGAGCGCGGATCTGCCGGAGCTTCCCCGGATCCGGGGGCTGGTGTCGGCCATATCCGTGCTGCGGGAGCTGGAGGAAGAGATCCAGCGGTGCATCCTGTCCGAGGACGAGATCGCCGACAGCGCCAGCCCCGAGTTGAAGCGCATCCGGCGGGCCATATTGCGCCAGAACGAAGCGATTCGCTCCAAGATCCAGCAGATCGTGGGCTCCGCGGAAAACCGCGCCCTCCTGCAGGACGCCCTGGTGACCATGCGGCAGGGCCGTTACGTGATCCCCGTCAAGGCGGAGCATAAGAACCGGCTGCCGGGCATCGTCCACGACCAGTCCTCTTCGGGGGCCACGCTGTTTGTGGAGCCCCAGACTATCGTGAACATGAACAACGAGCTGCGGGAGCTGGAGCTGGAGGAGAAGAAGGAGATCTTTCGCATCCTGCAGGAGCTGTCCTCCCGGGTGGGGCAAAACGAGCTCCAGATCAAGGGGAACCAGGAGATCCTGACCCGTCTGGACTTTATGTTTTCCAAGGGCCGCCTGGCCTGCAGCATGAAAGGGAGCTGCCCGGAGATCAGCATGGAAGGGGTGCTGCGGATCCGCCGGGGCAGGCATCCGCTCATCGACAAAAAAACCGTGGTGCCCGTGGATGTGAGCATCGGAGAGACCTATGACACCCTGGTGATCACCGGTCCCAATACCGGCGGCAAGACTGTGACCCTCAAGACTGTGGGACTTTTGTGCCTCATGGCCCAGTCCGGTCTTTTCGTGCCCGCCGGGGACGGTACGGTGCTGCCGGTCTTTGAGAATATTTTTGCCGATATCGGTGACGAGCAGAGCATCGAGCAGAGCCTGTCCACCTTCAGTTCTCACATGAACAACATCGTGGACATCGTTGCCGGCGCGGGGGCCAACACCCTGGTGCTCCTGGACGAGCTGGGAGCCGGTACGGATCCCACCGAGGGAGCTGCTCTGGCCATGGCCATTCTGGATCATTTGTACGGCAGAGGCGCCGTGACCCTGGCCACGACTCATTATACAGAGCTGAAGAAGTATGCCCTGGCCACCGCCGGGGTGCAGAACGCTTCCATGGAGTTCGATGTGGAGACGCTGTCGCCCACCTTTCGGCTCACCATCGGCGTGCCGGGAAAATCCAACGCCTTTGAGATCTCCGAGAAGCTGGGACTGCCGGAACACATCATCGCCTATGCCAGGACGCTGTTGGAGCGGGGAGACATCCAGTTTGAGGACGTGCTTTCCTCCATCGAAAAGGAAAAGAAGCAGGCCGAGGCGGAACGGGAAGAGGCCATCCTGCTGAAGCTTTCTCTCAAGGACCAGAAGACCCGGATGGACAAGCTGGAGGCCCGGCTTACGGAAGAAAAGGAAAACCTTGTGCGGGAGGCCCGGGCGGAAGCGCGGGAGATCCTGCTGGAGGCCCGGGAAGCGGCAGACGAGGCCCGCCGGGAAATCGACCGTATTCGGGACGCCGCCGGGCAGAGCCGGGATCCGGCGCTGCAGCGCAGCCTGGAGGAGCAGCGCCGCCTCCTGCGGGAAAAGGAAAAGTCCCTCCGGGAGGAGCGCAGATCCGTGGTGAATCCCGCGCCGCCGGAAAAGGAAGAGATCCGGATCGGCGGGCGTGTAAACGTGCTGTCCGTGGATCAAAAGGGCAGCGTGCTGACCCTGCCCGACGACAAGGGCAATTTCATGGTCCAGGTGGGGCTGCTGAAGCTCTCCCTGAATCTGGCGGACGTGACATTGGTCCAGGAGAACGTTACCGGTCGGGAGCGGGAGGCCGTCAAGTATTCCCGCATGTATCACCAGAAAGCCATGGAGATCGCCACGTCGGTCAATGTGGTGGGGAAAAATCTGGACGAGGCGGAAATGGAAGTGGACAAGTATCTGGACGACGCCTTCCTGGCCGGCCTCGGCCAGGTGAGCATCATTCACGGCCGCGGGGCAGGCATCCTGCGGGACGGCCTTTCCGGCATGCTCAAACGCCACCGTCACGTGGACACGTTTCGAAGAGGCACTTATCAGGAGGGTGGCGAAGGCGTCACCATCGTCACCTTGAAAAAATAGACACCATCAGGAGGAGCTATGCTTAGCATCAAAAAAGAAATCGCCGGGATCCTGCAGCGGGAGCTGCCGGACATGAGCGTGGAAGAGATCGAGGCTTCCATTGAAATCCCATCGGACAGCAGTCTGGGAGACTATGCGTTTCCCTGCTTCCGGTTGGCCAAGACCCTGCGGAGGCCGCCTCACGTGATCGCCGGCGAGCTGGCCGGCGCCATCGGAAACAACGAGCTTTTTGCCAGGACCGAGGCTGTGAACGCCTACGTGAACATGTTCATCGACGGCAAGTGGCTGGCACGCATCACGCTGAACGACGTGTGCGCCGGCGGCGACGACTTCGGGCGCAGCGATATCGGCGGCGGACGTCCCGTGATCGTGGAGTTCAGCTCCCCCAACATCGCCAAGCCCTTCCACATCGGGCATATCCGCACTACAGTCATCGGGAATTCCATTCACAAGATCTTCGATTTTCTGGGTTACCGGACCATCCGGATCAATCATCTGGGAGACTACGGCACCCAGTTCGGCAAAATGATCGTGGCCTACCGCCGCTGGGGAAACCGGGCGGACGTGGAGGCCGCTCCCATCAGCACCCTGCTGTCCTATTACGTGAAATTCCACGAGGAAGTGGAAAAGGATCCCGGCCTGGATGACGAAGCCCGTGAGATCTTCTCGAAGCTGGAGCGGCAGGAGCCGGAGGAAACGGCGCTGTGGCAGTGGTTCCGGGACGAAAGCCTCAAGGAATTCGCCCGTGTCTACAAAATGCTGGACATCGAGTTCGATTCCTTCGCAGGCGAGAGCTTCTATTCGGATAAAATGGGAGCCGTTCTGGAGGAAATGGAAGCCAAGGGCATCCTGAAGGACTCCCAGGGCGCCAAGATCGTGGATCTGGAGCCCTACGGCATGCCGCCGGCCCTGATCACCAAGCGGGACGGTTCCTCCCTGTACATCACAAGAGACATCGCCGCGGCGATCTACCGGAAAAAGACTTATGATTTCTACAAAAATATCTACGTGGTGGGCGCCCAGCAGAACCTGCATTTCCAGCAGTGGTTCAAGATCCTGGAGCTGATGGGCTACGAGTGGCACGATCAGTGCGTCCACATCAACTTCGGCACCGTCAGCCTGGCCGAGGGGACCCTGTCCACCCGGAAGGGCCGTGTGGTCTTTCTGGAAGACGTGCTCAACAAGGCTGTGGAGCAGACCCGCCAGGTGATCCTGGAGAAGAACGTGAACACCGACAGCATCGAGGAGACCGCCAAAATGGTGGGCATCGGCGCCGTGATCTTCCAGGAGCTCTCCAACGGACGGATCAAGGATTACACCTTCTCCTGGGAAAAGACCCTGAACTTCGACGGCGAGACCGGCCCCTATGTGCAATATACTCATGCACGGGCTGCATCCGTGCTTCGCAACGGCGGCTTCTCCGTGCCCAAGGAAACGGGCGCAGTGGACCTGTCCTATCTGACCGGCGACAGCGCTTTTGCGCTGCTCAAGACCATTTACCGTTTCCCGGAGGCCGTTCTGGACGCCGGCGAAAAGTATGAGCCCTCGATCATTACACGGCATATCGTGGATGTGGCCCAGGCCTTCAACAAGTTCTATCACGACGAGCACATCCTGACGGAAGACGCCGGCGAAAAAGAGGCCAAGCTCCTCCTGACCTACGCGGCCAAGCAGACCATCAAAAACGGTCTCAGGCTCCTTGGGATCCAGTCCCCGGAGAAAATGTAATGCGCTACGAGGGTATGGTCTACCGGCCTCCCAGCGAGGCCTACAGCTTGATCGTTCAGGTGACGATCGGATGCTCCCATAATGACTGCGCCTTTTGCTCCATGTTCAGGGGCAAGCAGTTCCGGGTGCGCAAGACCGAGGAGATCCGGGCGGATCTCACCGACGCAAGAGGGTACTACAAGCGGGTCGAACGGATCTTTCTGGCCGACGGCGACGCCCTCTGCCTTTCCATAGACAAGCTGCTAGACATCCTGGGGATGATCCGGGAGATCTTTCCCGAATGCGAGCGGGTGGGCATCTACGGCTCCGCCCGGGACGTGCTGCGAAAGAGTCCCGAGGATCTGGTTCGCCTCAGAGAGGCTGGCCTGGGGATCGTATACCTGGGGGCCGAATCCGGCAGCCCGGCAGTCCTGAAGGCCATCAATAAGAATGCCACCCGGGAAGAGCTGATTGGCGCCGTGCGGATGATCGAGGCCTCGGGCCTGCGCTCCTCCGTCACGTTTATTTCCGGCATCGGCGGCCGCGCCCTCTGGGAAGAGCATGCCCGGATGACGGCCTCCATGATCAGCGAAATGGAGCCTTATTACGCCAGTATCCTGACGCTGATGGTGGAGCCGGAGGCGCCGCTGTATGACGATATCCGGGAAGGGCGCTTCGAGCTGCTCACGCCGGCAGAGGTCATGGCGGAGATGGAGCTTCTGCTGGAAAATATCAACGTCACCCGCCCCTGCGTGTTCCGCAGCAACCACGCCTCCAACTACCTGTCTTTAAAGGGCGATCTGCCCCGGGACAAGGAGCGGATGCTGTCTCAGATCCGGGCGGCAAAGGAGAACACATCCATGCTCAAGGAGGAATATTTCAGAGCGCTGTAGCGACGGAGGTCCCGCGTCCCATGAAGATCCTGCTCACCACTCTCAATGCGAAATACATCCATTCCAACCTGGCCCTGCGCTATCTGTACACCGTGGCGGGGCGGTACCGGGATCAGATGGAGATCGACGAGTATACCATCAACCACACGGATGATCACATCTTTACGGAGCTGATGCGGAAGGACAGCAAGCTCTACTGTTTTTCCTGCTACATCTGGAACATCGAGCGGACCCTGTACCTGGCCCAGACGCTGAAGCAGGCCAAGCCCAACGTCAAGATCCTGTTGGGCGGCCCTGAGGTGAGCCACGAGGGGGAGGAATTCCTTTTTGAGCATCCTTTTGTGGACTTTGTGATCCAGGGAGAGGGGGAGGGTCCCTTCGCTGCTTTTTTGAAGCAGTATTTTGCCACGGTGCCGGACTACAACGGCGTCTGGGGACTCATGTACCGGGCGGGCGCCATCGTTCGCCGGAACAAGCCCTGTCCGCCCCTCAAATTCGAGAGCGTGCCCAACCCTTATGATCTTCTGCCCGCCGACGAGGACCGCATCCTTTATTACGAGTCCTCCCGGGGTTGTCCTTTCCAATGCGCCTACTGTCTGTCCTGCATCGACCGTCAGGTCCGCGCCCTGCCCGTCGAGCGGGTGAAGGAAGACCTGAAGTATTTTATTTATAAGCGGGTGAAGCAGGTGAAGTTCGTGGACCGGACCTTCAATTACGACGCCCGGCGCAGTCTGGAGATCATGCGGTACCTGGTCGAAAAGGACAACGGTGTGACGAACTATCATCTGGAGATGTGCGGCGAGCTGCTGGGCGAGGAGCACTACGAGCTGCTCAAGCAGGCCCGTCCCGGGCTGTTTCAGTTCGAGATCGGCGTGCAGTCCACCAATCCCTCCACCCTGAACGCCATCAACCGCAGAGGGAATTTTGAGAAGATCGCGGAAAGCGTCCGCCGGATCCGGGAGATCGGCGGCGTACACCTGCATCTGGACCTGATCGCAGGGCTGCCCCTGGAGGATTACAGCCTGTTCCGCAGGTCCTTCAACGATGTGTACGGGCTGAAGCCCGATGCTTTCCAGGTTGGCTTTTTAAAGCTGCTCAAGGGGACGCCCCTGCGGGAGGACGCAAAGCTCTACGGCTATGTCTACCGTCAGAAGGCGCCTTATGAGGTGATCACCAACAGCTACCTTTCCGCCGACGGCATGGTGCGGATCAAGATGATCGCGGAGATGGTGGATCTGTATTATAACCGGGGCGGCTTTGCGCGGACCCTGGACAAAGCCCTGGCCTGCTACGGCAATCCCTTTGATTTTTACGAGGAGCTGGCCCAGTGGTATTATACCAAGGGTCATCAAAGGAAGAACCACCGCAAGGAGGATCTGTACCGGATCCTCCGGGCTTTCCTTCGCCGGTGGGTCAAGGACGGCGATTCGCCCTCCTTTGACGAGCTTCTGGAGGCGGATCTTGCCGAGGCCATCAATCCCGAAGTGGTCAAGCGGCTGCAGAAGGAAGGGTGGGGACTGAAAGGATGAAGAGCATGAGCAAAGCGCCGGAGCTTTTGGACCGGAACGACCGGATCGCCCCTTATTTGAAGGAGGTAGCGAGCTCCTTTCTATTTGACGCTTTTTCCGAGGATTATTTGCGGCGGGAAGGACTGGACTTTATGATCGGCGTACCCATCCCCCTGAACAAGGAGGACCTGGCGGCCTTTGCGGAGGGCGGCCTGCCCGTGGTGCGTCTGGCCGACAACATGGCCCTGCTGTGCGGCGCCGACCCGCAGTTTCCCTCTGCCGGCAGTTACCTGCGCTTCCTGGCCCGTTTCTTTGACGAAAAGCTGGCCGACGTCCTTGCCGATATGGGCGGGCGGCACTTGCGGGACGCGGACTATGCAAGATCCGCCGCCTACTTCCGCAGCGCCCTCTTGCTGGAGTCCATCCATCAGAAGGCGCTCTTCGGCTACGCCTGCGCCTGCCGGGAATGGTACCTCTCCCTGGAGGGCGAGGAGGACCACGCAAGGACACAGGCCCTGAAGGACGAGTCCACGGAGTTTTTCGAGTGGTGCCAGACCCTGTATCCGGACTTCGGCGCAGCTTATTATTTCCTGGGCTATGCCTATCTGAACCTGGGCCTTTACACCAAGGCCAAGCTCACCTGGGAGCGCTTTCTGGCGCTTGCATCGGACGGAGAAGAAAAGCAG
The DNA here is from genome assembly GCA_938009115.1 of uncultured Clostridia bacterium. Classification (GTDB taxonomy): domain Bacteria; phylum Bacillota; class Clostridia; order Peptostreptococcales; family Anaerovoracaceae; genus UBA10908. The sequence continues at coordinate 21,937 of CALLHZ010000074.1, forward strand.
GAGATCGAAGAACGGCTGACCCAGCTGAAGGACCCTGTGCGGATCGAGGAAGGGATCAACCTGCTGCTGGGAGGCAAACTCCGGGAAGGACTGGCTATTCTGGAACCCTACGTTCAAAGTGACTACCGGAACTGGTGGCCCCTGCACTACTACCTGGCCTCGGCCTACCGGGCCCTGAATTACCTCGACGAGGCCCTGGAGGGCTTCCACAAGGTGCTGGAGCTGTCACCCTCCCACATCGACAGCATCCGTCAGCTGTCCGAGCTCTACGCGCAAAAAAACGATTCCGAAAAAGCAGAAAAATATCGCCGCAAGGCAGAATTACTTGAGATCGATCGGGAAGATTAGTGTTGACAACGAAGGTCGATTTGTTGTATTATACTTCTTGTCGTAAACAGGTGACATTCCAAGGTAGCTCAATGGTGGAGCACTCGGCTGTTAACCGATAGGTTGTGGGTTCGAGCCCCACCCTTGGAGCCAATAGCGTCCGAGCCCCTGTCGGGGCTCGGGCCCGATCGGAGCCGAAAACAGGTCCGAAGGAGTGCGCAGCAGGCAATGCCGGGATGGCGGAATTGGCAGACGCACAGGACTTAAAATCCTGCGATAGCAATATCGTACCGGTTCGACCCCGGTTCTCGGCACCAACATCTGTAACACGAACTTCATATCGTCGCGGGGTAGAGCAGCTGGTAGCTCGTCGGGCTCATAACCCGGAGGTCGTAGGTTCAAATCCTTCCCCCGC
>CALLHZ010000075.1 GCA_938009115.1 uncultured Clostridia bacterium
GACGAAGAAGAGCAGCTGATCATCGCCCAGGCCAATGAACTGCTGGACGAAGACAGCCGCTTCCTCAACCAAAAGGTCGTCGCCCGGGGCGGGTTGGGCGAAATCAACCTGTATCCCAGAGACGAAGTGGATTATATGGATGTTTCGCCTCGCCAGGTAGTCTCCATTGCCACGGCAATGATCCCCTTCCTGGAAAACGACGACGCCAACCGGGCCCTGATGGGTTCCAACATGCAGCGGCAGGCTGTGCCCCTCCTGGTGACGGACGCGCCGATCATCGGCACGGGCGTCGAGCATACGGCAGCCCGGGATTCCGGCGTCGTGGTGCTGGCGCGCAACGCTGGTGTCGTGCAGTTCGTGGATTCGACGCGGATCGTAGTCCGCAGGGACGACGGCGGCGGAAATGATACCTACAAACTTTTAAAATACAGACGTTCCAATCAGGGGACCTGCATCAATCAAAAGCCCATCGTGAGCCACGGCGAACATGTCGGCGCCGGCGAGGTGATCGCCGACGGGCCGTCCACAGACCAGGGCGAGATCGCCCTGGGCCGGAACCTGTTCGTCGGTTTCATGACCTGGGAAGGCTATAACTACGAAGACGCTGTCGTGCTGAACGAGCGTCTGCTCATGGACGATGTGCTTACATCGATCCACATCGAAGAATATGAGTCCGAAGCGCGGGACACCAAGCTGGGACCCGAGGAGATCACCCGGGACATCCCCAACGTGGGCGAAGACGCGCTGAAGGACCTGGACGAAGAAGGCATCATCCGCATCGGCGCCGAGGTGGATTCCTCGGATATCCTCGTGGGCAAGGTAACGCCCAAGGGCGAGACGGAGCTTACAGCGGAGGAGCGTCTGCTCCGGGCCATCTTCGGCGAAAAAGCAAGAGAAGTCCGGGATACCTCCCTGCGGGTCCCTCATGGAGAGACCGGTATCGTCGTGGACGTCAAAGTATTCTCCAGGGAAAACGGCGACGATCTGGCACCCGGCGTCAACAAGCTGGTCCGCTGTTATATCGCCACCAAGAGAAAGATCAATGTGGGCGATAAAATGGCAGGACGCCACGGAAACAAAGGCGTCATTTCCAGGATACTTCCTCAGGAGGACATGCCCTTTACCCAGGACGGCACAGCCCTGGAGGTCATGCTGAATCCTCTGGGCGTCCCTTCCCGTATGAACATCGGGCAGGTCCTGGAGGTCCACATGGGTCTGGCTGCCAAGAAAAAAGGCTGGTACATCTCCACACCGGTCTTCGATGGCGCCAGCGAAAACGATGTGATCGACCTGTTGCGGGACTGCGGTTATCCTGAGTCCGGCAAGCTGATCCTGCGAGACGGACGGAGCGGAGAAGAGTTCGACAACCCGGTCACCGTAGGCTATATGTACATGCTGAAGCTTCACCATCTGGTCGACGACAAGATCCACGCCAGAAGCACCGGCCCCTATTCGCTGGTCACCCAGCAACCCTTGGGCGGAAAAGCGCAGTTCGGCGGGCAGCGGTTCGGCGAAATGGAAGTCTGGGCATTGGAAGCTTACGGCGCAGCCTATACGCTGCAGGAGATCCTCACCGTGAAATCCGACGATGTGGTGGGCCGTGTCAAGACCTACGAATCCATCGTCAAAGACGAAAACATCCCCGAGCCCGGCATTCCCGAGTCCTTCAAGGTGCTCATCAAGGAGATGCAGAGTCTGGCGCTGGATGTGAAAGTCCTTTCAGAGAACGACGAAGAGATCGAAATCAAAGAATCTGCAGATCTGGAAGCGGTCACCAATATAAACCTGATCGAAATGGAAAACGTTGCGAGCGATCGCGAGTTCTTCGGATACGGATCGGGTTACAGCGAAGTGTCAGCCAGCGGAGAGGAAATATCTCCGGAAATTTCGGAGCCGGAAGAGTCCGGAGAGGACGAGAGCCTGTAAACCGCTTACGAAGCAGGACCATCACCGTTGACGCTCGTTTGGAATGGACGACAGGAAGGGGAGAGCTACTTGGAACTGAGTAATTTTGAATCCTTACGGATCAGTTTAGCTTCTACTGAAAAAATATTGAGCTGGTCCCACGGCGAAGTCAAAAAGCCGGAGACCATCAACTATAGAACATTGAAACCCGAAAAAGAAGGTCTTTTCTGCGAGAAGATCTTTGGGCCGACCAAGGACTGGGAATGCCACTGCGGCAAATATAAGAGGATCCGTTACAAAGGGATCGTCTGCGACCGCTGCGGCGTGGAAGTGACCAAGGCCAAGGTCCGCAGGGAGCGGATGGGGCATATCGAGCTGGCCACGCCGGTCTCGCACATCTGGTATTTCAAGGGGATCCCCAGCCGGATCGGTCTTGTGCTGGACATTTCTCCGAGAAATCTGGAGAAGGTCCTGTATTTTGCTGCCTATATCGTGATCGAACCGGGCTCCACGGAACTGGGGTACAAGGAGATCCTTACGGAGCAGCAATACCGGGAGTATAAAGAGCAATACGGAAATCAGTTCAGGGCCGGCATGGGCGCTGAGGCTGTTCGGGAGTTGCTGCGGCAGATCGACCTGGAAGAGATGTCTAAAGATCTGCGAGCGAAGCTCAAGGAGTCCCTGGGTCAGAAAAAAGTGCGCATCGTCAGACGCCTGGAAGTGGTGGAAGCCCTGCGGGCTTCGGGCAACAAGCCTGAATGGATGATCCTGGAGGTGGTCCCGGTGATCCCGCCGGATCTGCGTCCCATGGTCCAGTTGGACGGCGGAAGATTCGCCACCTCCGATCTGAACGATCTTTATCGTCGTGTGATCAACCGGAACAACCGTCTCAAGAGACTTCTTGAGTTGGGCGCCCCGGACATCATCGTCAGAAATGAAAAAAGAATGCTCCAGGAGGCCGTGGACGCTCTGATCGACAACGGCCGCAGAGGCCGTCCCGTCACGGGGCCGGGCTCCCGCCCGCTCAAGTCCCTTTCGGATATGCTGAAGGGCAAGCAGGGCCGTTTCCGCCAGAACCTCCTTGGCAAGCGCGTCGACTATTCGGGGCGTTCGGTTATCGTCGTGGGCCCCGAGCTGAAATTCTATCAGTGCGGCCTGCCTAAAAAGATGGCCTTGGAGTTGTTCAAGCCTTTTATCATGAAAAAGCTGGTGGCGGACGGGCTGGCCCACAATATCAAGAGCGCCAAGCGCATGGTGGAAAAGGTGCGCCCCGAGGTCTGGGATGTGCTGGATGAGGTCATCAAGGATCATCCTGTTCTCCTCAACCGGGCGCCGACACTTCACCGACTTGGGATCCAGGCCTTTGAGCCGGTCCTGGTGGAAGGCAAGGCCATCAAGCTTCATCCCCTGGTCTGCACCGCATACAACGCCGACTTCGACGGCGACCAGATGGCCGTTCACGTGCCGCTGTCCGTGGAAGCTCAGGCCGAAGCCCGTTTCCTGATGCTCTCGGTGAACAACATCCTGGCGCCCAAGGACGGATCTCCCATTACCACGCCGACGCAGGATATGATCCTGGGGTCCTATTATCTGACCCACGAAGGTGAGAAGGAACGCAATACCCCGGCGGAAAAAGGCGACGGCAAGATCTTCTGCGACTATGATGAGCTCCTCATGGCTTACCAGACGGGCGCTGTGGGCGTCCATGCCAGAGTCAAGGTCAGAAAGCAGCTGAATCCCTCGGATCGCGGACAATTGGTGGAATCCACCGTGGGCCGGTTCATCTTCAACGAAGAGATCCCCCAGGATCTTGGGTTTGTGGACAGAGAAACCGATCCGTACTCCCTGGAAGTCGATTTCCTTTGCGATAAGAAAAAGCTGGGACAGATCATCGATCGCTGCTACCGCCGCCACGGCAACACAGAAACAGCCCGGATGCTGGATCACATCAAGAGCACCGGTTTCCATTACTCCACGAAGGCGGCCATCACCATCAGCGTCGCCGACATGGTCATGCCCGAAAGCAAGAAGGATATCATTTCCGCAGCGCAGAAAAAGGTGGACGACTATCAGCTGGCCTATCGCCGCGGGCTGATGAGCAACACCGAGCGCAGCGAAAAGGTCATCGACATCTGGCACAAAGCCACCGACGACGTGGCCGATGCCCTGATGGAATCCCTGGGTACGTTGAACAACCTGTACATCATGGCCCACTCCGGCGCCCGGGGAAGCAAAAACCAGATCAAACAGATCAGCGGCATGCGGGGCCTGATGGCCAACGCTACCGGTAAAACCATCGAGATCCCCATCACCGCTAACTTCCGGGAAGGGCTGTCCGTTATGGAGTATTTCCTTTCCAGCAACGGCGCCAGAAAGGGACTGGCCGATACCGCCCTCCGTACGGCAGACTCGGGTTATCTGACCCGCCGTCTCGTGGACGTGTCCCACAACGTGATCGTCCGGGAAGAAGATTGCGGTACCGACGAAGGCATTGAAGTCCGGGCCTTTACCGACGGAAAAGAAGTGATCGAAGCGCTGCGTCTGCGGATCGTTGGCCGGACCGCTTTGGAAGACATCGTGGACAGCGACGGCGAGCTCCTGGCAGAAGGCGGAGAAGAGATCAGCGAAGAGGCTGCCCTGGCCATCGAAAGAGCCGGGATCGAAGCGGTCAAGATCCGTTCGGTCATGACCTGCAAGAGCGAATACGGCATCTGCGCCAAGTGCTACGGCCGCAATCTGGCCACCGGCGAGCCGGTGAATATCGGCGAGGCCGTGGGCATCACCGCAGCCCAATCCATCGGAGAACCCGGCACCCAGCTGACCATGCGTACGTTCCACACCGGCGGCGTATCGGTGGCAGGACACGACATCACCCAGGGTCTTCCCCGTGTCGAAGAATTGTTCGAAGCCCGGAAACCCAAGGGTATCGCTGAGATCTGCGAAGCCGACGGCACCGTTGTCGACATCGAGACACGCAGCGACAACAAGACCGAAGTCAAGATTCGGGGCGACGAGGGCGAAAAGACCTATGTGATCCCCTACGGCGCCAGACTCCGGGTCCACGAAGGCAGCTACATCCATGCCGGAGAAGGCATCACCCAGGGGCCACTGAATCCTCACGACATCCTGCGTCTCAACGGCGTGGAGGGCGTCTATCAGTACCTGCTCAAAGAGGTGCAGCGCGTTTACAAGCAGCAGGGCGTCGACATCAACGACAAGCATGTGGAAGTCATCGTCAGCCAGATGCTGTCCAAGTGCCGCATCGAGGACGCCGGCGACACCAGTCTCCTGCCCGGCGGGCTTTATGGCTTCGCCGAAGTGGAACAAGCCAACACCGCGCTGGAGGAAGGTCAGGAGCCGGCTGTGGAAAAGGCAGTTTTGCTGGGGATCACGAAGGCTTCTCTGGCTACCAACTCTTTCCTGTCGGCAGCGTCCTTCCAGGAAACCACCCGGGTGCTCACCGACGCGGCAATCAAGGGAAAGACGGACCACCTGCTTGGACTTAAGGAGAACGTCATCATCGGAAAGCTGATCCCGGCCGGAACCGGCATGAAGCGCTACAAGAATATATCCATCGACTACGGTGTCAACACCGAGTACATGGAGTCCTTCAACCTGAAAGCCCGGGAGGAAGAATCCGAAGACGGCCGCGAATCCTATCGTTTTGACGTTTTTGACGATTCCTACACCGAGGACGATCTCGATGCGGGCGAAGCCATTTCAGCCGAGGGTGAAGTTGAAGTGGAAATGGACGATATCGCAGAAGAACTGGCCTTTGTCGATGAGATCGACGAGGAGATCCAGGGGTAGGAACAGCGGCGATATCCGTTGACACGACTGGAAACAGCGTGTATACTACCATTTGTTGTGCTGTTGAATCCGCCTGTCAGAGGCGGACGAAATAGATATTTCATCAGAAAGGAGAAATGTAATGCCTACCATCAACCAACTGGTAAGACAGGGAAGAATCAAAGCGGAAACCAAATCCAATTCACCCGCTCTGCTGAAGAGCATGAACACTATCAGAAGAGTGGCAACGGATACCGAAGCTCCCCAGAAGAGAGGCGTCTGCACATCGGTCAAGACTGTTACGCCCAAGAAGCCGAACTCTGCTCTTCGCAAAGTAGCTCGTGTGCGCCTGACGAACGGGATCGAAGTCACTGCTTACATCCCCGGAATCGGACACAATCTGCAGGAACACAGCGTCGTGCTGATCCGCGGCGGAAGAGTCAAGGACCTCCCCGGCGTGAGATATCACATCGTGCGCGGTACGCTGGACACCTCCGGTGTTTCCAACAGAGGCCAGGCTCGTTCCAAATACGGAGCCAAGAGACCTAAAAAGTAAAACGATCGTTTGAACCAATGTAAGAATCGGGACAGAAACAGTGCCCTTATCGATATAGATAGGTGGCACCGCGGCGCGGCAATTCCGCGTCGAGTACCGAGCAGCAGGCGAAAGACAGCTTGCACTAGGAGGGAAGAGAAGTGCCAAGAAGAGGTAATATTCCAAAAAGAGAAGTTCTCCCCGATCCGGTGTACGGCAGTGTTGTTGTAGCAAAGCTCATCAACAGTATTATGCTGGACGGAAAAAAGGGAGTCGCACAGAAAATCGTGTATGATGCCTTCGATCAGATCAAGGCAGCCACAGGCCAGGAACCCCTGGAAGTGTTCGAAAAAGCCATGGCCAATATCATGCCAGTGGTAGAAGTCAAGGCCAGAAGAGTCGGCGGAGCCAACTATCAGGTCCCCATCGAAGTCAGGGCCGACAGACGCCAGACGCTGGGTCTTCGCTGGCTCACCAAGTACACCAAGGCGCGGGGCGAGCGCACCATGTCCGACCGCCTGGCCAAGGAACTGATGGATGCCATGAACGGCGCCGGCGCGTCGGTCAAGAAAAGAGACGATACGCACAAGATGGCAGAAGCCAACAGAGCGTTTGCACATTATCGGTGGTAGCAGCGATCATGCTGTCACGAAAAGAGAAGAGACAGAAAGGAGGGATTATTCATGCCCAGACAATTCTCACTGGAGAATACAAGAAACATCGGGATCATGGCGCACATCGATGCCGGCAAGACGACAACGACTGAACGCATATTGTTCTATACCGGCCGTACCCATAAGCTTGGCGAAGTGCACGAAGGTGCCGCCACCATGGACTGGATGGAGCAGGAACAGGAAAGAGGCATAACGATAACCTCCGCTGCGACTACCGCCCAATGGAAGAACACCAGAATCAACATCATCGATACGCCCGGACACGTGGACTTCACCGTAGAGGTCGAGCGATCGCTGCGGGTCCTGGACGGAGCCGTTACCGTGCTCTGTGCCAAAGGAGGCGTTGAGCCCCAGTCGGAGACCGTATGGAGGCAGGCGGAAAAATACAAAGTGCCCAGGATGATCTACGTCAATAAAATGGACATCACCGGCGCCGATTTTTACCGCGTGGTCAATATGGTTCGTGAACGTCTGAAGGCGCCTGCGGTGCCCATTCAGCTCCCTATCGGCTCGGAAGGTACTTTTGCCGGGATCGTGGATCTTGTATCCATGAAGGTAGACATGTACCGCGACGACCTGGGAAAGGTCGTGGAGATCGAAGAGATCCCCGAGCACATGATGGAACTGGCCAAGGAGTGGAGACATAATCTGATCGAAGCGGTGGCCGAGGGAGACGAAGAACTCCTGATCAAATATTTGGAGGGGGAAGAATTCTCCGAAGAAGAGATCAAGCGGACGATCCGCAAAATGACCATTTCGAACCGGATGGTGCCTGTCACTTGCGGTTCCTCTTACAAAAATAAAGGGATCCAGCCCATGCTGGACGCGGTGGTGGACTATATGCCTTCGCCGCTGGACATCCCGCCGATCATGGGGATCTCGGTCAAGACCGAACAGGAAGAAGAAAGACTCTCCGACGACAACGGACCCTTCTCAGCCCTGGCGTTCAAGATCATGGCAGATCCTTTTGTCGGAAAGCTGGCATTTTTTCGCGTCTATTCCGGTATGCTGCGCAGCGGTTCTTATGTGTATAACTCCACAAAGGGCAAAAAAGAGCGGATCGGCCGGATCCTGCAGATGCACGCCAACCACAGGGAAGACATCGACGAGGTTTATTCCGGCGATATCGCCGCAGCCGTCGGGCTGAAGGATACGACCACAGGAGATACGCTTTGCGACGAAAAGCATGCGATCATCCTGGAATCCATGGAGTTTCCCGATCCTGTCATCCAGATCGCCATTGAACCCAAGACTAAGGCTGGTCAGGAAAAAATGGGCATCGCTTTGGCAAAGCTGGCGGAAGAAGACCCCACATTTAAAACTTTCACGGATCCGGACACCGGCCAGACGATCATCGCCGGCATGGGTGAGCTTCACCTGGAGAGCATCGTGGACCGCCTCCTCCGTGAATTCAAAGAGGAGGCCAACGTAGGCAA
>CALLHZ010000076.1 GCA_938009115.1 uncultured Clostridia bacterium
GGATTTTTACGAGCTGACCATGGCCAACGGCTATTACCTGCACGGAGCGGGGGACCAGGTCGCTTATTTCGATTTGTTTTACCGCAAGAACCCCGAAGAGGGGGGACTGGCCATCATGGCCGGGCTGCAGTCACTCATCGAATATCTGCAGGAGCTCACCTTCACGGAAGAGGACATCGCCTATCTCAGAAGCCGGGGTATCTTCGACGAGCGATTTCTTGCGTACCTGGAAGGCTTTCAGTTTGCCTGTGATGTATGGGCAGTGCCTGAGGGTACGCCGATTTTTCCCGGCGAACCGATCCTGACAGTCCGCGGACCGGTGATCCAGTCCCAGTTTATCGAAACCATGGCGCTCTTATTGATCAACCATCAGAGTCTGATCGCCACAAAGGCCAATCGCATCGTACGCGCGGCAGGGCAGCGGAGCGTTATGGAGTTCGGCGCCCGGCGAGCTCACGGAGCCAGCGCTTCGATTCTGGGCGCCCGGGCAGCCTATATCGGCGGATGCGCCGGTACCTCCTGCACCCTTGTGGAACAGCGCTACGGCATCCCGGCCATGGGCACCATGGCCCACAGCTGGGTCCAGCTGTTCGATTCGGAGCTCGAAGCCTTTGAACGGTATGCCCAGCTTTATCCGCAAAACTGCACGCTGCTGGTCGATACCTACGATGTGCTGCGGTCCGGTATTCCCAATGCCATCAAAGTCTTCGACCGGTACAAGCCGGCCGGCAAGGCTATCCGCATCGATTCCGGCGATATTACCTATCTGACGAAAAACGCCAGAAAAATGCTGGACGAGGCTGGTCATCCGGACTGCAAGATCGTGATCTCCAATTCTCTGGATGAATATCTGATCCGGGACATGCTGCTCCAGGGGGCCTGTATCGATTCCTTCGGCGTGGGGGAGCGGATGATCACGGCCAAAGCGGAGCCGGTTTTCGGAGGCGTATATAAGCTGGTGGCCACAGAGCAGGACGGAACGGTCATCCCGAAGATCAAGGTGTCCGAAAATGTGGAAAAAATCACAAATCCCGGCTACAAAAAAGTATACCGCCTCTTCGACAAGGGGACCGGACAGGCTTTTGCCGATGTGATCACCCTGGCCGTGGAAAAGCCGCCGGCGGGAGATGACTATGCCATCGTGGATCCTTATTCCACCAAGAAGTATAAGAAGCTGAGCAATTTTGAAGCCCGGGAGCTCCTGGTCCCAATTTTCGAGAAGGGGAAGCTGGTCTACGCATCGCCGGACGTCAAAGACATCCGGGCGTACTGCCTGCGCAATATCTCGGAAATGTGGGAAGAGATCCTTCGCTTCGAGAATCCTCACCGTTACTATGTGGACCTGTCTGTTCCTCTCTGGGAACTGAAGAGCCGTATGCTCGAGGCGCACGTATGATGATCGAAAACACTTTCGCCGGTTCCGACGGCAGAAGCCGGATCCGCAGTTACCGGACAGAGACACCGGCCCAGCCCCGGGCGATCCTTCAGATCATCCACGGGATGAGCGAGTATTTTTTGAGATACGAGGGCTTTGCCGCATACCTGGCGGAGCGCGGTGTTCTTGTGGTTGGCCACGATCATGCGGGTCACGGCAGCAGCGCCGATCCCGAAGACTATGGCTACTTCGGACCGGAAAACGGATGGGCGCATCTGGTGGAGGATGTTCACCGCCTGCGCCGGTCCGTGCAGGCCGATCACCCCGGCGTGCCGTATTTTATGCTCGGCCACAGCATGGGGTCCTTTATCCTTAGGGAGTACCTCACCTGCTTCGGAGAGGGCTTGCGCGGCGCGGTGATCACGGGGACGGCGGGGCACAATCCCTTGAACGGTCCGGGCATTGCTATGGTGCGGGTACTCCGGAAATTTTACGGCGACCGCCATCGAAGCCATTTTGTCCATACCATGGCCTTCGGCGGGAACAACAAAAAAGTCGGCTCTCCGGCCAACCTGTACGAATGGCTTTCCAGCGACCGGACGGTGAGCGATTCCTATGTCCGGGACCCCCGATGCGGTTTTGTGTTTACGCTGGCCGGGTTTGAGGACCTCTTTACGCTTTTGGACAGGGTATCGCGAAAGGATTGGCCATCCAGGATCCCTGCTGACTTGCCGATCCTGCTGGCTTCCGGTCTGATGGATCCCGTAGGAAAATACGGAAAGGGGCCTGCAGAGGTGTACGAGGGTCTTCGGGCCACGGGGCACGATAACGTGGCGCTTCGCTTATACGAAGACATGCGCCACGAGATCCTCAACGAAAAAGGGCAGGCCGCCGTGTACGGCGATATCATGGACTTCATGGAGGATGGGATCGGAGACGATGGTTCAGCTGGGCGATGACTGGGACGCGCTTCTCGCAGAAGAATTCAAAAAAGAGTATTATCTGGCGCTGCGCGCGTTTCTGAAAAATGAATATAGCACCCGCCGGATCTATCCGGATATGCACGATATTTTCAATGCGCTGAAAGCGACGCCGTACAGCGCCGCGAAAGTCGTGATCCTGGGCCAGGATCCTTACCACGGCCCGGGTCAAGCCCACGGCATGTGCTTTTCCGTCAAGCCGGGCGTTCCTAAACCGCCTTCCCTGGTGAATATTTTCAAAGAATTGCAGGAAGATCTGGGCGTGGAGCCTCCGTCAGACGGTTATCTGCTGAAATGGGCCCAGCAGGGCGTCCTGCTGTTGAATACCGTGCTCACCGTGCGGGAGGCGTCTCCGAATTCCCATAAAGGGAAAGGGTGGGAGATTTTTACGGATCAAGTGATCCGCCATCTGAACGACAGGCAGCAGCCTCTGGTTTTCTTTCTCTGGGGCGCCAATGCCCGGGCTAAAAAAGCCCTCATCACCTGCCCGGACCATCTCATCCTGGAGGCTCCCCACCCCAGTCCGCTGTCGGCTTTCAGCGGATTCTTCGGCTGCCGGCATTTCTCCAAAGCCAACGCTTTTCTGGATTCCTGCGGCGCCGGCGGCGTGGACTGGAAAATTTGACGGGACACAGCATTTCCCTGACGCATATGATATAATCATTTCGCTGTAATTGATACAGCTCGTTTGTAATGATAAAAGGAGGATCAGTATGACCTTATATGTAATTCTCGGTATCGCCGCTCTGGCGGGACTCTATGTGCTTGCGTTTTATAACGGATCCATCAAGCTTCGCAACGGCGTGGAAGAAGCGTTTGCCACAATGGATGTATACATGAAAAAACGTTACGACATGATCCCGAACCTGGTGGAGACGGTCAAGGGATATGCGGCTCACGAAAAAGAAACGCTCCAGGCCCTTACCGACGCCAGAAGCCGCACGATCCAGGCATCCACGCCGGAAGACCGTTTTGTGCAGGAAGCCGGACTTCAGTCTGCCCTGAAGTCGCTGTTTGCCGTCGCCGAGAACTATCCCGATCTGAAAGCCAATCAGAACTTCCTTGCCCTCCAGCAGGAGCTGGCCGGCGTGGAAGACGAGATCGCCAGCTCCAGAAAGTACTACAACGGAGTCGTTAAGCTCTTCAACACGCGCATCCAGGTATTTCCCGGCAACATGCTGGCAGGACCCTTTGGCTTCACAAAGCAGCCCATGTTCGAAGTGGGATCGGAAGAAGAGCGGGCCAATGTGGCCGTCCGCTTTTAACCGGAACGGGAGAAGTTCTATGAAGAATGACAGGAAAAGCGCTCCGGTGCTGGCTTTCCTTTGTCTCTGCCTGCTCCTGGCCTTGCCGCTGTCTGCCTCCGGCCAGAGTATCCAATATGATACGCTGGATTATCAGGTGGATCTGACCGTGCACGATAACAATACGTTTTCCGTGCAGGAAACGATCACCGTGGATTTCCTGAGCCCCGCTCACGGGATCTACCGGTATATCACCACCGGCGGAGAAATCTTTTTTCAGAGTGAGAGCGGGGAGTTGCTCAGCCTCAACGGCCGCCTGCATATCGGCGCGGTAGACGCCGGCGACGTCGAGGTGCTGCAGACCGACGAGGGAGACAACATCGTCGTAAGGCTGGGCAGCGCAGACCAGACCTTGTCAGGCCGTCAGACATACGTACTGCGGTACGAAGCGGAAGCCTATGAGGACGGAGTGGCCGATTTCGACCAGGTATACTGGGATCTGATCCCGACGGGATGGGAGACGGCCATCGGATCGGCTTCCTTTCGGATCGAAATGCCCGCCGATTTTGACGACACACAGATGGAATGGATCACCGGCTACGTAGGAAGCGGGCAGACGGGGGAGGTTTCCTGGTCCCGAAGCGGCAATGTCATCACCGGCGTCCTGGACCGCCCCCTGGCTGCCCACGAAGGCGTTACCTTCCGGGCGCTGCTGCCGGAGGGTTATTTCAGCGGGGAGCGTACGGATAGTTGGATGGCTGCAGCGGCCGTGATCGCCAGCGTTGCTTCGGCCATCACCGCCTTGTTTCTGTTCTTCAGGTTCGGCAAAGACAAGAAAGCGATCCCTGTTGTGGAGTTTTATCCTCCCGACGAGCTGTCGCCTGCCGAAGTAGGCTACATTTTAGACGGAACGGCCAATGCGAAGGATATTCTTTCACTGATCCCGTATTTCGCGCACAAGGGTTATCTGGAGATCCGCCAGCTGGAAGCCGAAAAGAAGTTCTTCGGCAAAGACGTAGAATCCTACGAGCTGCATAAGCTGAAGGATCTGCCTCAAAGCGCGCCACAATACCAGAAAGTATTTTTCGACGGATTGTTTTCCTACGGGGATCCTATCAACACGAAGGATATCCCAAAGGAGTTCGGCGACACATTCAAAACGAGCCAGGACTACCTGGGCAGCTTTTTCAATAAAAACAGCAAAAAAAGAGTCTATCAGACCAGCTCTATGATCGCCACCGGCGCGGGCTGCCTTCTGACGCTGGTTCCCGTGGCTGCGATCATCGTGACGCTCGGGGTCGCCGTGCTTGCCCCTGAGATCCAGGGCATTGCGGCTTTGGCCGCGCTGGCTTCCTTTGTTGTTTCTCTGCTGTGCACGATATTCATGCGCAAGCGGACCGAGTACAGCGCAGCGCTGATGGGGCGATTGAAGGGATTCAAGGAATTTATCAGAGTGGCGGATCTGGAGCGCATCAAAATGCTGGTGAGCGAAGATCCCCAGTACTTTTACAATGTGCTTCCCTATGCTTATGTTTTCGGACTGACCGACGTGTGGATGCGTAATTTCGAAGGGTTGGAGATTCAGCCTCCCACCTGGTATTCCGGCAATATGGGGACGTTCCACATGCTCTATCTGATGAACAGCATCAACACCATCGCGGACGCCCTGCCTACGGCGCCCCCGGCCGACAAGAGCAGCTTCGGCGGCGGCGGGTCCTTTGGCGGCGGGTTCAGCGGCGGCGGCTTTGGAGGTGGAGGCGGCGGCGCCTGGTAGGATCAATATCAAACAATACAAGCAATATACGGCAAGAATGTTCGGGTAAACTCGAACATTCTTTTTTTTATTCCGGAATGAAGGGCATAATTCAGTAAATAATCTTTACAATCAGAGCGAGGCGCATATAATTATAGATAGTTATACAAAACGGTATTTTTAGGAAGAGGAGACGGTTTGCCGATGGAGGCGCTCAAAGAACGCATCATGCGTGACGGTCAGGGAATAGGCAGGGGAGTTCTGAAAGTGGACTCTTTTTTAAATCATCAGATCGACGTAGCGTTCATGGATGAGATCGGCCGCGAACTGGCTATGCGGTTTCAGAGACTGCCTGTCACCAAGATCCTGACGGTGGAGAGCTCCGGGATCCCTGTCGCTTGCGCCGTATCCAGGGCCATGGGCTATCTTCCCGTGGTTTTTGCCAAAAAGGCAGCGCCCAACACGATGGTGGAGGGTGTCTACAGCACCGATGTCAAGTCTTTTACAAAAGAAACAGTGTCCACGATCCGCGTGTCAAGAAAATTCCTGCAGCCCGAGGACAGAATCCTCATCATCGATGATTTTCTGGCCTACGGGGAGTCGGCCATGGGGCTTACAAAGCTCGTCAGGAGCGCAGGTGCCAGCGTAGAAGGCATCGGCGTTGTGATCGAAAAGCAATTCCAGGAGGGCAGCGCCAGGCTTCGGCAGGCCGGATTCCTCGTGGAGTCACTTGCGGTTATCAGGTCCATCACGGACGGTAACATAGAATTCGAATAACATCACTTCAGAAAAAAAGGAGAAACGGAACTATGAAAAAGATTTTCGCACTGGTACTGGTTCTTGCTCTGGCCCTCGGATCTTTCGCTGCCTGCGGCGGCGGAGAAGAGCAGCCGGAAGTCACAGAGCCTGAACTCACAGTCGGCTTCATCTTTATCGGACCCATCAATGACGGCGGTTACACGCAGGCTCATTACGAAGGCGCCGTAAAAATGAAGGAGCACTTTGAAGGAAAAGTGGACTTCAAGTACATTGAAAATGTTAATGACGGAGACGTTCAGGCATCCCTGACGGCAGCCCAGAATCTTCTGGACCAGGGTTGTGACGTAATCGTGGGAGCTTCCTTCGGATTCATGGAAGCGCTGGACCAGCTGGCCAACAGCGGCGATTACGACGACAAGTACTTCCTCCATTTCTCGGGCTATATGGCCAACGAGACAAACTTTGACAATTTCTTCGGTTCCATCGACGAAGCCAGATATCTGGCCGGTATGGTGGCAGGTTCCATGACCGAGACCAACAAGCTCGGCTATGTCGGCGCCATGCCTTACACAGAAGTGATGATCGGCATCAACGCCTATACGCTGGGCGCCCAGTCCGTCAATCCCGACGCGGAAGTGAGCGTCGTCTACATCGGTTCCTGGGGAGACCCCGAAAAAGAACTGGCCGCTGCAGAACAGCTCCTGGCGGAAGGCTGCGACATCATCACACAGCACAGCGATTCCACCGGTCCCCAGCTTGCAGCCCAGGATGCCGGCGCTTATGCCATCGGCTACAACCTGGCCAATCCCGCCGCGCCCAACGCCTATCTGACCGCGCCGATCTGGCACCACGACGCATATTATATCTATGCCGTGGAAAACATCCTGGCCGGAACCTTCAAGCCCGAAAGCTATTACG
>CALLHZ010000077.1 GCA_938009115.1 uncultured Clostridia bacterium
AAAGGACGGCTATGCCGTCCTTTTGTTTCTAGTATTTTTTGTTTGCCTTCTTGCGTGCTGCTTCCGACTTCTTTTTCCGCTTTACACTGGGCTTTTCGTAGTGTTCTCTTTTTCTGAGTTCGGACATGACGCCATCTCTAGCACAAGAGCGCTTAAATCTTTTAAGTGCACTTTCCAAGCTTTCATTGTCTCTGACTATGACTTGTGCCATTACTTCGTTTCACCTCCTCACTTCTTTGAAGATTCTCCCGCCGGGCGGGGAATTCGTCTATAACAAGTGGTATTATACATAGGAAATATATCGTTTGCAAGCATTTTTTCCGCAAATCAACCCGGGGGCCAGAGCATCCTGCGTTTTCCAAGAAGGTGAAAATGCAAGTGCTTGACCGACTGCATCCCGTCAGCTCCGGTATTGGCCACGAGCCGGTATCCGTTCTCCAGTCCGAGACTTTCGGCGATCTCTTTGACCTTCAATAAAAGATGTCCGAGAAGCGCCTGGTCATCCAAAGTCGCATCGTCCAGAGAATCCAGATGTTTCTTTGGAACAATGAGCACATGGACCGGCGCCTGGGGCTCCAAATCGTGGAAAGCGTAGATCCATTCATCCTCATAAGCCTTTTGGGAAGGGATCTCCCCGCTGACGATCCTGCAAAAAATACAATCCGTCATTTATTACTCCTTTCCGGTCATGACACCGTCGTGCCAGGGCTTTTTCGCCACAACTTCAAGCAACTCGTTTGGGGGCACATTACCCGAAGGGCATTCGCCATAGGCCGTCACAAAATGATCGCTATGCCCCTTCCAAAGAAGAAGCCCGCCCTCTCCGCAGATCGTTTCTTCCGGCAAAACCCGAAGCCGCTGCCCTTCTATCGACCGCAGGTACGATGCAGCCACCTCATCAGCGACGGCTTCCAGACGGCGATTCCTCTCTTTTTTAACGGGCGCCGGGATCTGCCCGCCGGCATCAGCCGCAGGAGTGAGCGGCCTCCTGGAATAGGGGAATCCGTGGACTTTCAGATAGCCGACCTCTCTGACAAGCTCCAGGCTTTGCTGAAAATCCTCTTCCGTCTCGCCGGGAAACCCGGTGATGATATCGGTCGTCAGTCCATAGTATGGATCTGCAGCCCGAAGGACCTGAACGATTTTCAGATACTCGGCTACGGTATACCGGCGGTTCATGGCTTTCAGGATCCTGTCGCTCCCGCTTTGAGCAGACAGGTGCATGTGGTGGCAAAGCTTATCGAACGCCAGAAGCTTTTGGACATACGCGGCATCCACCACAGTGGGCTCCAGCGAACCCAAACGGATCCGAAAGTCACCGGGCAGCGCATCGAGGGCGGCAACCACATCCGCCACACCGCCGCTGCCGCCACCCAGATCAGCGCCGTACAATGCCGTATTGATGCCGGTCAGCACCAGCTCCCGGTATCCGGAAGCGATGAGCGCTTCCGCTTCTCCGACAATGCTTTTCAGCGCTCTGGAACGCACTGCCCCTCTGGCGTAGGGGATCACGCAATAAGCACAGTACCGGTCGCAGCCGTCCTGGACCTTCAGAAGCGCCCGGGCACGCTGATCCGGAGAAATGTGGGCGGCAGGAGCCGGAGACCGAAGCGCATCGCCTCCGGTATGCCGATGCATGTTCTGCAAATACTCTTCGACGCGCTGAAGAGCCTGGCCTTTGTCCTCATTTCCAAGAATAATATCCGCCTCTTCGATCTGGCCCACTTCCTCCGGATTAGTCTGGGGATAGCAACCCATCACGACCAGGACCGACGAAGGGTTCTGCCTCTTGACGCGCCTCATGAACTGTCTGGATTTCCGATCTGCCAGCCGGGTGACAGTGCAGGTGTTCACCACATAAACCAGCGCCTCCCCGGCGGGATCGGTCACCATGTACCCCGCCGACCGAAAAAGCTCCTCCAGATGGCGGGATTCATATTGGTTGACCTTGCAGCCGAGGGTATAAAAGGCCACGGTCTTTGTCATTCGGCCGAGCTCTCTTCCATGGCTTTCTTCTCCAGATCCAAAAGCAGCGCCTTCTTATCGAGACCGCCGCCAAAGCCTACGAGCTTGCCGTTGGAGCCGATCACCCGGTGACAGGGAACGATGATACTGATGGGGTTTCTGTTATTGGCCATACCGATAGCCCGGTAACCTTGCGGGCATTGCGCGTACTCCGCCATCTGCTTGTACGTCCTGGTTTCGCCATAGGGAATGGTGCGCAGGCCATTCCATGCTTTCAACTGAAATGCCGTGCCCTCCGGAGCAAGAGGAATGTCAAAAGACTGGCGCTTTCCCTCAAAATACTCCCGAAGCTCCGCCTGGACCTTCTTCAGAAGCGGCGTGCATTCTTCTTTAAAATAAACCGTCTTTCCGGCCACTTTTGCCAGCACTTCGTGCCCCTCCTCCATAGGCGATTTCGGCTCACGCCTGGAACAAAAAAGCACGTGAGTCAGCGCGCCGTCCTTTTCCACAAGCTGAAGCCTTCCCACAGGGGAATCCATATAGCATCCGTATCTCATATCCGATCTCCTCCCGGCATCGCGGCCGATTTGATCCGCTTGACGTTTCCGCGGACATTGCTGTATCATTTTATCAAATCCGGTTGAAAATCGCAATGACAAGCAAAGGAGAAGCCATGATCATACTCCACGTGACCTTTCGCACCCAGCAAGGCAAAGCGGAAGAATTTGTACAAAAAGTTCTGAGTGAAGGCATCGCAAAAAACTCCGAAGCCGAAGAGGGGAATTACTATTATGACTTTTACCATTCGGCGGAAAAGGAAGATGAAGTGATGCTGCTGGAAAAATGGGAAAACCAGGAAGTCTTGGATCTTCATTGCAAACAGCCTCACTATCAAAGGATCGGCGAGCTTAAGGAACAGTATGTCGTCGACACAGTGATCGAAAAATACGAGCTTATATAAATGACAGCAAACTGTCCGCGAGGTAAAAAATATGAACATGATAAAATTGGAGAAGCAAGAGAACATCGCCATCCTTCGCATCGACCGTCCCGAGGCCATGAACTCGCTGAACGCTCAGGTTCTTTCCGAGCTGGCCGACGGGCTCGATGAAATCGAAAATGACTGCGGAATCAAAGCGGTCATCATCACAGGCGAGGGAAAGGCCTTTGTCGCCGGTGCGGATATTGCGTTTATGCATGGCCTTGACGAACAGTCCGGATATGATTTCGGCCGTCTTGGGCAGCAAGTGTTCAGAAGGATCGAGACCATGGAAAAGCCTGTGATCGCTGCCGTAAACGGCTTTGCCCTGGGCGGTGGATGCGAGCTTGCCATGGCCTGCGATATCAGGATCGCCTCGGAGCGAGCGAAGTTCGGGCAGCCGGAAGTCGGTCTGGGCATCATCCCCGGCTATTCGGGGACTCAACGGCTTCCGCGTCTTGTGGGAAAAGGCAAAGCCATGGAATTGATCCTCACAGGAAACATCATCACGGCGGAAACGGCCGGATCCATCGGCCTCGCCGATCAGGTGGTTCCGCAGGAAAGCCTGATGGACGAAGCGCTGGCCATGGCGCGGAAAATTGCCAGCAACGGTCCTGTGGCGATAGCTTATGCAAAAAAAGCCATTCAGCAGGGCACGGAATTATCTGACATGGATGCAGCGATCCTTCTGGAAGCCGATTATTTCGGAAAGTGTTTTTCGACATCAGATCAGAAGGAAGGCATGGCGGCTTTCCTGGAGAAAAGAAAACCGCAGTTTACAGGGCAGTAGCCTACGGTATATAATGTATGGCGTATCATTGACTATGTTAAGTTATGGCCCCTCACTATTGGGGAGGCCCCGTTCAATAAACAAGGAGGAGCACAATGAAGAAAATCGGTGTTTTAGGCACGGGAACCATGGGCGCCGGCATCATCCAGGTCCTGGCTCAAAATGGTTTTGAGGTCGTACTCAGGGCCAGAAGACAGACCTCTGTGGACAAGGGGATCGCAACAGTCGAAAAAAATCTCGACCGGCTCATTGCAAAAGAAAAACTCACGGCAGAAGAAAAATCAGTGATCATGGGACGGGTCCATGGATCCACGGATATTGAGATCGTCAAAGACGCA
Source organism: uncultured Clostridia bacterium (assembly GCA_938009115.1). GTDB lineage: Bacteria > Bacillota > Clostridia > Peptostreptococcales > Anaerovoracaceae > UBA10908. The sequence continues at coordinate 4,073 of CALLHZ010000077.1, forward strand.
GATCTGATCATCGAAGCAGCAACGGAGGACATGGAAGCCAAGAAAGCGCTCTTTGCCGAATTGGATGCGCTCTGCAAGCCGGAAGCGATCATCGCGACCAACACTTCTTCCCTCTCCATTACAGAGATCGCCACGGCCACCGGCCGCCCGGATAAGATCATCGGAATGCACTTTTTTAATCCTGTCCCCATGATGAAGCTGGTAGAGATCATCCTTGGTCTGGCCACTTCGGAGGAAACCAAGGCCACGATCGTCGCGCTGACCGAAACACTGGGAAAGACTGCCGTTCAGGTGGAAGAAGCGCCGGGATTTGTCGTAAACCGCCTGTTGATCCCCATGATCAACGAAGCGATCGGCATTCTGGCCGATGGCGTTGCCAAGGCTGAGGACATCGACGAAGCCATGAAACTCGGAGCCAACCATCCCATGGGGCCCCTGGCGCTGGGAGACCTGATCGGACTGGACGTTTGTCTGGCGATCATGGAAACGCTGCATATGGAATTCGGAGATTCCAAATACAGACCTCACCCGCTCCTCAAGAAGATGGTGCGCGGCAACAAATTGGGCAGAAAAACCGGGATCGGCTTTTTTGACTATAGCAAGTAATCAATAAAGTCAAATAACTCTTGAACCAAAGGATGTGTAAAGAATGATTAACAAGATTAAATCGGCGGATGAGGCAGTCGCTGCCATTCAAGACGGCGCCACGATCATGGTCGGCGGATTTATGGTCTGCGGAACACCAAAGGTCCTCATCGATGCGCTGGCACGAAAAAACGTCAAGGATCTCACCATCATTTGCAATGATGCCGGTCTCCCGGGCGAAGGTGTGGGCAAGCTCCTGCGGAACGGTCAGATCAAAACGCTGATCGCATCGCATGTGGGACTCAACCCCGAAGTTGCGCAACGGATGAACACGGACGTGGAGGAAGATAAGCTGGAATGCATTCTGGTTCCACAAGGAACTCTGGCAGAGCGCATTCGCGCAGCATCCACGGGACTTGGCGGGATCCTAACGCCCACCGGCGTAGGCACGATCGTGGCCGAGGGCAAGCAGGTCCTTACGATCGAAGGTAAAGAATACCTTCTGGAGCTGCCCCTGAAAGCTGATTTTGCGCTGATTCGCGGCTCAGTCACCGATAAGTTCGGCAACACCGTTTACTACGGAACAACGCAGAACTTCAATCCCCTTATGGCCGGCGCCGCAGAACATGTCCTGGTCGGGGCCTGTGAAATCGTGGAAGTAGGCGACATTCCGCCCCACAACGTACACACATCCGGAATATTTGTCGAAGCGATCGTAGGAGGTGAACAATAATGTCAGATGCGAAAGCGATCATTGCGAAGCGTGTTGCAAGAGAACTCAAGGACGGCGACGTGATCAATCTGGGCATTGGCCTTCCCACGATGGTTGTTGACTATTTGCCGGAAGACGCGCAAATCGTCTTTCAATCCGAAAACGGAATGATGGGTATGGGGCCGGCCCCGGAAGAAGGCTGCCAGAATCCTGATATCATGAACGCCGGCGCCGGATATGTCACGGCCAACCCCGGCGCGATGTTCTTCGACAGCGCCACCTCTTTTGGCATCATTCGCGGCGGGCATGTGGATGCTACTATTTTAGGCGCGCTGCAGGTGGATAAGCACGGCAATCTGTCCAGCTGGATCATTCCCGGAAAAATGGTGCCCGGCATGGGCGGATCCATGGACCTGGTCGTCGGCGCCAAAAAAGTGATCATTGCCATGCAGCATACCCAAAAGGGCGCACACAAGATCCTGGATGAATGCACTCTTCCTTACACGGCAGTCAAGGTCGTGGATGAGATCGTCACGGAAATGGGCGTCATGGTCGTGACGCCGGAGGGCCTCGTGCTGACGGAATACAATCCGGAATACACCCTTGAAGAGATCCAGGACGCCACCGGGACCAAGCTGATCATCAGCCCCGAATTAAAATCAATGATGTAATTTTGCCCAAAGGCATAAAAAAACGGGATCTGAACGTGTGTTCAGATCCCGTTTTTTAGTCCCGAATCAGCGGCGCTTCGCCGCAATGGCCCACCACTCACCTTCATGAAGGGTATCGAGGATTTGAAAATCCAAGGATTCGAGCATTTCGCAAACAGCGCTCTCCTTCCCCTCGATGATACCGCTGGATATGAATACACCGCCCGGAGTCATGTGAGCCTGAACGTGCTGGGAAAGACGGATCACCAGATCTGCCATCAGGTTGGCCACGACGATATCGGCTTGGAAGTCGACACCCTTTGTCAGGTCCGCCTCATGGACCCGCACCCTTTTTTCCACCGCATTCTTCCGGATATTCTCCCTGGCAACCTCCACCGCCTGAGGATCGATGTCAAGAGCGAGCACTTCACCGCTGCCCAGCATGGCGGCGGCAATGGCCAGAATACCTGTTCCGGTACCGATATCCAGGACTCGGGTTCCCGGCACGAGATACTTCTCCATCAACTTCAGGCAAAACCGTGTCGTAGCGTGGGTCCCTGTTCCGAAGGCCATGCCGGGATCCATGTCGATCACATATTCTCCCTGGGCGGCATCATAGTCGCACCATGCAGGCTTTACGACAAATCGTTCCGTAATGGGCGCCGGGTCAAAATAATCTTTCCACCGATGGAGCCAGTCCTGGTCATCTACGGTCCTGACTTCGATCCTGTAGGGCTTCAGCTTCTCCAACAAAGCAGGGGTGACCCTTCCTTCGTCCGCATAAAACGTGATCGACGGGTCGACGGACAGTTCCCGTATCACCGACTCGTCGATATAGTCCCAGTGGTATGCTTCTTTGTGCTCCATCAGCTCGGTCAATTCTCTGGGATCGTTGACGACCAGTCCGGTGATGCCCATGCCTTCCAGCAAAAGGCTCAATGAATCCAGCTCGTCCACCCCAATATGGAGCGTGACTTCTTGATATTTCAATACATCCACCTATTTAAAGAGTTCTTTGACGCTGTCCATGAAGTTTTTCTTTTTGCTGTACCCTTCCAGACTCTTGGACTCTCCGAATTCCTTGATGCGTTCCTTTTGCTCAGCCGTCAGCTTTGTGGGCACCTCAAGATTCACCTGAATGAACAAATCGCCGGGCTTTCCGGAGCGGACGTTTTTGATACCCTTCCCTTTGATTCGAAATACGGTGCCGGGTTGCGTTCCGGCAGGCACTTTATACGAAATCTTCTCAGAAAGAGCGGGCACGGTAATACTGTCCCCCAGAGCTGCCTGGGTAAAGGTGATGGGGATCTCCAGCCAAAGATCATCGCCCTTTCGCCGAAAGAGCTGATGGGGAGAGACCGACAGCACGATATACAAATCACCCGCAGGCCCTCCGTTGCTGCCCGGCTGTCCCTGCCCTCTGAGGGGGATCACGGATTCATTGTCCACACCTGCCGGGATGTCCACGGAAAGCGTTACCGTTTTTCGGATCTTTCCCGCACCGTTGCACTTGGGACACGGTGTGTCGATCACTTCTCCGCTGCCGCCGCAGTGCTCGCAAGGGCGAACGCTTTGAAATTGTCCAAGAGGCGTGTTTTGCACAGAACGCACCTGGCCGGAGCCGCCGCAGGTCGGACAAGTGGTTTTGGATGTGCCCTTCGCCGCACCGGTACCATTGCAGTCAGAACAGGCCACATCCTTTGTGAGGCGGATCTCCTTCTTGGTGCCGAAGGCGGCCTCTTCGAAAGTAATGGTCATGTGCTTCTGGATATCGGCGCCTCTTCTTGGCCCGTTTCGGCGCGCTTGGGAAAACCCGCCGCCGAAGCCGCCGCCGAACATGTTGAACAGATCCTCAAAACCGCCAAAGCCGCCTTCAAAACCGCCAAAACCACCGCCACCAAAGCCCGCATTGGGATCGACGCCGGCATGGCCGAAGCGGTCGTATTTGTTCTTCTGGTCGGGATCCGACAGGACGGAATAGGCCTCGTTGATCTCCTTGAACTTCTCCTCCGCCTCCTTATCACCCTGATTTTTGTCCGGGTGGTACTTCATGGCCATTTTCCGGAAAGCCGATTTGATCTGGTCCTCCGTCGCGCCTTTTTTTAATCCCAGTACTTCGTAGTAATCTCTTTTGTCTGCCATCGGTATCTCCAATGGGCGGCCCCAGCGGGGCCGCCCTGATCAGTGTTGCTGCTATTCGTCTTTCTTCTCGTCGTCGACCACCTCGAAATCAGCATCGACCACATTATCGTCCGGCGCCTGCTGGGCCTGTCCGAAGTCGCCCTGGCCGGGATCGGTTCCGCCTGCTGCGGCCTGAGCCTGTTCATAGAGCTTGGTGGACATGATGTGAAACTCGTTGGTGAGGGCCTCGATCTTCGCCTTGATCTCTTCCAGAGTTCCATTCTCCAGGACCTTCGCCAGATCTTCCTTAGCTGCGGTGATCTTGGATGCTTCCTCCTCAGAAAGCTTTCCTTCCAGCTGCTTCAGATTCTTTTCGGTTTCATAGATAAGAGTCTCGGCCTGATTGCGGGTCTCGATCTCCTCTTTCTTCTTCTTGTCGGTTTCAGCAAACTCTTCAGCCTCTTTGATCTTCTGCTTGATCTCATCTTCCGACAACTTCGACGAAGAAGTGATCGTGATGCTCTGCTGCTTGCCGGTCCCCAGGTCTTTTGCGCTTACGTTGACGATGCCGTTGGCATCGATATCGAAGGTCACTTCGATCTGCGGAATGCCGCGGGGCGCCGCAGGGATGCCGGTAAGCTGGAATCTGCCCAAGGTAATATTGTCGCCGGCCATCTGCCGCTCACCCTGCATGACATGAATGTCTACAGCGCTTTGATTATCGGCCGCCGTCGAAAAGATCTGGCTTTTCTTGGTCGGGATCGTCGTGTTCCGCTCGATCAGTCGGGTGGCGACACCGCCCAGTGTCTCGATGGACAGGGACAGCGGTGTCACGTCCAGCAGCAGCACATCTTTGACTTCTCCCGTCAGAACGCCGGCCTGGATCGCCGCGCCGATGGCGACGCATTCGTCGGGGTTGATGCCCTTGAAGGGTTCCTTTCCGGTAATGCTCTTCACAGCTTCCTGTACAGCAGGAATACGGGTCGAGCCGCCAACGAGGATGACCTTATCGATATCGGCGGTCGTGACACCGGCATCTTTCATGGCCTTTTTCATAGGCTCAATGGTCCGCTTGACCAGATCACCGGTCAGCTGATCGAATTTTGCCCGGGTCAGGTCCATATTCAGATGGAGCGGGCCATCCGCATTGACTGTGATGAAAGGAAGATTGATATTGGTCGATTGGGAAGAAGACAGTTCCTTCTTTGCTTTCTCAGCCGCTTCCTTGAGCCGCTGCAGAGCCATTTTGTCCTTCCGCAGATCGACACCGTTCTCCTTGGCAAATTGATCCGCCATGAAATTCATAATGATATTGTCAAAGTCATCGCCGCCCAGCTTCGTATCGCCGTTGGTGGAAAGTACTTCGAATACGCCGTCGCCCAGCTCCAGGATGGACACGTCGAAGGTACCGCCTCCCAGATCGTATACCAGGATCTTGTGGTGGTCCGTATCTTTGTCCAATCCGTAGGCCAGCGCCGCTGCCGTCGGCTCATTGATGATCCGCTTCACATCCAGTCCTGCGATCTTGCCTGCGTCCTTGGTTGCCTGCTTCTGGCTGTCTGAGAAATATGCCGGGACCGTGATGACGGCTTCCGTCACCTTTTCTCCCAGATAACTCTCCGCGTCGGTCTTCAGCTTCGTGAGGATCATTGCGGAAATATCCTGAGGCGTGTAATCCTTTCCGTCGATGGAAACGGTGTGGGACGAACCCATATGCCGTTTGATGGACGAAATGGTCCGTTCCGGATTGGTGATCGCCTGTCTTTTGGCAGTTTCTCCTACGAGACGCTCTCCGCCTTTGGTGAATCCCACCACAGAGGGTGTCGTTCTGTTTCCCTCAGCATTGGTGATGACCGTAGGCTCTCCGCCTTCGAGTACTGCGACGCAGCTGTTTGTGGTTCCTAAGTCGATACCGATTACTTTACCCATTTTCTATACCTCCAGTTATTGTATCCTTTGTTTTTACTTATTCTGCCGGATCTGCCGATACGGCGACCATCGCCGGGCGGATCACTTTTTTATTGAGCATATACCCCTTCTGCATGACCCGTGCAACCTTGCCGCTTTCGTATGTTTGGCTTGGTTCGGTCATCACAGCGTCGTGCCTCGTGGGATCGAAAGGCTGTCCCAGCGCTTCGATGACCTCCACATGATTCCTCGCCAAAACATCCAGGAGCTGCTTCAGGATCATGGACATCCCTTCCATAAGGCGGGCCTCTCCGGCCTCCCAGGTGTGATCCATTGCACGTTCAAAACTATCTATTACATCAAGCAACTCCAGTACAATTTTCTCGTTGGCGTATGCATAGACGTCGCTTCTTTCTTTTTCGGACCTGCGCCTGAAGTTCTGAAAGTCCGCCGCCAGTCTCAGATATCTGGTCTGAAGATCTTCCTCCTCTTGACTTTCGGTATCCCGGGCGCCTTCGGGCTCTGCCGGGATCTGCTCAAGCTGTTCCGCTTCCGGCTCGGGTTTGTGCTTCCTGTGCTTTTCTTCACTCATCCTTCTTTTCTCCCTTTAACTGAAATGTCCGGCTGATATTGTCCGACATGTATTTGAGGACCGAGGTCACTTCTCCGTATTTCATCCGCGTGGGTCCGATGACGCCGATCTTGCCCACCAGCCTTCCGTCGATGCGGTAATCCGCTGTCACCAGGCTGCAGTCCTTCATGTAATCTTCCGCGTTTTCGCTTCCGATGGTGATGATCAGCCCGTTTTCGCGGTTGACCAGCACTTCAGTGAACTGCTGTCTTTTTTGGACCATTTCGATAAAGCATCGGGCTTTGTCGATATCGTTGTACTCCGGGATCGAAAAAATGTTCGTCAGTCCTTCCATGTACAGGTCCACCGTCATCATCCGTTCCAGGGTATCGAGAAAGTCGGGAGCGATCCGCTGCGCAAAGTCGTGGAGCGCAAACATGTCGCTCTCGAAGGCCTTGACGATATCCAAAGTCAGAATATTGTTTATGGTCTTGCCTTTGAAATTGTGCGTCAGCACCCGGGACATCAGTTCCAGATTTTCCGCCGCGTATTCGTGCTCCAGGCGGATATTGGCGTTGCTTACCTTTCCGTCCTCGCCGATGATCATCAATACCACCGTGCGTTCGTCCACCGGCAGCAGGTTCACATACTTGAGCGTATTCTCCGTTCGGCTCGGTGTAATGGCAAAAGAGGCCAGGTTTGTAATTTCTGAAAGCAGCGTGGCGGCATAACGCACCGTCCGCTCCAACTCTCTTACGTTTTGTGTAAGTTTTTCGGCAATGATCGTCTTTTCTGTATCCGGTATCTCATAATCCTTCATGAGTTGATCGACGTAGAGACGATAAGCCTTATCGGAAGGGATCCGGCCTGCCGACGTATGGGGATGACTCAGGTATCCCATATCCTCCAGATCTGACATTTCATTGCGGATCGTGGCAGGGCTGATGCCCATGTCATACTTGCGCGACAGCGTCCGGCTTCCTACCGGCTCTGCGGAATAGATGAAGTCGGCCACGACAGCATGCAGGATTTGAAGTTTTCGTTCACTGAGCTCCATGAGGACCTCGCTTTCCGGCGCAGTGCATCCGCTTCTTTGCATTGTTAGCACTCTTTATGGGTGAGTGCTAACATTAACACTAATATACCCCCCGTCAGGGGGGTTGTCAATAGTCTTACTTAAAATAATTGTGGAGGTTTTCCAGAAGTCTGGCGTGGAAAACACAGCGGAAGCTGCATAGCTTGTACAACCGCAGGACACGCATGGAAAACACCGTCAGTTCCGTATCGGCCAGGACTGTGAAGGGCGCATAGAAGGACTGCCCCGACGGCATCTCCCGGAAGAGATACCCGCCCGCTCCGATCTTTTCGGCATGCCCGTCAGCGCTGACAGCCAAAGCGTTGCCTTGCAGGACGATGCTTGCAAAGAGGCGTTCATCGCCTTCCCGGAATACAGTCGCCCCGCGCTGAAATGTCTCAACCCTCGCTTCCATGCACTTGCGCAGCCAAAGGATATCTTCATCCTGTGTGATCCCCTCAAAGGCGGGATGCGCTTTGATCAATTCGAGATATTGTTCCATCATACCCGCCCCCATCCCATGGCGCATCGGACGGCTTTATGCCATCCTTCCAAAAGCTCCGTGCTTTTCTGCCCGGTGACAGTGGGTATAAAGCTTCCCGAGACAACCCAATTATTTTTGATATCCTCCAGATCCGCCCAAAAACCTTGCGCCAATCCGGCAAGATAGGCTGCGCCCAGGGCAGTAGTCTCAATGCACACGGGTCTCTGTACCTCGGCCTGGATCATGTCCGACTGAAATTGCATCAGAAAATCGTTGGCACAGGCGCCGCCGTCCACACGGAGAGAGCGCAAACGCACGCCGGAGTCTTCCTCCATAGCGGACAGTACGTCACAGGTTTGATAGGCGATGGATTCCAACGCCGCCCGGATCACGTGATTCCGATTAGCTCCCCGGGTGAGGCCCGCGATCGTCCCTCTGGCATAGGGATCCCAATAGGGCGCGCCCAAACCTACGAAGGCCGGGACAAAGTAGACGCCATTCGTATCCGGCACTTCCATGGCACACCGCTCCGACTGCGCTGCGTCACGCAGAAGTCCCATTTCATCCCGAAGCCACTGGATGGCAGCGCCACCCACAAAAATCGATCCTTCCAGCGCATAAGTTACTTTTCCGTCAAGCCCCCAGGCAATGGTCGTCAGCAACCCTTTGTTGGAGGCGACCGGCTCATGCCCTGTGTTCAACAGCAGAAAACAGCCCGTACCGTATGTGTTTTTTGCTTCGCCCTTCTGAAAACAAGTCTGCCCGAACAGAGCAGCCTGCTGGTCCCCGGCAATCCCGCTGATGGGAATGGATTCGCCGAACAGGCCGGGATCGGTACAGCCGAAACTTCCGCAGGAGGACCGCACCTCGGGAAGCATACGGAATGGGATGCCAAACAGATCCAAAAGCTCCGGATCCCATTCCAGCGTGCGGATATTGAACAGCATCGTACGGGATGCATTGGAATAATCCGTTGCGTGAACTTTGCCGCCGGTCAGGTTCCACAAAAGCCATGTGTCTATCGTCCCGAAAAGCCAGTCACCCTTTTCTGCCTTTTCCCGGCCGCCGGGAATGTGATCCAGGATCCAGCGTATCTTCGTGGCTGAAAAGTAGGCATCCAAAGGAAGTCCTGTCAGCGCGCGGACCCGTTCTGCTACGCCTCGCCCTGTCAATTCGTCGCAATAACCAGCCGTTCGCCTGCACTGCCACACGATGGCCGGATAGACGGGAAGTCCTGTACTCCGATCCCACACGACCGTGGTTTCCCGCTGATTGGTAATGCCCACAGCGGCTATCTCCCGTGCGCTCGCTTTGATTTTATGCATGGCTTCCTGCGCTACGCCGATTTGAGATGACCAGATCTCCATGGGGTCATGTTCCACCCAGCCCGGCTTGGGATAGGATTGTGCGAATTCCTTCTGTGCCATGGAAACCTGCTGTCCACTGCGGTCAAACAAGATGCAGCGACTGCTGGTCGTGCCCTGATCCAGGGCCATCACATATTTTTTATTGTCCATCGTCTACCCTTTCATCATTCAGCAAACGGCCTAATACGATGTTGGTCTGATCAAGGCCTTCGGGCGAGAGCCGGAGAGAGACACCGTCCGAGAGGAGCAAGCCCTCCCGGATCAGCGCCGCTGCCGGCGCATCATACAGTGCACGAAAATCTGTGCCGAAATAGCGAACAAAATCGGAAAATTCAAAGCCCTCGATCCGGCGGAGCTCGGTAAAGAGGTAATCGCCGATCCGATCGGCCCGGCTGCCAGGATCTGCCGACAAAAGATTATCCCCTGCGATATAACGGTCAAGAGCAGGAGTATTCTCATACCGGACACCTTCCAGATACGAATGTGCCGAAAGCCCCAGCCCCAGGTACTCCTGCATGCTCCAGTATTTCAGATTGTGACGGCAGCGGCGTCCCGGCAGGGCGGCAGATGACACTTCATAGTGTTCATAATCAGCTTGCTTCAGAAGCTCCAAAGCGGTGTGATACATCGCCCGGTTGCACGCCCAGGATGGAAGCTCCAGTTTCCGATCCCTGTAAAGGTTGTACAAAAGAGTCCCTTCTTCCAGCTGAAGGCTGTAAAATGACACGTGAGACGGTTGCCAAAGCAGGAGCTGCTCCACAGTCTCCGTCCATATTTCAGTTGTCTGCTCCGGGAGGCCGAACATCACATCCACATTCACATTGTCTGTAACGATTTCCCGGATCCGATAAAAACTTTCCGCAGCACAGCGGCTGTCGTGGATCCGGCCCAGAGATCGCAGCACCTGATCGTTCAGGCTCTGCACACCAAGGCTCGCCCGATTGAAGCCCATGGCTTTGAGCCGGCGGCACGAAAGCGTGTCCACGCTTTCTGGATTGGCCTCGATGGTCATTTCCAGCCGATCCGGGCCCACGACGGAAAAGCGGCGGAATATTTCTTCGAGCACTTCGCCGATCAGCCCCGGCTCCAGTGTCGTGGGCGTGCCGCCGCCAATGTAGATCGTATCCACCTGGCGTTTTTCCGCCCAAAGATCTGCCTGCAGGGCCACTTCCCGTTTCAGCGCTTCGATATAGGAACGCTGAAGGTCTGGAGCACCGGCACCCACGGAAAAGGAAACAAAATCACAATAACTGCACTTTTGCCGGCAGAACGGGATATGGATATAGATCCCCAAAGAAGAAGACCCGGTTATTTCTTTATTTATTGTCATCGTACTTCAGCACAGCGGTAAAGGCTTCCTGCGGGACCTCTACACTGCCGAACTGGCGCATGCGCTTCTTTCCCTCTTTCTGCTTTTCCAGCAGTTTTTTCTTTCGGGAAATGTCGCCGCCGTAGCACTTGGCCAGGACATCCTTCCTGTACGCCCGAACCGTCTCCCTGGCGATCACCTTCTGACCGATGGAAGCCTGGATCGGCACCTCAAACTGGTGCATGGGGATCACTTCCTTGAGCTTTTCACAAACAAACCGGCCCCGCTGATAGGCCTTGGATTCGTGGACGATCATGGATAAAGCATCCACGACCTCCCGGTTCAGCAAAATATCCATTTTGACCAGTTGAGATTTCTGATAATGAGAGAATTCATAGTCCAGGGATCCATATCCACGGGTCTTGGATTTCAGGGCGTCGAAAAAGTCGTAGATCACTTCGTTCAGCGGCATCTGATAATGAAGGGCTACCCGGGTCTCCGTCAGGTATTCCATATGCTCCATCACGCCCCGCCGATCCTGGCAAAGTTCCATGATGGCGCCTACATATTCCTTGGGCAGCATGATGGTGGCTTTGACCATGGGTTCCTCGATATGCGTATAGGTCATGGGCGCCGGGAGATTGGAGGGATTTTGAATCATCTGCTCCGACCCGTCGTTCATGACTACTTTGTAAATGACGCTGGGCGAGGTGGTGATGATCTCCAGATCAAATTCACGCTCCAGCCGCTCCACGATGATCTCCATGTGCAAAAGCCCGAGAAATCCACAGCGAAAACCGAAGCCCAAAGCGGTGGAGGATTCCGGCTCAAACAGCAATGCCGCGTCGTTTACCTGAAGCTTTTCCAGGCAGTCCTTGACGTTTTCGTATTTTTCGCCTTCTGCCGGATAAACGCCGCAATAAACCATCGGCTGAACTTTTTTGTATCCGTGGAGCGCTTCCGGCGCAGGATCTCTGTCCAGCGTGATCGTATCACCTACTCTGGCGTCCGACACCTGCTTGATGCTGGCGCAAAGGTAACCCACGGAACCCGCAGAAAGACAAGGCACCGGAGTCTGGACCGGTGAACTGACCCCAACCTCCGTCACTTCGTAAACCTTTTTGGTGTTCATGAGGCGGATCATGTCGCCGACGCGAACAGAACCGTCGAAGATCCGCGTATATATAACCACTCCTTTATAATTGTCGTAATAGGAATCAAATATCAGCGCCTTCAGCTTGCCCTCCGGATCCCCTTTGGGCGCCGGGACTTTCGCAACGACCTCTTCGAGCACGGCCTCGATATTGAGCCCTTCTTTCGCCGAGATCCGCGGCGCGTGCTCCGCCTGGATGCCGATGACATCCTCGATCTCCTGGATCACCTCTTCGGGACGAGCAGACGCCAGGTCGATTTTGTTGATGACCGGGACGATTTCCAGGTTCTCTTCGAGAGCAAGGTAAACGTTGGCCAGTGTCTGGGCTTCCACGCCCTGCGTGGCATCCACGATCAGCACTGCGCCTTCACAGGCTGCAAGGCTCCGCGAGACTTCATAGGTGAAGTCCACGTGGCCCGGCGTATCGATCAGATTGAATATATAGTCATGTCCGTCTTTGGCATGATAAAGCAACCGGGTCGCCTGAAGCTTGATGGTGATCCCCCGCTCCCGTTCCAGGTCCATATTATCCAGGAATTGCTCCCGCATATCCCGCGGCGCTACGGAGCCTGTGGATTCCAAAAGACGATCCGCCAGCGTAGATTTGCCGTGGTCGATATGGGCAATGATGCAGAAATTTCTGATATAGGCTTGATCGTTTTTCATGAGTCCTCCGATTGATTCTGTCTCACTGTATTATATGGCATCGATGTTTCTCTCACAAGAAGAAATTAGGGCTTGCATTCCCTCCATTGGTATAATATACTTCAAGTTGCGATATTTTAAGAAAGTGGGGTGAAAAAGTATGGCAAATATCAAATCTGCCAAGAAGAGAATCAGTGTTATCACGAAAAAGACGGCAACCAACAGAAGAGTCAAGAATCATCTGAAAGCCGTGATCCGGAATTTTGACAAAGCGCTGGCGGAAGGCAATTTCGACGCTGCATCCGAAAAGCTTGCATTGGCCGACAAAAAGCTGAAGCAGGCCGCAGCCAAGGGAACGATCCACAAGAACACAGCTTCCAGAAAAATTTCCAGAATGGCACTGGCATTCAACAAAGCGAAGGCAGAATAATCTCACCCGTCCCCCACACGTGCATAAGTTCAATGCACACCAAATATAAAACCGGGAAGTGTCTCCCCGGTTTTTTTATTGTCGATTTCGCGCCTGCTTGCGGGATCTGGGTCAATCTGCAAGAAGCTTCACAAAGTCCCGCACCTGCTGCTCCACATCTTCCGCGCAGAACACAGCAGCGCCGGCGACCAGGATATCCACGCCGGCTTCCTTGAGCTGGGCAGCATTGTCCAGATTAACGCCCCCATCCAATTGGATCAGCAGCTCCGGATGGCGCTCTTTTCTCATATCATTCAGCTTTTTTATCTTCTCCCAGGTGGACGGAATGAATTTTTGTCCGCCGAAACCGGGATTCACAGACATGATCAGCACCAGGTCAAGATCCTCGAAAACATACTCCAGCGTCTCCGGCGGAGTAGCAGGATTGAGAGCCACACCGGCTTTCACCCCCAGGGATTTGATCTGCTGGATCGTCCGGTGCAAGTGAAGACAAGCCTCCTGATGCACCACGATAAACCCGGTCTGGGGCGTCACGAACTCTGAAAGCAGCAGTTCCGGCCGCTGGATCATCAGGTGGATGTCGAAAGGCAGGCCGGTCTTGCCGACCAGGCTCCGAACCACCGGTTGCCCGAAGGTGATATTGGGGACGAAGGTGCCATCCATGATATCCATGTGGATATATTGTGCGCCGCCTCTCTCCGCTGCGGAGATTTGTTCGCCCAGTTTTGAAAAATCCGCCGACAGCAGGGACGGCGCCAATTGAGCCATAGCTTCCTCCTAATACTTCTTTCTTGACCGGATCTCTTTGAGCATTTCCTGATAAGAGCGATAGCGGCTGGAGTGGATCTGACCGGCTTCTACAGCCTGACGGACCGCGCAATCCGGTTCCGAAAAATGACGGCAATCCTGGAATCTGCAGCCGCCGCTGTGCGCCTGGATCTCCGGAAAACAGCGAGCCAAGGCAGCTTCCTCGATCAACTCCGGGTCATAGGATGTAAACCCAGGCGTATCAAACAGCTTCAGGCCCTTCCCTGTAAAAAGCTCCGTATGCCGCGTCGTATGGCGCCCCCGGGCTGTTTTCGTGCTGATCGTGCCGGTCGGGTTTATTTCGCTTTCCATCAGCAGGTTCAGGAGAGTGGATTTTCCTGCGCCCGAAGGACCTGCCAGGGCGGCTTGCGTCCCCAGAAGAGCGTCTTTGAGACTGCCGATGCCTTCGCCGGTCTTGCCGCTCACAAAGTGTACAGGGTAAACATCCCGATAGATTTCATCCACTTTGCCCCGGGCCTGCGCGTCAACCAGATCTATTTTGTTGACACAAAGCAGCACACGGGCTCCGGCCAGCTCCGCCGTCACCGCAAACAAATCCGCCAGATAAAAGTTCGGGTCAGGGTCTTTGGCGGCAATCACCAGAACCATGGTTTCCACGTTGGCCACCGGCGGCCGTCGGAATGAATTGGTACGGGGCAGGATCTCGTCGATCGTCGCTTGTCCGTCTGCGGAAAATTCGATCCGCACCCGATCCCCCACTGCAGGGATCATCCCTCCCCTGCGCAGGATCCCCCGCGCCCGGCACTCGTGCAGCCCGCTTTCGGTCTCCACGTAATAGAACCCGCCAATGCCTTTTACGATTACCCCTGTCATCTACTCCACTTCCCGGCTGAGAAAATCAACCGTAAGATCATATACCAGCGCATTGTCATACCAGACTTTTACCGTGCCGTTCCTTCCGGCGCCGCTGACACTGATGACTTCCGTTCCGTCAGATTTGCTTCTGGGCTCCTTATTGATGGGTGTCCGGGGGTCAAAGACGCCATCGGCCACATTGACAGTCAGCAAAAACTCCTCTTTGTCCGCCAGCGAAAAATCCAATGTGATGGCCACGGAATTCTGCTCCTCCGCAGGTTCTTCGTCTGGTAAAGCCGGTTCAGTTCCCGCGCCGGCTCTGGATACCACCAGATCCACTTCGATGGGCTCCGTAACAGTGGTCCCGGGCCCGGGACTATGAGAGACGACACTGTCCTCTTCCACGGAAGGATTGTCAACATAAGTGATGGCGCCCAGCGACAAACCCATGCTTTCGATAATCAGCTTGGCTTCTTCCAGCGGTTTTCCACGAAGGTCGATGACCTCGAATTCGCCGAATTCCGGGCCCAGGCTGACCTGCAGGTTGACGGATCCCCCGTTTGCCAGGGTTGTTCCCCTGGCGGGGTTCTGGGATATGACGATGCCTGCCGGAACATCTTCGCTGTTGACTTCTGTCACAGTTCCGGTTTTATACCCATACGTTTCCAAAATATATTTTGCGCCGGACAGCGGCTTTCCCTCCACGGAAGGCACGTTCCCGTCCACTTCCCCTTTGCTCAGGTTTACACGGATGGTGATCCCCGGTTTCACGACAGCCTCCGCCTTCGGCGTCTGGGACATGATCTCGCCCTCTTCGTAAACGTTGCTGGGCAGTTCCATATCCACCTCTAAAAGGAGACCGGCAGGAGACAAAGCCTCGGCGGCCTCTTCCTGAGTCATGCCCACCAGATCTGGCACCTGGACATCGTCGGCAGCAGAAGCGCCCATGATCGCCTTGTATATGATGCCGCTGGCCGGGATCGCCAGCGCCAGGGCCAGCACGATGACCGCCAGTTTTTCGGGGTGGAACACCACCTTCTTTTTACTCTTTTTCTTTCCGCTCTGCCCTGCTGTATGTTTGATGGCCGTACCCTCCCCTGTCTTCTGGTCTCCTGCTGCGGATAGCCCGTTCGCCGGCGGAACGGACATCGCGCTGCGGCCGTTGTCCCCCGCCAGTCCGGCTACCGGCTTGGAATATTTGACGAAATTCAACGCAGTGATCATTTCTTCGGCGCTTTTATAACGGTTGATCTGCAGTTTGCTGGTCGCCCGCATGACGATCTCTTCCAGATCCGCGGGAATATCAGGATTATGCCTGGAAGGCGGCAGCATGGCTTCATTCATGTGCTTGACTGCCACAGCCACGGCGTTTTCTCCGTCAAAAGGAACTTTTCCGGTCAGCATCTCATATAAAACGATCCCCAAAGCGTAAATGTCGGACTTCTCGTCCACATAGCCTCCCCGGGCTTGCTCAGGCGAAAAATAGTGGACCGATCCCATGACGGCCTCTTGCTGAGAACCCACAAGCGTGCCGGTGGAGATGGCTTTTGCGATGCCAAAATCCGTGATCTTTGCCACCCCTTCCGCCGTGAGCATGATATTGTGGGGCTTAACGTCGCGATGAATCAGCTGATGCTTGTGGGCGGCAGCCAGGGCCGAGGCCACCTGCCGGGTGATCGTCGCGGCCCGGCGGGGATCCAATGGCCCCTCTTCCTTGATGATCTGGGACAACGGCTTCCCGTCGATCAGTTCCATGACGATATAATAAATATTCCCTTCTTTGCCAACATCGTAGACATTGACGATATTGGGATGAACCAACCCTGCCGCCGTCTGGGATTCCCTCCGGAAGCTTTCGATAAATACCAGGTCTTTCGTAAACTCCGGCTTCAGGATCTTGATGGCGACCTGACGGTTCAACAGCCTGTCTCTTGCTTTGAAGACAACGGCCATTCCGCCTTCGCCGATCTTTCCTGCCAATTCGTATCTGCCGGCCAGTATTCTGCTACCCATGCATCGTTCCTCCCGTTACTGTATCTTGATGCAGATGACGGAGATGTTGTCTTTCCCGCCTCGCTGATTTGCTTCATCTACCAATTCTGTAGCCAGGCGATGCATCGTTTGGGCGCTTTTGCTCAGTTCAAAAATCCGCTCCGATTCCAATTCTCCGTGGAGCCCGTCCGTACAGAGCAGGATGATGTCGCCCGGAAAGGTGTCAAACCGGAAAAAGTCCGGCATCACATCGGGCTCGCCGCCGATGGCGCGGGTGATCATGTTCCGGTCCGGGTGCGCCATAGCCTGCTCTTTCGTGAGCAACCCGGACTTGATCAGGGATTGCACACAAGTGTGATCCTCTGTGATCTGCCGGATCCCGTCTTTCCGTATCAAATACGCCCGGCTGTCGCCCACGTTCACCACATAGGCAACGCCCTCCTTGAGGTAACAAAGGACTGCCGTTGTGGCCATTCCTTCGTTTTCTCCTTCTCGTTGGGCTTTTTTATAAATCAATTCGTTGGCCCCCGCAAAGCATTTCTCAAAATATCTGCGAAGGTTGGATTTCCCGTTGACATCCGACAGCGGATGCAGCGCTACGTACTGAGCGATATACCCTACGGCCATGCGGCTGGCCAGTTCACCGGAATTGTGACCGCCTACGCCGTCCGCAACGATATAAAGCTGCTGCTGGGGGAGCACGAACAAGGCATCTTCGTTCCCTTCCCGGCGCACCCCTCTGTCGGTTTTGAATCCTACGCTAATCATTCTGCCTCCTCATCAGACAGATATAGAAACCATCGGTTCCGTGGGTGGAAGGCAGCAGCTGGAGCTGTTTTTCCTTCGCGAACACCGGATGCGATGCGAGAAACATGTCTGTGACCTTTTCGTTTTCCAAAGGGCTGACAGTGCAAGTACTGTAGAGCAGCCGCCCGCCGTTTTTTACGTATCTGCATGACACCGAAAGCAACTCGGATTGGATCCGGCTCAGCGTTTTGATTTTCTCTCCGCAAGATTGAAGCTTGATCTCCGGCTTTCTGCGGATCACGCCAAGACCGCTGCAGGGAGCGTCGACCCAGACTGCGTCAGCCACGGAATCCATCCCAGGGTCGTATACCGTACCGTCTGCCGCAACGGGCCGGATCACGGAAATGCCCAAGCGACAGGCTTCTTCCCGAACCTGAGACAACTTTTCCGGATACAAGTCCCGGGCATACACACAGCCCTGGTTCCCCATTCGTTCAGCTGCCGCACAGGATTTGCCTCCGGGCGCCGCGCAAATATCCGCCAACACCTCGCCGGGTCTTGGATCCAGAAGCTTCACGGCCAACTGCGAGCTTTCATCCTGGACGGAAAAAAAACCGTCGCGGTAAAGCTGCCCTGTGAGAATATCGCCACCGGAAAGATGGACAGCGGTCTCTGTCAACGTACCCGCTTCCGGAGCATGGCCTTCGTCTGCCAGCGCCCGCATCAATGCGTCCCGAGTGTTCCTAAGCAGGTTCGTCCGCAGGCTCAAGGTCGGGACAGTCTGATTTGCTTCCAACAGTTCAAGGGTCATTTCCGCGCCATAAGCCGTTTTCCACATATCAATAATATCAGGATGGCAGGAATACCGCACAGACAAGTATGCGGTCTCCTCAGCCGGATCGGGCAAAACAGTGGCCTTTCCGTTTCGGATAAACGTCCGAAGCAATCCGTTGACGAATCCGCGCTGGCCTTTAAAAAACCGGCCTGCCAGCTTTACAGTTTCATCCACCGTCCCGTAGTCGGTGACGCCGTCCATCCACAGCAACTGATACAGCCCCATTCGCAGCAATATCCGAAGACCGGGTTTCATTCGGATCTTCGGATCCTTCAGCAGCCGGCCGATGTTGTAGTCCAGAAAAATCTGATTCCGAAGAACACCATAGACAAGCTCCCGCACAAAGCCAGGGGACCGGACCGCAGGATCCTGAACATACCGGTTGACGGCAAGGTTCGAATAAGCCCCCTTGGACTGTATCTCTCTCAATATCAGATATGCCGCATGGCGATCCTGGTCTGCCATTGCTCAGTCGCGCCGCATCAGAAATATCCGCAGCAGATTGGCTACGGCCATGGCCAGGGCAGCAATGTAAGTGAGCGCTGCGGCACTCAGCACCTTCTGAGCCGCATCGGCTTCCTGCTCATTGGAAACAGCGCCGACAGACACCAGTTGAGCGATGGCCCGCCTGCTTGCGTCCAGTTCCACCGGAAGCGTTACAACATGAAAAACCACGACTCCCATGAAGAGGATGACGCCCAGATTGAAGAGCAGATCCCCCGTGCCGGAACCGATGATCAGGCCGATGAACAGCAAGGGCCAGGCAGCCATGGATCCGAGATTCACCACAGGCACGATGGCATTGCGAAACTTGAGCGGCGCATAGGAAGTGCTGTGCTGGATCGCATGGCCGGCCTCGTGGGCGGCAATGCTGATGGAAGCCACAGAAGGCGTGCCATACACCGCCTCGGAAAGATTCATGGTCCGCTGCAGCGGATTATAATTGTCGGTCAGATTGCCCGCGATCCGATTGATCGGCACATCAGACAAGCCGTTGGCGTCCAGTATGAGACGGGCGACCTGGGCTCCGGTGAGGCCGGAGGTGTTGCGCACATTGGCATACCGCCTGTAAGCAGTCGCCACTTTCCCCTGAGCGTACATCGCAAACAGGATGGCAGGTATCAATACGATCATTGAAGAATAGTATCCCATTTGATATCCCCTTTCCGTGAATCATGACATGATTCACTGACAGTTATTGTACCTTAAAACTGTCCCTATTTCAATTTTGTTTCCCAAAAGATAGACTCCTGCATCCAAGGGTTTTTTCCCCGGCATCTGAATGCGTTTCAGGATGACGCTGCCGCCGCCGCAGGATACGGCGATCCCGTCGCGATCCGCACGGAGTATCGTTCCGGGCTCAGCGTCTGAAGAAAAAGGTCCCGGGAGCGCTTCATGGACCTTCATCGCCTGCCCTCCCATGCAAGTCCAGGCGCAGGGCCAGGAATGCATGCCGCGCACCAGCGCGCAGATCTCTTCTGCCGAACGGGTAAAATCGATCCGGGCATCTTCCTTTGATACCATGGGGGCATAGGTCACAGCCGCCGGATCCTGAGGCATACGCGGCGCGGTTCCATCCAGAATGGCCGGCAGCGTGCGGATCAGCAGATCGGCGCCCAGCCGGGCCAGCTCTTCGTGAAGCTCTCCCGTCGTTTTATGGTCCACTGCCGTACAGGCGGTGGCAATGATGTCGCCGGCGTCCATTTCCGGCGCCATGTACATTAGGGTCACACCGGTTTCGCAGCAACCGTTGGCAACAGCCCGATGGATCGGCGCCGCGCCGCGGTAGGCCGGCAGCAGCGAACCATGGATGTTGACACAGCCCAACCGGGGAAGGTCCAGGATCTCCGGCGGGAGTATTTTCCCGTACGCAGCAACCACAATAAGGGCCGGAGCAGCCTGGTGAAGCAAAGCCATGAATTCCTCGTTGCCCTTCAGCTTTTCCGGGCTTGCGACCTGGAGTCCTCTTCTCAATGCCTCCAGCTTGACCGGACAGCTCTGCAGCTTCTTTCCCCGGTCCCGGGGCCGGTCCGCCTTGGTGACTACAAGAGAAACTTCATACCCGGCGTCGCAAAGAGCTGTCAGCGCCGGTACCGCAAAATCCGGCGTCCCCATGTAGACGATCTTCATTCCTGCTCTTCCTCATCATCTTCCGAAGCGCTGTGCACTTGTTCCGCCTTGTCCGTATACAATACGCCGTCGAGATGATCGCACTCGTGACAGAATGCGACCGCCAGCAGGCCTTCCCCCTCATATTCCACGGGGTCGCCCTGAGGAGACAGCCCTTTGATCCGGACATATTGAGGCCGTCGCACACGCCCAACCAAGCCCGGAACCGACAGACAGCCCTCCTCTTCGAACTGCTCGCCCTCCGTCTCGATGATTTCCGGATTGATCAGCTGATACAGCTGACCGGCCACCTCCACAACGATGATGCGCCGCAGAACACCCACCTGAGGGGCCGCCAGCCCGAGGCCGGACTCGGCCCGCATGGTCTGCACCATGTCTTCGGTGATCTCCCGGACCCTGTCATTGACCTCCGTCACTTCCCTGGCGCGCTTCCGCAGAACGTCATCGCCTTCGGTTACGATATTTCTCAGTGCCATAATTCCTCCCTTTATAAGAATGAATAGGGGTTGACATCCATCGTCAACAGGGATGTCGCCTCTTTTTCCGATGTGTAGATCCGCTTCAGTTCCAGCAGCATTTCCGAGGTGCCTTTGCGCTGCCCTTCCGGCGATTTGACAAGGATCTGATAGCGGTAGGCGCCATCCGCCCGGACCAGCGGCGCCGGACCCGGCCCTAAAACCGTCAGGCCTCCTGCCGTCTTTCTTCTGATCCAGCGGGCGCAACGCTCGGCCAGCTCCGCGGCCTTGCCCTCGTCTTCGTCGGCCAGGATCAATTGAAAAAGATCGCAGAAGGGCGGGTATTGGATCTGTTCCCGCAGCCGGATCTCCGTCCGGTAAAAAGCTCCGTAGTCATGCCCGGCTGCGCAGCGGATAGCTTCGTGGCCGGGTGTATAAGTCTGGATCACGACCTGCCCGATCCGATCGCCCCGCCCGGATCGTCCCGCAGCCTGGGTGACAAGCTGAAACGTCCGTTCCGCGCTGCGAAAATCCGGTATATTCAGCGTCACATCGGCGCTGACGATCCCTACCAGTCCCACATTGGCCACGTCCAATCCTTTCGCCACCAACTGCGTTCCGATGAGGATATCGGTCTTGTGTTTTTCAAAAGCCGTCAGGATAGCTTCCATCGCCCCCTTCCGTTTCGTCGAATCCAGATCCAGCCGCGCCGTCCTTGCCGCCGGAAACAGTTCGCGTACTTTTTCTTCCACCTGCTGCGTTCCCGCGCCGAAACTCCGTATCGTCTTTCCGCCGCATTCCGGGCACAGTGCCGGCAGCGGTTCGGTCCGGCCGCAGTAATGACAAACGCAGGCATTCCGGTCCTTGTGATAGGGCATGGAAATACCGCATTCCCCACAGCGGACCACATGTCCGCATTCTCTGCAGGATACAAAGGAAGCATAGCCCCGCCGGTTCAGAAAGAGGATGACCTGCCGGTCCTGGGCCAGGCTTTCGGCAATGCCGTCCGCCAGCGCCCCGGAAAATATGCTGCGGTTCCCGCTTCGGATTTCATCGCACATGTCGGCGATGTGTACCTGCGGCATCGGCGTTTCATTGTAGCGCGCCGTCAGCTCCAGCCGGGTGAACAGGCCTTTTTCGCTCCGGTAATAGTCCGACAGCGACGGTGTGGCGCTGCCCGCGATCACAACGGCGCCGTGAGACATGCCTCGCCTTACGGCCACCTCCAGAGTATCGTACTTCGGGCTCTTGTCCGACTTATAAGAGGTCTCATGCGCTTCGTCCAGCACGATCAGGCCGATATCCCTCAGCGGCGCAAAGACTGCCGAACGGGCTCCGATCACAACAGGCGCAGTGCCGTTCCGGATCTTTTCATATTCTGCAGCCCGCTGTTTTCTGGTAAGGCGGCTGTGAATGACTGCCACTTTATCTTTGCCGAAGCGGTTCATAAACCGGCGGATCAACTGGGGTGTCAAGGCGATCTCGGGAACCATTATGATCCCCTGGCGGCCTTGATCCAACACCCGCTGCATCGACTGAAGATAAATCTCCGTCTTGCCCGAGCTGGTGATGCCGAACAGCAGAAAGACCTTATGCTCACGGCGGTCCAGAACCTCGGACACCTGACCGAAGGCGGCGGTTTGCTCAGCGGTGAGTCTTTCCGGAAACGACGGGGACAGCTCTATTCCGGCAAAAGGATCTTTGACCCTGCCAAGGACCTCCGTATCGTCGGGAACGAACATTTTGACCGCCTCGATATAGCGGCACAGCGTCCGGCTCCGGAGCCACAAAGCCGTCTCCAGTTCTTCCGGCGTCAAACACACTTTGGCGTCGACCTGCGACACTTCCTTGATGTTTTTCATTCCGCAGGGCAGATGATCGCGCACAGCGACCACATAGCCGTCTGTCAACCGGTTTCCCCGGGCAAACGGGACCCGTACCCGGCGGCCGGGCGCGATATCGTCATCCGCACAGGCATAAGTGTAGGGCCCGTCGGTAGCGTTGGTATTGTTGTCCACGATGAGATCGACGTACTTCATGGCTCTCTCCGGGAAAAACAGCAGCCGCAGTAGTTCTGGCGATACAAGCCATATTGCCGGGAAAGATCCAAAGATTGCTTGTAACCGTCAGCTTTTTTGTAGTTTCCAGCCTGATAGGGCACCTGGCATTCCTGCGCCAACGCTTTTCCAAGCGCCAGGATCACATCGGCATTTTTATGAGGACTGACTGTAAGCGTGGTATCGAAGCAGTCGAATCCCTTTTTCGCAGCCAAACGGGCCGTCTCCCGAAGGCGCAGTTCAAAACAGCGGCGGCAGCGAGCTCCTCCTTCGGGTTCTTGCTCCAGCCCGTGTACTGCACTATAATAAACATCGGGGTCATAAGGACCTTCGATCCAGCCGATGCGAACCCCTTCCCTCTCACTGAACTCTTTGAGAAAGCGAAGTTGCTCGGATCTGCGAAGGTCATACTCTGCAGGATCCGTGATATTGGGATTATAAAAAAACACCGTCATGCTGTAATCAGGGATCAACCGGTGTATCACAGCTGTGGAACAGGGACCGCAGCAGCTGTGGAGCAGTATTCTTTTTTGAGGATCGGCAAGGGACATTTTCACTCCTTAAAGACATAAAATTATACCATGATTCGCACTTGTTGTCATCCGGCTGACGGCGGAGGTATGAATGAACAAAGAAAATCCTTTCGGCTCCATACGCTATAATGCCCTTGGTCCCGTCCTGAAAAAAGAGTTCGGCCGACGTGTGGCAAAACTGTCTTTGGAAGCCGGCTTTACCTGCCCCAACCGGGACGGCTCCGCAGGTACCGGTGGCTGTCTTTTCTGTTCCTCCGACGGCAGCGGCCGCTATGCGGGAACGCCGGACAGCCAGATCGTCCTGCTCAGCCGAAAATGGCCGAACAGTGCATATATCGCTTATTTTCAAAGCCACACGAACACCTATGCGCCGGTGGAAACGCTGCGGCGCCTCTGGGAAGAAGCGCTGGGCTGTCCGGGCGTCGTAGGACTGGCTGTGGCGACCCGGCCCGATTGTCTGCCTCCGGAAGTGCTGGAGCTTCTTGCCGAGTTCAACGGGAAAACATATTTGTGGGTGGAACTGGGCCTGCAAACCTGCCGCGAGGACACCGCCAAAGCCATGAACCGCTGTTATGAAAACGCTGCTTTCGCCGAAGCGATGGACCGCCTTTCAGCCCTGGGGATCAAAACCGTGATCCATCTGATCCTGGGTCTGCCGGGCGAAAGCAGGCGGGATATGTTGGCCAGCGCAGACTACGCTGCGTCTTTTCATCCCTTCGGCATAAAGCTGCATATGCTCTACATACTGAAAAATACAGGCCTCGCAGACCTGTATCCTCATACATTCCAAACCTTTGAGATGGAAGCTTACATCAAGCTTGTTGCAGACGTCCTGGAACGGCTGCCCCAGGATATCACCATCCACCGATTGACAGGAGATGCGCCCGGGGATGAATTGATCGCACCGCAGTGGAGCCGCAACAAGCATGCTGTATTGAACGGGGTCCAGCAGGAATTGAAAAGCAGGGACAGCTTTCAGGGGATCTACGCCTCGCCGATATCCTCAAGCTGGTAATGCTTTCTGCAAAGCGACACGTACATGTCGTTGCCGCCGATGACGATCTGCTCTCCGGAGCGCACCATTTTCCCGTCCACGACCCTGGCCACCATCGTTGCTTTTCGTCCGCAGTGGCAAATGGTTTTGATCTCTTCGATCTTGTCCGCATAGACCAGCATATAATATGATCCCTCGAACAGTTCGTTCCTGAAATCATTTTTCAGGCCGTATGCCAGCACCGGCGTATCATATTCGTCCACGATGCTGACCAGGTCCAGGATATGCTGCTTCTTCAGGAACTGACATTCGTCCACCAGCACACAATGGATGGTTTTATCTTTACATGCCTCCCGATACAAGCCGAGCACGCTGGTCCTCTCGTCGATCATGACCGCTTCTCTGGAAATACCGATCCTGGAGGTGATGCGCCCGGCGCCGTACCGGTTGTCGATGGAAGGGACTAAAACCAGAACATTCTTACCCCGCTCCTCATAGTTGTAAGCCACCTTGATCAATTCGATGGATTTGCCCGCATTCATGGTGCTGTAGCGATAATACAATTGTGCCATAGCTGATTGCCCTTTCTTTTTTCGATTCTTTTATATTTCTTTCATCCATTTTCTAAGCCCCTGCGAAAAGCCTGCAGCCGCTCCTGCAAGGAAGTAAGGAGAGAACAGGAACCGCAGCGGCAGCAGAACGATCCACAAGAATATGCCAAACAGATAAAGGGGTGCGAGCAAAAGTGCGGCAAGAAGTCCACAGCCATTGGAATGAGAAGCCATAACGCCCTCCGATCACCACAATAAAGATATCTTGTCATGATGATTTTAACACAGCGAAGGTCCGTTAAACCGGACTTTCCGCCGGACAGCCCTTAATATAGCTTCCGCACGCCTTCCAGATGCTCACGGTATTGGGCTACGACCGTATCCGGAGCCAGGAGCCGCACATCGCGGCCCAAAGCGAAGATCCAGCCGAAAAACTGCGGACTGATCTCTACAGGGACACTGACCGTAAAATGCCCGCTGTCCACGGCACAGAGCGTCACATCACGGCCGAAACGGTCGATCACCACACCGGCAAGATCGTTGGCAAAAAGCAGCCGCACAACACATTCCTGACCGGCGTACATGCTGAAAACCCTTTTGCCGTAAGCGGCCACGTCCAACGCCTCAAAAGCATCCAATCCCTCCCGGGCTTCTCCGGTAAGGGATATATCATTCATCTTATCCACCCTGTAATGCCTGATCATTTTTTCCGCCGTATCATAGGCGATCAGGTAGTAATTCTCATCGTCCCACACCATGGCAAAAGGACTGGCC
Source organism: uncultured Clostridia bacterium (assembly GCA_938009115.1). Taxonomy (GTDB): domain Bacteria; phylum Bacillota; class Clostridia; order Peptostreptococcales; family Anaerovoracaceae; genus UBA10908. The sequence goes on from CALLHZ010000077.1 coordinate 29,774, forward strand.
TCATAATAGCTGCCGTTTCTGCGGAATTCCTTTTCCTTTTTGACCGTATAGTGAAAATATTTGAACCGTATCCTTCTGTTCTGGACAATGCCGCTGGAGATTTCGTCCACGTTGTAGTAGACGCTCTCGTTCATGGATTTGACCCTGTTTTGCACAAATACCTGGCGATGAAGCAGCTTGGCCTCGTGGATGCTGGTCAGCTTTTCGATTTTCCGGATCAATGCCTCGGTCTTTTTCTGGGTAATGAATTTGGAGGATTGGACGCTGTCCACCAGGAGCTTGACTTCCGGCAGCTCAAATTCCCGACTGGCCACATAATACCCGGTGCCCTTTGATTTGACCTG